>NZ_CANLZC010000066.1 GCF_947495455.1 uncultured Shewanella sp. | reverse complement strand
ATCTCACAAATAGAGCATACTAGACACCGAAGTGTGCATGGTTTTATGCTCAATATAATAGGTGGTTTAGTGGCTTACCAACTCAAAGAGAGAAAGCCACAACTTAATATAACATCAGCCGAATTCAACGCGATGACAGTAATGCGTTAAACCGATCTGAGGTTAATCTACCTCCATTAATACAAGGGTATCATTATGAATTTCAGATGTTTGGGGGAACACTTTTAGATAGCTTATACTGTATAAAAGGTAAGAAATCTAAGAATAATGAATTTAAAAAGCTTGTAAGTATCTTTAGTTTCAGTAGGAATGCTTACCTCATAACAGATAGTGATGCCATTAAAAAAGAAAATAAAATTATAGATCAATCTAACTTTTCAGAAGCTAAAGATTTTTTTGCTGCTGAGTTTGCTAGTTTGTCAGAAAAAGGTTACAAGCTAGGGCTATGGTACAAGAAGAATAATACAGAAGTTAGGACACTCGAAGATTATTTAGATGATATTAGTATTAAAGATAATCCCAAATTGGGTAAACCCACAAAAAAACTGTATGCTCTGAAGATTACAAATTTATGGGATGAAACAAAGAGGCTAAAAGATTTTAAGAATAATCTTAGCAATGAAATTCAAGCCCTTGATGAATTGATAAGACAATGGAATGAATGAGAATAAAGGGTAGTTTGCACTTGTTAGTTGCATTCGCATAAAACAGCGACTTTGGCACTTAGATAAAGTCCATGTTTTAAGCCTGAAGAAGAACCCTTTTTTCACCGAAAAGTTGCCGATATAGCCATGCTGATAAATGCTGCTTTATGAGCTAAGCGCACCGTTTTTATGTACTTTGATGCTCGGATTGATGTTTGGGTCGATTAAAGGATAAGTGGGGCGCTTTTTACCTTTGCCCCACTCATATATGACCTGTTCAAGTGTATGCTCTCTACATATGCTTTCAACAATGGATCGTGGTTGAGATCGGGTGTTCAATTGGGGTTGAGTTTTTTAAGATAAGCATGGGCGTAATCGTGCACCATCATGTGCCATCTGAGATCGCGAATGGGATCTGAGCTGTAGCCCAGCCAGTTAGTAAACTTCATGGGGGTCCAGTGTTTAAATTGATCGTCACCTGTGAGTTTCGCGAGGGAGACCATGATGCTTTCATCAAACTGTAATGATGTGATCGCTCGCTCTATTTCTCTGTCGGTAAAAAACAGCGCCATAAAAATGCCCATAATATAGAGTGAGGTATCCATATCCAGATTGATCAGGCGTTTTCGATTGGGCTCAACATCAATATTGTCAATGGTTAGCATAGAAAAGTCGAGTTTATCCAATGGCACTTGTTGGCTGACATTGGCACTATGGGAGTGACCCAGATCTAATATTAAATTATAGAGATTAACATCATGTAATTTAATGGCATTGACCCCATTATGATTGCCCAGTTGATCTATGCTTGTGGGTTTTAAGTCCACTTCATGCACATCATCCCCCTTGCTGTTTCTGGCAAGGAAATTAATGAGGTTAGCCTCGGTGTGAAAGTGCTGAAGAAAATAATAGGCCGCCTCGGGGGAGACCATATGATTAATGAACCAGACGCCTAATTTATTCAATAAATACTCGGATCCCAGAAAAGGCAACACTCGCTTAATACACATGATGATGACAATGAGGATCTTGGATATAAAACGGATCAAAGGATAAAGATAGCGTCGAGTAGGGCGTTGTAAATCAATATTTTGCCTGTGTTGGTTATCTGCTTCAATATTAATGTGAGGCGCCAAAACGAATGCGTCAAAATGATTTGGGTCTTGTCTATTCCGTGAGGGTTTATTGTGTTGTTTATGTGGCACATCGGCATCGATTGCCACATTAGGTGTTAAAACAAACTCATCTAAATAGTGAGGATCTTGTCTATTATGCACAGTCATAATGGCGCTCCTTCTCTAATACTGATTTAACTCTTCTAATTGCAGTGCATACAAGCGAGCAACGACTTTGGCACATTTGACTAAGCGAACCGCCACTTCTTCAGTAATAAAAGGTGAAGTTAAAATTTTCATTAGGTTTTCATAATGATCTTCATCGGCTTTGCCGTGATAATATAAAAAGCTGATGTCTTCAATAGGCATGGACAAGGCTTTGCTAATGCAGTGGGCCCATAATCCAGCCTTTTTTGTGCCCATACCTTCTATGATAAAGGTGGCACCAAAAGCATGAACGGGATTAGTTTGAGAAGCTTGAGCAAAAATATAGGCGTGTAATGCTTCAGAGCCGATATTTTTTTCAGCTGTTTGGATCCTTGAGAGTTCCCCACCCACCTTGACATAGTCTTGTTCAAGCATAGTGAAATCTTTATGTTCGGCTGCCGAATGGGCAATTAAGGCGTTGCGCAGTAAAGCATGACTATCATCCATGCTACTGGCGGCGCGAGAGATCCAGCGTGAGCCTTCTTTCACTTGCTGACGCATATTCAGTAAGTAAGATTGGTACTCAGCGAGGGATAAGTGTTTACTTTCTATTTTTTTGACTATATCTATGGTGCTTAGTTTTTCCTCAAATTCGCACCAGACAGCGCCTAAGGCTAAGCCTAACCATTCAAAAACAGGGTTGTTAAGCTTGGCCATGCGATCGCCAATAGGCGATCTGGCATAAATAGTTTCGACGCTATAGGGGGTATTGATTTCGTGTAGCATAGTCTAATGTCCTTATTATTGAGGTGCAATTGCTGTTAGCTGAGCATAACTTACCGAGAAGCGGCCGGATTCGGGGATCATCAGCAGAATTTTTTCATTGGGCTTAAATAAGTTTTGTCTTAATGCATCATCAAGCATGATGTAAATACTGGCTGAACCTGTGTTTCCTTTGTGTTTGAGGTTGGTAAACCACTTGTCTTGCTCAATGCCAACATCTTGCTCTTTCATACTGTTATAGAGTTTATCCATAAAGAAATAAGAACTAATATGAGGCAGATAATGATCTATGGCCTCATTATTCAGCATGCCTCTTTGCTTAAGGGTCTTAGCGGCATGAACGGTAATGGGGACTATGTTATCGGCCAGCAGTCTCACATCCTGACGAAGGAGCAACTTGCCTTGGGTTTCGGCCGCTGCAATGCTCTCTTCCCAAAGCCAAGAATGATTGACTTGCATATTTTTTGCCTGATTAGTGCCAAGATACATACAAGTATCAAGCTCGTTGGCATAGGAGAAAGTTTCCATCCAATCTAGGCGTAGCGAAAGATTGATTTTAGAGGGGGTATTTTCCATTATGATAGCACCGGCCCCATCGGATAGCATCCAACGTAGAAAGTCGGCATTAAAATACTGAAAACCGTCTTCTACTTCTTTTCGAGTCGAAGCCAACTGACTTTCTTGAGTAAATCGACAGCCGCGCATAAAGCTGGAAGGGCGTTCAGAAGCCACTGAAACCACTTTTTGATGTTGGCCAATTCTTATTGTGTTACTGGCTGCTTTCATTGCTGCGGCGCCAGCGCCACATATGCCAGCACAACTTAAAATATCCAGTGGATTGCCCCCCAGTCGACCTTGGATCATACTGGCAAATCCTGGGGCGAGTATGTCAGGCATAGTGGTGCCTGCAGCGATCATTTGCAGCTCTTCTTTTTGAGCTTGGCCTCTTTTTAGCGCCGCGATAATGGCATTAACAGCCAGCTCTTCATTTAAGTGGCTTGGCTGACCTTGATGATTAAGCGCATAGTGGCGATGTTCAATGCCGTTTGAGCGTAAAATACTGTCTTTAAACTGGCTAGGCTGGCCATTGACTAAGCCGAGAACGTCTTCCATTTGTGCATTATTAATGGCGGGGCCGGGTAAATAAGATCCTGTTGATGTGATATAAACATCATTGAGGGAATATATCATGTTAACTATCTCCCAATTCAGAGTAATGGAATATTTGTACTTGTGTTTTAAAATGGCAGCGTGCAGGAGGTTTTGTTGCTAGAAAACAAGATATGCGAGTAAAAACAGGATAATAATCTGTTTGTTTAATACTAGGGTACATATTGAAGTAATCCGTTAACTAACTGATCCATTTTAACTCTTATCATGCATTTCGTATGAGAGTTAACATCAATGTACACCTTTGTAACTGTTCGTTCACCTTTGTTGGTGTTTTTTAGTGAGATTATTAGAGCAAGATCATGCTTTTTTATAAAGCATGATCTTGCTCTTACAAAGTGGGGAAGTAAGGTTAAAGGGTAATCTTCAAGTATCACGGGGATAAATAGGGGTTAATCCGTCCACTTTTTAAAGATTAAAGACGTATTGATGCCGCCAAAGGCAAAGTTGTTACTCATGACATAGTCAGTGTCGATAAAGCGAATATCATCTTTAATGTAATCTAAACGACCACAAGCGGGATCGATCTGGGTTAAGTTAAGCGTAGGCGCAAACCAGCCTTCATTCATCATTTCAATGCTTAGCCAAGATTCTAATGCGCCGCAAGCACCTAGCGTATGACCGGTATAACTTTTCAGTGATGAAATGACTTGTTTTTCTCCAAAAACCGCTTGTGTCGCCTGAGTCTCGGCAACATCGCCTCGCTCTGTGGCAGTGCCGTGAGCGTTGACGTATCCAATGGCATTGGGCGTGATCTGAGCATCTTTGATGGCTAAGCGTATGGCCGTTTCCATTGTGTCACTATTGGGCTGAGTGACGTGCTGGCCGTCTGAATTCGTGCCAAAGCCTACCAGTTCAGCATAAATTTTCGCGCCGCGATTTTGGGCGTGTTCCAGTTCCTCTAAAATGAGAGTACAAGCGCCTTCACCTATGACTAAACCATCGCGATCTTGATCAAAAGGACTGGGTGTGGTGCTAGGAGCATCATTTTTTGTGCTGGTGGCAAAAAGAGTGTCAAAAACAACGGCTTCAGTTGGGCAGAGTTCTTCTGCGCCACCGGCAATCATAAGATCTTGCTGACCGTATTTTATGGCTTCATAGGCATAACCTATGCCTTGACTTCCCGAAGTACAGGCACTGCTTGTGGTATGAACGCGACCTTTAAGGCCAAAATAAACCCCCAAATTGACAGCAGTTGTATGGGCCATCATGCGGATATAGCTAGTGGCAGTGACACTTGACATGTCACCAGTATCAAGCATTTTACTAAAACCGAGTAAAGGATCGGTACTGCCAGTTGATGAGCCATAGGCAACGCCCATTTGTCCTGATTGAATGATGGGATCGTCCAATAGATCGGCATCAATTAAAGCCAGTTCACTGGCTCTGGTGGCCATGAGTGATACTCGACCCATAGATCGAATTTTTTTACGGGAATAATGCTTGGGTACTTCAAAGTCAGTGATAGGCCCTGCTAAGCGAGTATTTAAGCCATCAAATTTATCCCATTCATCCATTTTAACAATGCAGTTTTGTCTCTTTTTGAGATTTTTGGCAATGGTTTTCCAGTCTTGTCCCAGTGAAGATATTCCTGCCATGCCTGTTATGACGACGCGGCGATGGGGTGAAGACTTTGATTGTTTGATGGTTTGAGCGGCGCTTAGCGTGTCATGCTCTTCTCTGGCAGATTTAGTATGTGTGTTCATTTTAAATCATGCCTCCATTCACTGAAATGACTTGTCTGGTGATGTAGGCGGCATCATCTGAGAGTAAGAATTGTGCTAAGCCTGCAATTTCTGAAGGTTTTCCCATGCGCCTCATTGGCACAATTTCTTTAACTAAATCATTGGAAAAGCCGCTAACCATATCGGTTTCGATAAGCCCGGGTGCAATACAATTGACGGTAATTTTTCGTTTAGCCAGCTCTAAAGACAAGGCTTTAGTAGCGCCTATTATTCCGGCTTTTGAGGCGCTGTAATTCACTTGCCCTCGGTTTCCAGCAATCCCTGAGACTGATGCCAGTGTGATAATGCGGCCGCCTTTGCGTGTTTGGATCATGGGCATAGTGCAAGGATGGATCACATTATAAAAACCATCTAAGTTAGTGTGGATCACACTATCCCATTCATTTTCAGTCATGGCGGGAAAAGCCGTATCTTGTGCTATGCCTGCATTGAGAATAACGCCGTAGTAAGCACCATGGGATTGAATATCGGCTTCAATGGCTTGTTTTGCTGCGCTTCGATCACTGATATCAAATTGCAAACAAGTCACTTGAGCCCCTAAGGCTTCAAGTTCTGTGGTTGTGGCCTTGGCTGCTTCATGATTACTGTGAAAGTGTATAGCAATATCATAGCCTTGACTTGCTAATTTCAGCGCGATGGCTTTGCCTATTCCTCGGCTTGATCCTGTGATTAATACGCGTTGCTTCATTTTGCGGTTTCCTGACTATCTTGTGGATCTTGAGGTTGAAATACGTTGATATTTGCCTCGGCAATAATCTTGTTTTGATTCAGAATTTGACATTCAAATACGGCGAGCCCTGTCTCTTCTTGATAAAGTCGTGTCACTTTAGTGTGATAGCTTTTACCCAATTGGTAGAGCGGGGTATGGAGTTGTAATTTTCGACTGCCTAATAAGAAACCAATGCGAATAATATCGGCACTTTTCTTTGCTTCTATACCTGCTAGTGCCGCAACGGTTTGAGCCATATATTCAATGCCAACATAACTCGGCACTCCTGATAATGAGGCATCAAAGTAAGGACTTTTTGCAGTGATGCTTGTTTCACACACCAAAGTATTAGGTTGATACTCAAGTATTTTATCAATAAAAATCATTGGAGCATCATGAGGAAGGTAATCGGCAACATCATGGTTTTGAATCGTGTTTAAGTTAATCATGGTTTGTCCTTTTCTTACGAGCATTGTCCTTACGAGCACTGTCCTCACCAGCATTCTTCTCACCAGCATTGTCGTCCTCACGACTAAAAATCAAGCTTGCATTACTGCCGCCAAAAGCAAAAGAGTTACTCATGATATAGCGAAGCTTTTGTTTGTGATGAGTCAATTCATTGCGCTCAACAAAGGGGAGAGCGGGGTTATCGCTATCTATATGTTTATCCCATAAATGAGGGGGCAATTGAGCATGGGAGTTTTCATCGGATAATAGTAAATAGCAAAAAGCGGCTTCTATTGCGCCTGCTGCGCCTAATGTATGGCCCGTTAAAGGTTTAGTGGAGCTGACAGGGGGAATAACAGGTTGAAAAACAGCCTGAATGGCACGACTTTCCATGGCATCATTTTTTTGAGTCGCAGTGCCATGTAAATTCACATAGCTGATTTGACTCGCTTGAATATTGGCATCTTTGATGGCGGCTTGCATGGCGGCAATGGCACCTCGACCTTCAGGTTGAGGCGCTGATATATGATGTGCATCGCTTGATTCACCGACTCCCGCTAATTGTATTTGAGCTCCAGATGAATGAACAGATGTGTTTTTTTCAAGGGTAAAAAGCGCAGCGCCTTCGCCGATATTAATGCCCTGTCTGTTGGCACTGAAAGGCTGACAAAGCTTATCTGAAATGGATTCTAGGGCATCAAATCCATTGAGGGTTAATTGGCAAAGGCTGTCAGAGCCACCAACAATGACCATATCACAAAGATCGGCCATTAACAGGCGTCTTGCGCTGGCAAAGACTTTAGCGCTTGAAGAGCAAGCCGTGGATAGGGTGTAGCAAGGTCCTGTTAAAGAGAAGTAGGCTTGCAAGAATTCACTGGTATTACCTAACTCTTGCAGGGCATAGTCATAATTTTCTGGAAAAGCATGCTGCTTTTGATAAAATTTGAGGGCTTGTTCACCACTTTCAATGCCTGACGTGCTGGTGCCTAATACGACACCCACACGATCTTGACCATAGTGTTTTTTAGCAAGATGAACGGCTGATTCGATTTGCTTAGCTGCACATAATAATATTTGATTATTTCGAGTATTATAATCAGAAAGAGGGGTTGGAATCGTCGGTAAAACACAGGTCACTTTCCCTACCATTGCGCTTCTGTCAAAGAGCAAACCACTTTGTGGTTTGAGTCCGCTTTTGCCATTCAGTAAGTGCGCTAATACTGTTTCTTTTGTTTGGCCTAAGGGTGTGCACAATCCCAGTTGTGTTATTGCTATCTTTGTCATAATGGTCTTCACGCAGGCTTTGGGCCAGCTTAAGTTTTAGGGTGACAGTCAGATATGTCCAAGTCATTTGACTGTGTATTTATGTTATTGGTGTGATCGTTAACCTGAACTGTGCCGCTGGTATGGTCAATGTTACACTTGCATTCCAAGGAGAAAATTGACTGTACTGGATCGACAATATTGGTTTTTCAGTTGATCTTTCCTGCGTATTATATAGCGCTTTACAAAACACTGCATTACATTGCATTTCTTGATGACAGCTCATTGACTTTTCCTGACTAATGTCTTTTTCACTGGCACATGAGCTAGGTCTTTTATCGAGCTTTCTCAGTTGGGCATTTTGTAAGTAGTGGTTCACTTCGACTTGAGGCCAATAGATAAGTTGCAACATGGCCATTAAATATTCGGCTTTAAATTGATCACTCAAGAGCATACTTTGTTCACTATTGAGCGTATGGCCATCGTAATTTAGAGTGAATAATGCTTGTCCTAAAGGCGCAAGGCCCACTAATGTGAGATGATTGGGGCTCATATCCAGTTGTCCCATGAGTTCATGTTGCTGCGTGCCAACTTGAATGGTGATCTTTTGGGTTAGACTCTGTGTTTGCTTGAGTAAGGGGGCTAAACAATACAGGCTGTCTTGAGGTAAAGAGACACAAGTTTGCCGTGTCAATGATTGACTACAAGCGGATAATAACAGTAAACCAGAGAGCACCACGAGTGTTCTCATCATGTTGAATAAGGTGATCCGTTTCTGGCTTTGTATCATTGTTGTGCCTCAAGCAGTTTCATGGTTATTCGAAAAATGTCAGGTTTGAAGTTATTGAATGTTCCCCTGTTGCTAAACGCAATTTTTTATCTTCTGTGTTTCAAAAGAGAAAGGCGTAATAGGGGGGCAGAGCTCTACGAGCGTATTGAGTCGCCTCTCTGATTGGCTGACGTAAGGATTATTCATATCCCAAGCATATCCCGCAAGAATAGAGCAAATCATGCTCTTGATTTTAGGGTTACTGCCTTGATGAAAAATCACTTGCTGAAAACGGGCATCATACCATGCCTGCACATAAGTTCTAAAGGTATCAACACCTTGCATTAGCGGAGCGCTATAGTCTTGTTGCCAATTAACAGTGTGACCATTGAGCTGTTTGATGAGGGTTTTGACTGCAAGGGAGGCTGATTGCATCGCAATAGTGACGCCTGACGAAAAGACAGGATCGAGAAACTCTCCAGCATTACCTAATAACGCAAATTTATCTGTTGCTAATGTACTGACGTTGGCCGAATAGCCCTTTAATTCTCGACATTCTTTGATGATGTTAGCCTTAGCTAATAAGCGGTGTAAGCTTGGCTCTTGTGCGATCATAGATTCTAGTTGTGTTTTTAAATCATGCCCTTGAAGCATGAGCTTATCTGGTTCGCCAACCACACCAATGGAGCTACGGCCATTAGCAAAGGGAATGAGCCAATACCAAATACTGGGATCATTGGGATTGACACTGATTAAAATCTTATTGCGATCAAAGTCGGTATCGGTAATGTTATCTTCAATATGGGTAAAAATAGCACTACGAGTGGGTAAGCTCGATGGGCTTTCTAAGTCTAATAGCTTAGGTAAGACACGACCAAATCCACTGGCATCTAAAACATACTTGGCTTTGATTTCATAGACTTCATCATGCTCATTGCGAACTTGTAAACAAGGATCTTCACTTAAATCTATCTGCTCGACTGTGTGGCCAAAGCGAATATCAACGCCTTGATTTTGCGCCGTATCGGCTAGTAATTTATCAAATTGGGCTCGTTCAACTTGAAATGTTGTACCAGGGCCTGGCGTATACTTATCGTTGAAGTCAAAGGTTGTGTAATGCTCGCCATATTGAAAAGCGGCGCCATTTTTAAACTGAAATCCGGCATTGTTGACGGCATCAAGCATTTTGGCTTCTTTGATGATTTCCATGCAGCAGGGCAATAAGCTCTCGCCAATAGAAAACCGAGGAAAGAACTGTTTTTCTAAGACTAAAACTTTTTTACCTTGTTGATGTAATAAGCTGGCCGCAATACTGCCAGAGGGGCCTGCACCTATGATAACGACATCTAAGTCAGTGGGTATAGAGTGGAAGGAGAATGCTAACGACATTAAGATTTACCCTGTGTAACGACATGTATGAAAGGAGATAATAAAAAAGTGAAACCAATACCCAATAAGAGTGTGAGGCCAAATGCATGAATAGCAGGGGTATCACTAAAAGCGAGCAGGCCAAAGGCCAGCAATGTGGAGCAGGCTGATAAGAATACCGCCATCATGACACCTGTACTGTCTTTTTTCGCTTCAGCAAAAAATAAGCTGTAATCGACACCAATACCAAAAACAAGGATCAATGCTAGAGCATGAAATAGGGTCAACGCACTGCCCGTTATACCGAGAATGGCCAGAGTGAAAAGCGTCGCTGCTGCGGGTACAGAGACGATAATAAGGGCGAGCTTAAAATGAAAGCGTATGGAAAAAATAGCACAAGCAAGCAGTAATGCGACCGCTAATAACCCTAAGGTTAACTGCCTGTATTGGCCCATGATATGTGAGATATCTGCGACTTTATCCACCAGTTTTACCGCGCCATTATGCTCAGTGAGGGGCAGCAGTAATTGGCTCAAGGCGGGTAAATTATGAATGCCGCCCAGAAGGACAATGGCGCCATATTCATCGAGTGTATTTGAGTGATTACCCTCAAATGTCGGGGCTAGCCATAAAGGTGCAAAGGCTTTTCCTGCAGAGCGAGTTAAAAAATCATTGGGTTCTATGTATTGGTGCTTGGCAGAGTCATAAGCCGATTGCAGCTTAGGGGCAAGAGTTTCATTCAAGCCAAGAGTATTTAATGTTCTAGCCAAGGATGGCCCATAAATTTGAGCTTGTAGTCGGTAGTTTTCATCTTGTTTTTGATGACTTGGTAAATAAGTACTTAGGCTGAAAGCATTACCCAGATAGTCTTGGGATATGGCTTGTTGAAGATAAGGGGTCAGCTTTTCAAGCCGCTGTAGTAGGGCTTGTTCAGTGTCGCCCCTGACTAAGAGAAACTGATTATCTGTGCCACCACTGAGTATGCTTCGCACTTGGTTTTCTTCTTGGGTGATATGCTCAGGGCTTTGCTGCAATTGGCGAATATCATCATCACTTTGTAGTTGTAACAGTCCCAAACCACTAACAATAATCATTAGGCTAATGAGGAGTCTCATTTTCTTTGTTGAGAGCATTTGGCTGATTTGAGTCAATCGAGTTTGATATTGGTTGGCCATTCGCAATGGCGCGACGGACTCTGGCAAGGGAGAACCTGCTAATAAAGGGTACGCCAAAATCAATGTGATATAGGCGCCTATTAATCCCGATGCGCAAAATACAGCCACCTGTTGCATGCCCGGAAAAGGGGCTAATCCCATGCTGAGATAGGCGAGCACACTCGTTAACAGTGCCAGACTAATGGCGGGAAAGATGTGCTTGATGATGTTTGAAGTTGATAACTTAGGGCGCTGTAATCGTTCACAATAAAAATGAAAGCTGTAATCAATCGCAATACCAATAAGACTGGTGCCAAAAACCAGAGTGAGTAAATGGATTTGATGAAAGATAAGCAGTGTTCCCACCAAGGCAAACAAAAAGCCTGTCGATAGGGTTAGCAAGGCAATAGTGAGTGGCATCAGAGAGCGAAAAGCCAACAATACGAGTCCGATAACACCTATGAGTGAAATAAGCCCAATGCTTGAGACTTCTTTTTTGGCATTGTCTGTTGCTGCAGCGGCGTGAAAAACGGCCCCCGCTTTGGCGATTTTAAGGTCTTTGAATTGCTTGCTGGTGGCCTGAAAGGCTTGATTTAAACTGGTGAGCTGCGCCTCTTGTGCATTAGGACTAAACGCGCTGCCCAAGCCTTTTGCCATGACTATGGCGGCAACATCATTATTTGCCTGTTTATGGATCAATATGCCTTGCTGAACTTGTAATTGATTCTTTGGAGCCATGGCCATGACATTACTGGGATAAAGCAGTAAGGGATCTTGGCTTAATAATCCACTGTTTGAAAAGCTAAAAGCGCTATATAGCTCTTGTTGTACCTTTGTTATCATTTGGGGTAATTGTGCATTTGAAAGCGCTTGGATTTGTTTGTCTGTGAGCAGATGAAAACGATAGGGGAAATAATATCGGCTTAATGCCTCTCCTTGATTGAGATCGGCACTTTTAATGTCGTCAAAGGCTTGAGGTTGGCTTGTTTTTAAGTGAGCCATAAAGACGTTAGCGGCAGCAATGGCTTGGGTTTCATCAGGGGCAATGAGGGCAATATAGACTCGATTAGCCAATTGATTTTCAACACGTGACAAGGCATTGCTAGTGAGTGGATCTTCTTTCACGTTGGGCAACATGGCCAAAATATCAGTTTGTATCTTAGCGCCATTTTGCCAAGCATGGAGCCCTGTAAGCGCCATGATAGCAATGAGTAGCAGCCAGCATAAAAAGCCAATGCCTGGTTTGATATTGCTTATCTTATGGGCAAGATATTTCATCATAATGAGGGATTCTTGTCTTTCGTGACAGGATTAAAGGCCTTAAGCTCTACGGTGGTGAGCGCTCGATTTTGAATATTGCTAAAGACTATTTTGCTGCTATCGCCATTAGGGCTAAATAAAATCAATTGGTTAATACTTGTGTTTCCTTCAATGATCATTTTTGGCAGTATTTTGGCCACAAGGGGATCTTTTGGGATCAGACCTAATTGCCACAGTGTTTTTTGCTGTAAGATTGAAATGCTAAAGTCTTGCTCCAATTGCTTGATATCGCCAGTTAGCATGGCGGTCAATAAGCTCGGCATGATATTTTCCAGCGCCGAAGCTGCGGGAATATTTCCAGTGTTTTGAATTTGAATATGACCCTGACTATCCACTTGAATAAGTTGCTTATCTTTTAAAATTAGGCTGGATTTAAAAGGGCGTACTTGCTGCCATACTAAGCCTTCGTGTTGATCAAATAAAAAATAGCCGTGACTGACTAGTGGCTTTTTTAAGACTTTAAGCTGCCGATATTGGGTGAAATCGCCACTGGCAGAGGTACCAAAATGTAACTGTGAGCTTAAGTCTTTTAGCTTTGATTGAGTGGCAGGGTGAGAAAATAAAGTGCCATCATCATTTTGCGTATTGGCAAATAAGCTTGAAGACATGAAAGCGAATATTAAAAAATAACATATCCGAATAAAAGTAATGTTTTTCATTGTGATAACCACTCAGTATGTGTCTCTATGAGAGATAAAGGTTTTATCTATTAAGGCACCGAATATGCAGTGTGACTAAGAGAGTAATGGTTTTATTTTTTGTTGGAAAACATCAGGTGTCACAAAGCACATTTCTTGGGTGCTCAGATCAACGGCAGCTTGAATAGTATATCCCTTAGTGAGCCGTTTTCCTGTGTTGGCATCAAGCACTTTATAGTTAATTTTGATGCGATTCTCCCATTCAACCAAGGAGGCGATGACTTTGATTTTTTGGTCAAAGGTGCTCGATTGCACATATTTAATTTGTGTGTCAATAATGGGCCAGCCATAACCTGAGTCAAGCATTTTACGATAACCGTAATCAATTTTGTCCAGTAAGGCACATCGAGCAATTTCAAAATAGCGTAAGTAATTACCATGCCAAGTGATCCCCATGGAATCAACGTCGTGAAAGGGAATGACTTGTTCAATTTCTGCTGTGAGTATGGATTCCATTGTTATTCCTAACTTCAATACAGTGATTGAGGCCATAATAAGACTCAACCACTGATTTATATCACGATATTTGATTAACGAGGACGTGAATGACACACTTCCCATTCACCACGTTGAATTTTACCAACGGTTTGTCTCAGAGTTTGCTCTAAAGGGCGATCTTCAGTGAGTAGGCTAAAGTCATCACTCACTTGTGCTAGCGTTTTAGCCAGCGATGGCGTAAAAGAGCCAGTATCGAGCTCTTGATTTCGAATACGTAAATGGATCCCTTGAGTCATGGCCAACAGCGCTGCTGCAGCGACTTGCTCTGTGAGTTGCAAGACCCGTAAACAATCTCGAGCGGCAATGGTACCCATGCTGACTTTATCTTGATTGTGGCATTCGGTAGAGCGAGAAAAAACACTGGCCGGCATAGTGTGCTTTAAGGCTTCGGCTGTCCAGGCTGACACGCCAATTTGTATCGCTTTGAATCCGTGATTAATGACACTGCGTGGTCCTGTTGAACCCGATAAATTGGCTGGCAAGCCATTATTAAACTTAGGATCCATGACTAATGCCATTTGTCTATCGATAAGATCGGCAACATTGGCGACTGCATTTTTTAATGCATCCATTGCAAAGGCAATATGCCCACCGTAGAAATGCCCGCCGTGAAGCACATGCTCCCCTTCAGCATCAATGATGGGATTATCATTGGCACTGTTGAGTTCGGTTTCGATGAATTGACGCATAAAGGGCAAGGCGTCTTGTAGTACTCCAATGACATGGGGCGCGCAGCGGATCGAGTATCTGTCTTGTAGGCGATCGGAATTACGAGGATGTTCATGATGATTTAAATCTTCACGGATCCAAGCGGCGATTTGACTTTGTCCTGGATGAGGCTTAGCAGCAAATAGGATTTCGTCAAAATGGTTGGAATTGCCTTTTAAAGTCAAAGAGGCCATGGCGGTAATTCGGCTGGATAGCTTAGCCATATACTGGGCTCTGTCAAAGGCTAAGCATGCCAGCGCAGTCATAACAGCTGTGCCATTCATTAAGGCTAACGCTTCTTTGGGGCGTAGCGTTAAAGGGGTAATATCGAGTTTGGCGTAAACTGTTGCTGTAGGCTGTTTGAGACCTTGATAAATGACTTCTCTTTCACCGACTAATACGGCGGCTAAATAAGACAGAGGCGTGAGATCGCCACTGGCACCCACAGAGCCTTCTTCTGGAATGACGGGAGTAATATTGAGATTAAGTAGCAGCTCTATACGCTTTAATAATGCATAGCTGACTCCTGACTTACCATATGCCAGTGAACTTAAACGACAAGCCATGACGGCTCTTGCTTGCATTTCTGACAGGGTATTGCCTAAACCACACCCATGAAAGCGGGTTAAATGTAAGGGAAGTTCATCGACTAAGTCCAAACCGACGCTCACAGTACAGGAGTCACCATATCCGGTTGTGACACCGTAGATAACACCTTCTTCACTGAGCAAATTATCAATAAAGTCGGCACCTTGCTTAATGTAAGCTTGGTACTCAGAACTTTCATTGAGTTGGGCTTTAGCCCCTTTAGCAATGGCGACGACATCTTCAAGCGATAGGGTTTGGTAACCAAAATGAATAATGGCTTGAGTCTCGTTAGCGTGTGTTGCTTGTTTCATTTACTGCTGGTCCTATTCTCATTAACTTGACTCTCGCTGGATGAGCGACGCTGAGCCTGATTATCGTTTTGCCAAAAGTCGTAAAAATTAAACCATTGTAGTGGCTCGCGTTTAGCATGGTTTTCTAACACTTGACTGTATTCATCGACGGCTTGCTGTAGCCTGACACTTCTTTCTTTTCTTGGCCCTTTAAGTCGAGTGTTAAAAGGGGTGATGTGTACGCGATATCGCCCTTGTTCTTTCAAACAAAACATAGTGTAGACGGGGCAGTCCAGTAGTCCTGCTAACACAAAAGGGCCTGAAGGAAAGGGAGCGGGTTTATTCATAAATGAGGCGTATAGGGCTCGACCTTGACTGGCTGAAGATGTTCTATCTCCTGCAATGACCACTAACTCACCTGCTTCAATTTTTTCTTGTAATAATATGGAAGTGCTTGGGCCCAGTTCGGTCACTTGAATCAGGTTCAGTGCACTATTTGGATTTAATTGTTTTAGAATATTATTAAAATTTTTGGCATGCTGCGTCATTACCATCACATTAACTTTTGCATTACGATGAGTGACAGATATGGCGCGACATAACTCTAAGTTACCTAAGTGGGATACAAGTAATACTGCGCCTTGTCCTTGTTCCATGTGTGTTGAGAGTATATCTCTGTGTGGAAAATCAATGCTCTTTAGAGGTATTCTATCGCACCAAGCATCAATGCGATCCAGTGCGGCATGGCCAAAAGCAAAAAAATGTCGCAGGCTGTCTAACCATCGAGGTTGATGAGGCAATGGGTTATTGTCGGGATCGGCGAGTTTGACTTGTTGTAAAAAGTCCATCGAAGCCTGTCTTGCCGCTTTTCCTGTGATGAAAAAATATAAAATTACTGGGTACATTATCGCGCGGCAAAGCCAATGCCCTCCATAACGGTAGCACAGAGCGAGTATTTTTATCCCCCAATAGCTGCCTCGCTCTCCAATGGAAGACCAATGTTTTGAATTGGGCTTGTCGATAGTGTTGGCATTAATGGGGGCTGTTTTGTGTAATCGTGAGGGTAGACGTTTTAACATGCCAAAAAAAAGCCGAGTGTGTAGGGCTGAAATGCGCAGGTTATCTCTAACGGCTTGAAAATGACTACTGCCTTCTTCAGGATAAATGACTCGAGTTGGAATATGCTTTATTTTTACTCCTTGCCAATGAAGCTTGACTAAGATTTCAATATCAAAATCCATTCGCTCACCCAATGATTGGCTGAGAAATAAAGATTCAGTTGCTTGTAATGGATAAATGCGAAAACCACACATGGCATCTTTTATCTCTAAGCTTAAGGTTTCTATCCAAACCCAAAAATGTGTCAGGTAGCGCCCATACAAACGTCCTTTGGGAATAGAGTCATCATACTGAGGTTGTCCTGATATCACGGCATGGGGAGCTTGCTTAGCTGTATCAATAAAAGTGGGAATATCGCTTAAGTCATGTTGGCCATCGGCATCAATTTGTAACGCGTGAGTAAAGCCGTCCTCATAAGCTGCTCTCAGTCCCGTGATGACAGCTGCGCCTTTTCCTCTATTATATGGATGATGTAATAAATGAACCCAGCTATATTGTTTAGCAAGTTGTTGTAATAGATAACGTGTTTCATCATTACTTCCATCATCAACCAGATAACAATCACGTTTAAAAACAGCGAGATTAGCTAAGGTTTCACTGATGGCTGCGGGGTGATTATAATTGGGGATCACAAATGCTAACTGCATGCATTCTAACTCGCTATAAGAGGGCGTTGAGTGGATATAACAATGCGTCCAGATGAGAAGCGTGTTTGTTGATTGCTATAAACAAAACTGAGTTTGTGCTTTTTTGTATCGAGTGTGATACTTAAGTTCACTTCGATACCAGGTGTTATTACATTTTGAAATTTAAGCACTTCTAATGTCGTTGCATGAATGGGGTATTGAAAATGTGCACAGCCCAATTGAATAGCCCAGTCAAGCTGAGTGACACCGGGTAAAACGGGTTGATTGCGAAAATGGCCATTAAAATAGGGTAATGTTTCATCAATGCGCAGGCGCCAAGTCGCTGAAGTCTCAGTGAGGTTACTGCTGATAATGTGGGGTGGCTGAGATTTAATCATGGGTAAATAATGCCAACAGTTGAGATTGTACTTGTTTACCTTGTGTATTAACGGGCATTTTTTCTGGATAGCGCCAACGTTTGGGTAAAACAACTCTTTCAAATTGGGTTAATAGATAAGATTTCAAAATATTATTTAGGCTGAGCTTGCCTTTTGTGTTCAGGTATTCTTTGCCTGATTCCGATAACTCTACTACGGCTGCTAATTGCACTTTGGGCCCTTCAACAATCAGTAAACTGGCTAATTGAACCATAGGGTGAGTCTGCAGCAGAGTTTCCATTTCAACCAGTGAAAGTCGTTTTTCTTCTATTTTTACTATGCGATCGAGTCGCCCTTGAAGAATAAACTCATCATTTTGAATGAGTTTGATTTTATCATTACATTTCATCCAATCATCATGTTCAATATAGGGAGATTTAAGCCATAATGCACCGTCATTCTCATCTTGTTTGATGTGAATGGGAGCAAAGGTCTTCCATGTTTGTTGTTCGCTATATTGACGACGATAAGCGATCCCGCCTGTTTCTGTACTGCCAAATATTTCTATTGGTAAGCTTGAATAGCATTGCTTGATCGCTTGAGCTGCCTCATAGGTTAATGGGCCGCCAGAACTGAACACTAAGCTTGGAGCGCGGTTTTGTATTTGATAGTCTAAAGACGCAGGTAAACGAGATAAGTGTGCAGGGCTACTGATTAAGCATAGCTGTGAAAATAAATTACTGTAATAACTCAGTGTTTCCGGATATTCAATGAGATCACTTAAAAAAGGTCTACGGCTAGCGAGTGGCCAAAGGATTTTAAATAATAAGCCATAAATATGTTGATGAGATACGGTTGAAATAATACTGCATTGGGGTAGATGCTGTGCAAAAGTGGATTCCAGAGTGGACACTTCAGCATCAAGTTGAGCAAGGGTTTTCGTGACGGCTTTGGGGTGTCCGCTACTGCCAGAAGTATATAAAGTGAAACAGCCCCAGTTTTTCGATTTTGGCCAAGGAAATTTTGGCGCATCGGCTACTTTTTCTAATTGTATAAAGGGCTTTTCGGGGGCTAATGCTTTATCAGATAGCACGGCATCAAATTGATTATTTAATGTAAGCAAGTTAGCAGGCTGTACATTTGAAGGCAGAATAATGTCTTTTCCTGCAATTAAAGCGGCACATAATCCAATAGCAAATAACTCGCTATTATCACAAGATAAAAGCCATTTCTTATGCTGATTTTCAACCAGCTGTTGATGGAAAAAGGCAACTTGATGGCTAAAACATTCTCCTGTCAGAATATTATGATGATTAAAGCTAATGAGTTGTTGCTCTATTGGGCCTAGTGTTAACCAAGAAGTCAGAATATTTTTCATCGTTTTTTCAACCAAAATGTGCGGTATAACCATTCACCAGTAAAAAGAATGCCCATTAGCAAATAAGCAATAAAACCATTATAAAGCGTCCAAGTCGAAAGGCTTGTAAATGCTGCGGTATAGTAAGCTATTGCGCCATTAATAATGAAAAAAATGCACCAGATAAAGGTGACTTTATTGAGATAAGGCACAGCACTTTCTGGTAAATCGGGTTCTTTCAATCTTGCAAGTCGTTCAATGATGCTTGGCCCCCATTGTAATGAATGGGCAAATAATATCAGCATGCAAGTACTGATAACGACAGGATAATACAGTAACCAGTCATTGGCCTTAGCGATATAGCTACTCATTGTTAAAACAATGCCGGCAGCTATTGGGAGCATCAATGATTTTAGCTTTTGTTTATTAATAAAGAACCTTAAAAGCAATAAGCTGCACAGCACTAATGCAATGCTGCCTTGGGGTAAATAATTAAGCCCAAAATAAACAGCGACTGGGTAACATAGCACCACAAGTGTGGTGACTATTTGTAAAAACTGCGTCATGCAGCTGAAACGAGTGCTTCAACAGCAGAGACAACATCATCAACGGTGCGAACTGCTTTAAACGTATCTGGGTGAATTTTTTTCCCAGTGATTTGTTGTAATTTAATAACAAGATCAACAGCATCAATACTATCTAGATCGAGCTCATCATACAAAGATGTGTTTAAAGAGACATCTTTTTCGTCAATTTCAAATTCCTCTACTAAAATCTTAGTCAAAGTTTCAAGTATTTGCTCACGGTTTTTCATGTAACTTCCACTGCTTAATGCGCTTCAATGAAGCTTGCAAGATTACTGACACTGTAAAAGTGTTGTTTGGTTTCTTCTGAGTTTGCATCGATTTTGATATCAAACTGTTTTTTTATGGCTAATCCAAGTTCTAATGCGTCGATAGAGTCTAATCCCAAGCCATCACCAAACAGGGGGGCGTCAGAATCAATATCTTCAATACTCACGTCTTCTAAATCGAGACATTCGATAATTAGTTTTTTTATTTCATTATGTAATTTCATGATTTATATCTAATTGTTGTTTGTAATAGTTTTCTAGATCTCTTGTCATTTGCCGTGCTTTTTTTGCATTCAAACTAAGATCTTCACCATTGGAAGAGCTGTACTCATTATAAGAACGAGGATCCCCTACCTCGACTCGCATACCAATAGTGCGTGCAGGGATATGATACCACGGTTGTTGCTTACTGAGACCAATTGCATTAGTGCGCAATACAATTGGAATAAGCTCTGTTTGAGTGCGTAAGGTGATATTGGCTGCGCCTCTTGCAAATTGGTTAATGATTTCACCCACTTGAGTGCGTGTTCCTTCTGGAAAAATAATCAGATTAGTGCCTGTTTCAAGCTCGAGCTTACAATCATTAAGGAGTAAGTCTGCGCCTCTGTTGGGAATATAACCTGCACTTGACAGGACACCACGTAAGAAAAAATTTCGCCACAAGGCTTGTTTTACAATACAAGCTGCATTGGGGATTAAGCTTATCATCACCACTACGTCAACTAGAGTTGGATGGTTTGCAATGATGATTTTCCCTTTCATGTTACGCAATAAATGAGCATTTTCAGTACTCACCTTAATGATGCCAGCAGCTGTGAGCATAGTCACCATACCTTTGAACATGAGATGAACGGTTTTTCTTACGCGTTTAATCTTTTGCGCGTTAGAGCCTGGCCAAGATTTGAGTAGAGGGAGTAAGGTTAAGGAGCTGAGTAGTCCACCAAGGCCAAACACTACATAGCAGGTGACGCCGCCAAGCCATCTTGGAAGATAAGCCAGTCCAGTGAGTTTTTGAGCGGGAGTAAAATCAGTCAAAAGTTAGGCTCCAGAGTTGATGATTTATCAATCCCACAAGTGGCTTTTTACGCGCTAAAGCTTGAAGTATTTGACCGTAATGTAATAGCTCAGCCGTGTCTTGCTTGCTATTTATGTCAATGGAAAGTTTGGGGTTATATTGAGAGTCTAGGTGCAAATTTTTTGATTGCTTTTTAAGTACAAATGCCATGGCTATGGGCCATTCTGGTTGAGAATTAAAAGTACGAAAAATCGAAGGAACAGGTTCATCACCATAGACAACTAATATGGGTTCGGGGTTTTCATTTAACTGGGCATAGGCTTCTATTAATGCTTGTGATAATGAAGCTGTGCCTGCAGCAATAGCCGTAGAAGGGGCGTAATTTTTTGTTAAAATACTGAAAATACCGCTGGCTGTGTTATGTACAGATTGGCTGAAATGAGTCGGAGAGAGTCCTTGTGAAACGGTAATATCATTAAGCAATGCCATGGTACGATTGATCTCACCATGTTGCGAAGAAAATATGCTACGACATTGACTTGGTGGATTCGTTTGAAAGGCCGCTGCCAATAATATTTTTGTAAGCGGGCTCAATCGCCTACGTTGCATTGCTGGGACTTGTTGAAGTTTAGGCGCTTTTATAGGCGAAGGTGAAGCTGTGGTAGGCGCTTGCCAGTGTTGCCAATCTAAAGCTTCTTGATATAGGGGAGACCAAGCTCCCCAAGAAATAATGTCAAATGTTAACCGCATCGCTGACCTATGCCTGTTTTATTCAATTTTTTACACCGACTGTTCTTGCTAATAATTGTCTAAGATAAAAAATTCGAATGTATGCTAGCCTATGTTTATTATTCTTTTTTTGCGACGAGCATGTTAGCACATATCCCCTTGTAAGGGGATAATGCTATTGGTTAAAAATTATAACATTTATTGTTGATTTTCATTTTGCTGCTTTAACTGTGTTTCGAGGCGGCGTAAAGCGGCTTTAACTTTTCGAGTATTATCAGGCCCCATGCGAATAAGGAGCTTTTGTGGGCCAGCTAATGCTTCTAGCTTAGGATCGGCAAATTTATAATTAACACTGACACTATTGACTTCAATAGGCGTATTAATCACAGGTGTGGCTAGCATAAGATCAATAGCTTTTAACATACGATCGTCAAATTGAGTGTCATCATAGCCAATTTCTGCTAAGGCTTGATTAAACAGTGGCATCATTTGTTTATAGGTGCTAACCAGTTGTTTTTCATTGAGTCCACTTAAAAAATCAGCATAAATATCATATCGATGATAGCTATCAGGAGAGATATATGTTTTATTGCTGACGTCTGAGACCGTGAATTTTTCAGTGGGGCCTTTTATTGGGCTAGCATTACGAGCGACTTCACCTTCTGAAAGATTGTCAACAAAAACCACAAACTGACGGATCAGGTTTTTATCATTTAATATGGGTTGAATTGTCATTCCATCAGCAATGTCGATGGCCTTTTGGTATGCAAACTGATCGCTATCGTTTAGAGGAGGAAGGACTTCCGGCTCTTTCGTTTTCTGTGGTGTTGTTTCTGTAGCGGGCGCTTCAGTATTGATGATTGACGTGGATGTTTCTGGTACTTTTGCCACTGTGTCTAAAGGTTCATCTGGTGTTGCAACCGTTTGGCTCATGTTGTCTTCAGGTATATTTTCAATACTATCTTCTTCCTGCTGGTTGAAATAATAATATGCTCCACCAGCAATGAGAATAATGATGATAATAAATATAATAAGTGGGTTAGAACCAGAGGTTTTTCTCTTTTGAGTGGCCCTATCTTCTTGGTTGGCTTTCATTTATATTCCTCTGCTACTCGGTCGAATTTGTGCCGGTATATTAATGGTCAAATTAACAGGTCTTGCTTGCTGATGTCATCTTAATTAAAGATGTTTAATTTTTGAACTTTATTGATGGAGTTAACTTAGTTATTTCATCCTTAGGGCCGATCTTAATTATTTAACCCTTAATCAGGCTTGTACAAATTGTTCTCTTTCCCCAAGCCATCTTGTAATTATATTATCAACATTATCGGGTGATTGTGCCATTACATGTTGGGCTAATTTTTGAATATGTGGAATTAATGCTTGATCTCGCATCAGATCAGCGATTTTCATGTCGGCAATGCCCGTTTGTTTCGTGCCTAATACTTCACCTGGCCCTCGAATTTCGAGATCTTCTTGCGCTATCACAAAACCGTCATTACTGCGCCTCAATACGCCTAAGCGTTTAGTGGCTGTTTGTGATAAAGGGGGTTTGTAAAGTAATACGCAGTGGCTAGCGGTAGCCCCACGGCCAACGCGGCCTCGTAATTGGTGCAATTGAGCAAGGCCAAGTCGTTCTGGATTTTCAATAATCATCAAGCTTGCATTAGGGACATCGACACCGACTTCGATCACTGTGGTCGCGACCAGTAAGTTGAGATTACCTTGTTTAAAGTCACTCATGATCTGCTGTTTTTCGGCTGATTTCATACGTCCATGCACTAGGCCAATCTTCAGTTCAGGTAAAGCAAGTTTGAGCTCTTCTGCTGTATCTTCAGCCGCCTGGCATTCAAGCACTTCAGATTCTTCAATGAGAGTACATACCCAGTAAGCCTGGCGCTTATCTTTTAATGCGGCTTGCCTGACACGATCAATGACATCACTTCGACGTTGTTCAGCAATGGCGACGGTAGTGACAGGGGTTCTTCCTGGAGGCAATTCATCGATAATTGAAGTGTCTAAGTCAGCATAAGCTGTCATGGCGAGTGTGCGAGGAATAGGCGTGGCTGTCATAATTAATTGATGAGGATGAAAGCCTTGGCTGATGCCTTTCTCTCTTAATCCTAATCGTTGATGAACACCAAACCTGTGCTGCTCATCAATGATGATAAGTGCCAACTTATTAAAGCGCACTTGTTCTTGAAAAATAGCATGAGTGCCTATGATCATATGAGCTTTGCCGGAAGCTATATCGGCTAAAGATTGAGCTCTTACCTTGCCTTTTAATTTGCCCGCCAGCCATCCAATGGTTAGGCCAAGTGGTGTAAACCAAGCATTAAAGTTAGCGGCATGTTGTTCAGCTAACAATTCTGTTGGGGCCATCATTGCCACTTGATACCCACTTTCGATAGCTTGCAGGGCAGCAAGTGCGGCCACTAAGGTTTTCCCCGATCCCACGTCTCCTTGTACCAAACGCATCATAGGGTGTGCTTTGAGCAGATCTTGCTTAATATCATTAACCACTCTTTGCTGCGCTCCCGTTGGAGTAAAAGGCAAAGAGGCTAAAAAAGGACTGATCAATTGTTGGGTAGGCGGCATTGTCACGGCATTGTCTTTATTAGCACTTTGTCGTAAACGTAACATACTCAGATTATGTGCTAACAATTCTTCTTGTATCAGCCGTTGTTGAGCTGGATGTGTGCCTTGTTCTAATTCATAAATTGAAACATCGTTACTAGGGCGATGTAAAACTTGTAAAGCTTGCTCTAAACTTAAGCTGTTAGGCCTGAGGTGCGCGGGTAGGAGTTCCGGCAAGGCATCTTTATTGAGTAAATTAAGGGCTTGTTCAGTGAGTTTGAATAAGCTGTTTTGTTTAAGGCCTTCAGTGGTCGGGTACACAGGTGTTAACACATTAGTTTGTGGTAGTGTTTGACCTTCTTGCAGAACTTTATATTCAGGATGCACCATTTCTACTTGGTGCTTTCCACGTCTAATCTCACCGTATGCGCGTATGGTCATTCCTGATATTAGGCTATTACGTTGTGTGGCTGAAAAATTAAAAAAGCGCAGTAATAATTGGCTTGTTTCATCTTGAACAAGGCAAGTGAGCATGCGTTTGCGACCATGAATAACTTGGCTTGAAATGATAGTGGCTTCTATGGTGCCATAAGTCCCTGGATATAATGTGCCTATGGCGTAAATTTGGGTACGATCTTCATAGCGTAAAGGGAGGTGGAACAACAGATCTTGAACCGTTTTTATATTGAGTTTGTTTAGACGTTGTGCCATTTTTGTGGCAACGCCTTTCAGATCTGTAATGGGGGTAAGATCTAATTTTTGCAAACTTTACGTTTCCAACCACTGTAAATTTATACATATACTATCAGATAAATTGTTGTTGGCAATCCTAGAAAACTTAAGCTTATAAAATATAGGCTTAAGTTTTATGTTGGCTGTTATTTTTAACTGTCTTCAGGCAGAAGCATTACTGACTAAATAGCCGATGTAGCATAAGTATCCAATTAATAATATCATGCCTTCTCGCCGACCAATACGATATCCCGTCCAAGCAAAAGGTAAGGTCATCACTGCTAGCATCAACATCACGCTAAAATCAATGGTTTTCATGCCTTCAGCGCTGATGGGATGAATAATGGCTGTTACGCCTAAAATACCTAAAATGTTAAAGATATTTGAACCAACGACATTGCCGATAGCAATATCGCTATGGCCTTTTCGTGCCGCCACAACTGAGGTCACCAATTCCGGCATGCTGGTGCCAATGGCAACTATGGTAAGGCCGATGACAATTTCACTTATACCGAAGTGCTTGGCGAGAGTGATGGCGCCATCAACAAAAAGAATGCCGCCCCCCACTAGCATAGCGATACCCGTTCCAACGAAAAGAAGAGATAACATAAGATGTTGAGGCTGCTGATTGACAAGTTCGCTGTTATCACACAGGTTATTTTCTTTGCGAGAACTGATGTAGCTGTACCCTAAGTAGATACTCAATAGCGAGGCTAATAATGCGCCATCCCATAGACTGAGCTCTCCGTCAAGCAATAACCACCAAAAGAGCATGGAAGCCATAATCATTAGAGGAATATCGCGTTTAACCATTTGTGATTCGACTCGAATGGGTTTGATAAGCGCAGTGATGGCGAGAATAAGCCCAATATTGGCAATGTTGGAGCCAATCACATTGCCTATGGCTAAACCGCTGTTTCCGGCTAAAGCCGCTTTTAAACTGACAGCTAATTCAGGTGCACTGGTTCCAAAGGCGACAATGGTTAAACCGATAATTAAAGGAGCGACACCTAAGCGTAACGCGATTGCACTGGCCCCCCGCACAAGTGCTTCTGCACCTAAGGTTAAAATAAGAAAGCCTGCGAGTAGTGAAAGAGTGATCAGCATGTGGATTGCATTTTAAGTCATCATTGAAGAGTCAGAATAAAGGCTTAAGCTGACATGGCAATGAGTTTAATGCGATTGCATGAATATTTCGTATTTTATTCTTGAATAAAAGATATCAATTAGCTGATTTTAATACATAAAAAACACGCAATGCTGCGTGTTTTTTATTGTTAATTAAATTTTGCGATTTGTAATATTAAAGTTCATTTTCCCAACGTATTTGACCACCTCTTAGATCTTCAAGTCTTTCTATATAACGTGATTCTAATATGTGGCGTTTAATTTTAAGGGTTGGAGTCAATATATCATTTTCAACACTCCACACTTCATCTGTGATAACAATGGCATCGACTTTTTCATGGGATTCTAGATGAATGTTGATGTTGTCTAAGGTTGCTTTTAATGACGTTCGTACTTCTTCTCTGTGTTGTAAGTTGGCGCCTTCTGACAGTTGAACTAAGGCGATAGGGTGGGGTAAGCCTGAGCCAATGACGCAAATTTGTTCGATATGGAGATCTTTTGCAAGCTTAGTTTCAATGGGGACTGGCGCGACATATTTGCCTTTTGATGTTTTAAAGTTATCTTTTACTCTACCTGTAATAAAGACGTAACCGTCATCATCTATCGTACACAAGTCTCCTGTGAGGTAGTAACCTTCATCTGTAAAGCTTGCTTGGGTTAATTCGTCATTTTTATAATAGCCTTGCATGAGTCCTGGGCTTTTAACTAGAAGCTCGCCTTGGTCACTTTGTTTAATATCACAACCTTCAACAGGTTTGCCAACAGTGCCAATTTTATTGGAATTAAAGGGAATATGAACTAATGAAAAAACACTGTTTTCGGTCATTCCCCATCCTTCGCTGATATCAATGTCAATATTGTGATACCACTCGATGAGTGAAGGAGGAATGGGGGCTGAGCCAGAGGCAAAAGTGTGGCATTGACTGAAGCCTAAACCTGCTTTAATTTTATTCTTGATTAGTGAGCGTATGATGGGAATTTTTAAGAGTAAATTGAGTTTGCTAGCGCCTATTTTATCGATGATATTTTTTTGAAATAGGCTCCATAATCGAGGTACAGAAAAGAATAAAGTCGGAGCGGCTCTTTTAACATCTTCAATAAAGGTATCTAAGCTTTCAACAAAGGCGACACTGACACCGGAGTAAATTGAGCCGCCTTCAATGACGACGCGTTCTGTAATATGGGCTAAGGGAAGGTAAGACATAACTCTGTCATCAGGGCTAAGCTTGACTTTTTTTATGGCGGCTTCTGCGGTCCAAGAATAGCTAGAAAAATGATGGATAACGCCTTTAGGCTTACCCGTCGATCCTGAGGTGTATACGATACTCATTACGCTATCGAGTGATGGAAGAGGCACGTCTTTTAAAGGCTGACCTAAAGATAATAACTGCTGCCATTGGTACTGTGCAGGCATGGTCTCATAAGGCATAGAAAGCCTGAGCATATCACCACTGATCCCAGCTTCTTGCTCAGGCCAGCTATCGAGTTTACCTATGATAATGGCTTTAGAATCACTGTGCTCTAATGTATAACGTATTGTATCGGCATTGGCTGTGGGATAGATAGGTACACTGACATAGCCTGCATACATTAAGGTGAGATCGGTAATAAACCATTCTGCGCAGTTTTTTGATAAAATGGCAATTTTATCACCTGGGACTAAACCTAGGTGACGCAATCCTCCAGCGAGTTGCTGCACTTGATCGTACACATCTTTCCAAGTGAATTCTTTATATTGACCGTTAATGGGTTGCTTTAGGTAGACTTTGTCTCCTTGGGTGGCAACCCAATGCTCGAGCATTTCAATAGGACTTTTCATCAACACTCAACTCCATTTGCTATTTTTGTTTGCTTGTTTTTTATCCTTAAATCAGTATGGACATTTTTGTTATCTAAGACAAATAGTTTTATATGCGGATTAAGCAAATCATTATTTATCAAAATAACAAGGGGTAAATAGAGATGATGAGTAGTCCAGCCATAAAGAGATTAAATGCACGTAATCGCTTTGGATTGGATAAGAGTTGACGGGATTGTTGCCCTAATAATGTCCAAAAACTGACAGAAGGCAGATTGACACAGGCAAAAATAACAGCGCAGATCATGATTGCCTGTAGGCTGTGTGATGGAGAATAGGCACCGATCGCGGTCAGCGCCATAGTCCATGCTTTTGGGTTTATCCATTGAAATCCGGCTGCTTGTAGGAATGTCATAGGTTGCGCAAGAGACCGAGAACCTTGTGTTGTGTCGGTTGTTGCAATTTTAAAGGCTAAATACAATAAATAAATAATACTGACTACCCTTAATATGGAATAACTTGATGGGTATTGATCCAAAAACTGGCTTAAACCTGTACCTACCAGCAATACCATAAAACTAAACCCAAGCCCAATACCGAACATATGAGGAATGGTTTTTGAAAAACCAAAATTAGCACCTGAGGTTGCCAGCATGATGTTATTGGGGCCGGGGGTGATGCTGGAGACAAAAGCGAAAGTAATGAGTGCACTTAATAAGCTGAAATCCATAGAATCGTCTCTTAAAACAATAATAATCAGTATGTGCAATTATAATTTTTATTAGTTCGTGTTATCTTGCTTTTTTGGTTTAAAATAAACTTTATATGCAATATATGGATAAAATGGATAGAATAAACGCAAGAATATTGCAAGAGCTTAAATTCGACGGCAGAGTCAGTAATACTGAGTTGGCAAACCGAGTGGGTTTATCACCGTCTGCTTGCTTAAGGCGAGTGCAGGAATTGGAAAGGCTGGGTGTGATCTCAGGCTATCGAGCGGTATTAGATCAATCTGCTTTGGGGGTTGGTTGTATTGCTTATATCGCGGTAGGGCTGAGCGATCATAGTAAAGCGGCGCAACAAGCGTTTGAAGTCGCGATTACGCGATCCGTTGAGGTAAGGGAATGTCATAATATTACTGGCTCTTATGAATATTTACTAAGAGTAGAAACACAAGATTTGGCCGCTTATAAAGTGTTCCACACTGAAATCTTGGGGACCTTACCACAAGTCAATGAAATAACGACTTATGTTGTTATGGACTCACCAAAAGATGAGCGTGCTTGAGGATAAGCTTTTCACTTCTTTTCATTTCTGGAAGTTATTCGACGTTGTCAAATGATATGGCAAATGATAAGGTTCATTCGTGGCTTTGGAATAAATCGATATTGGGAGTCAGTTCGTCTTTTTGGATGAATGAAATGCCACAGAGGCTTTTTCTGTAATCTGTGAGGTGGTTATGTACGCGAATACAACCCTGGGTGGAACTCATTATGCTTATCCTGATACTTGCTATACCTTAGTAGGTACAGCCACCTCTGCGATTCCGTATCCTAATATAGCAGAAGGAACCATGTGTGATCCTTCAACAGCAGTCACGACAGTATTAATTGATGGTGGCTCCACAATAACACAAACATCTAGCATTACCTTAAGCACTGGAGACAGTACTGGCGCATTGGGTGGCGTGGCATCAGGGCAGATGATGGGACCCGCTAGCTTTACGTTGGGAAGCACTAAGACATTGTTTGGTGGTCAGTTTGGGCAAAGGCTGACGAGTACCACAGCACAAAATGGCACATCACCTAACTGTGTCGGTGTCACACTGGTGCCTTCACAGTATAAAGTGATGCTATTAACTTAAATTGTAAAATTGATATACCGCACAATTTATATACCGCACAAGAGCCCCCCTTAGAAGCGAACAGAGATACCGGCTCCTCCGTAATATTCAGAATCATAATTGACAGTGAAACTGACTCGGCGTGTTATCCAATAGTTTAAACCGACTCCCCAACTGCTATAAGCATAAGAATCATATTCAAACTCAGTGGTTAAACTGAGTCTGTCAGTGATTTGAAAAGGCTTGCTGAGTTGAGTGCGCAGATTGCCTCTATGATCGACCCAATTTAAACTATCAATGTCAAAAGGCAGTAAATAATAAAAACCAAACACGCCTCTGTTTCTGTGAGGCTCCATGTCTGTATCGGCATCAAATCCAGCATACAAAGAAAAGAAGCGATTAAAATAGCGATAGTAACCTAAGCTGACATCGTATTCATCATTCCAATCATATTGCCAATTAAGGGCGATATCATTGCGTGAATTGGTCGTCATTAATACCCCTTCAGTCATTTGGCTAAAAAAGCCTGCATCAGACCAAGTATACCAAGGGTCTTCATAAGCCTTTTCTCGTTGTGCCATGATTTCTGGTGCCACTTCCGTTCCTTCATAATGAACGATACGTTCCATGCCTGATACCATATGGTAGAGGTTGTGGCAGTGGAAAAACCAGTCTTTCTCTTCATTTGCGGCAAATTCAATAATCGTCGTTTGCATGGGAGCAATGTCGACAGTGTGTTTCAGTGTCGAATAGTCCCCTTGTTCAGTGACGACGCGAAAAAAATGTCCGTGAAGATGTAACGGATGACGCATCATGGTTTTATTGGTCATGATAAAGCGAACATTTTCACCTTTTTTGATCGCTATGATGGCATCTTCTGCTAAGGTTTTACCATTGAATGTCCAGAGGTAGCGATCCATATCACCGGTCAAATTCAGTGTTATTTCTCTCCAAGGACGGCTCTTGTCCAGTGTTGTTTTATCGAGCGAACGCAGCTTTCCATAAGGCGCACCAGGTCGCTTATCTGGCGTGCCTCCTGTAAATTCATTTTTCATCATACCACTCATGCCGCTCATATCACGCATGCCACTCATGTTATTCATGTTTGCCATCTTTTTCTTTGGCATCTCTGTTTTCATTGAGGGCATTTTGCTTGCTGGCATGCTTGTATTTGTTACAGAAGAAGAATCCATTTTGGACATTTTCTCTGTTGCACTGGTTTTTTTAGGCATACTTTTCATGGCGATCATTGCATCGGTCATATCAACACTAAGCTGATAAATATCAGGCTGAGGTATGTCAGTTGCAGCATGTTGTTGGCTATTGAGATCGCCTATCCATGTGGAAGTGTAACCTGTGCCATCGAAAGAGGTCGCGCGAAATTCATATTGCCCGTTTTGTGGTACTTTGATCAAAAAGTCATAGCTTTCTGCTGTCGCAATTAATAATCTCTCAAGATTAGTGGGCGTAATATCAAGCCCATCTGCGGCAATGACTTTCAAAGGGCCGCCTGCGTAATTTAAATAAAAATATGATGACGTACTGGTATTGGTCACTCTTAAACGCAACAACTCACCGGGCTTACCTTTAATTTGCCAATGGGGCTGACCGTTTGTCATGAAGGTATCGTAACCGACGTCAGATAAGTCCGCATCCAGTACGTTATAGAAGTTCCTTTTAATTAAATTACCGAAGCTATTGCTTTTTATCGCCCCTGTGATTGTCTGGACTTGGTTTTTTTTCAAAGAAAAATAAGGGCTGTTTCGCTTTAAACTCCGTAAATTATGGCTTGGTATGTCATCATTCCAGTCGCCTATGCTTAACACGACATCTCTGGGAGCATCCTTTTTGACTGTTTTGGGATGGATAACTATGGTGCCTTTAAGGCCATATTGTTCTTGTAAGCCAAAATGGGAGTGATACCAATAGGTACCAGATTGGATCAGAGGGAAGCGATAGATTTCTGTTGCTCCCGGTAATACAGGCAAAGTTGTGACATAGGGAACCCCATCAACCGCATTGGGCACCAATAAACCGTGCCAATGAACGGTTGCTGGGACAGGTAAGGTATTGGTGACTTCCATAACGGCGATATCACCTTCAACGAATTCTAATGTTGGGCCGGGCATTTGGCCGTTGATGGTGATTGCATCAATGTTTTTTCCAGTTACATTGACTGGGCCCTTAGCTATGGTTAAATGGTAATGGACTTCTTTTGCTTGAGCATCTGTAAGTAAAAAAAACATCAAATAAACAACTGATAATAGGGTAAATACTAGGTTAAAGTGAGTGTTTAACTTTGGTGTCATGATCCATTCCTTGAAGCAATATTAATGCCCTGTAGACTGAGTATGAGCTTAGATCCTTAAAGGTTCATTTTTTAAGCATAAGAATAGAACTGACTTTTGGCTAATTTTAATGGCTCAAAAAAGTGCAAAAGACATCAGTTATTAAAATTTTATTGGGATCACAAGCGAAGTGAGCCAGATCACGATAATTAATAACGCATAAGTTAGAAACACGAAGAAAATTTGGCGGGTTATTGATAATGTTTTGTTTTTCATTTTGTGTGTGTCATGAGTACCTTTTTGTGCATGTTGTGCATGTTGTGCATGTTGTGCATGTTGTGCATGTTGTGCATGTTGTGCATGTTGTGCATGTTGTGCATGTTGTG
>NZ_CANLZC010000065.1 GCF_947495455.1 uncultured Shewanella sp. | reverse complement strand
TATTGCCGAAATGCTTATTGCCTTTTAAGATGATACAACGTAGAAGTCGGTGCTTTTACACACTCCCAAAGGGCTGGCCTCTTTATATGTAAAAGCAAGGCCTTTTATACTGTGTTATTAAACACCGGCTTAGAATGACTAAGCTCGATGTTCAATGCCTTGTCTAAAAGACTTTTAATTCCAGCTGAATCCTGCAGCTTGAAGTATCACGGGTATAGAAACATAAAAATATTGGAATTGATATATGTCAACGACACACTTTACACTGATATGCTTCTTTTATTTCCTTGCGAAAACAGCAATGGCTGCCCCACTAGATAGTGAAGCCCAAGCCGCAAAAATAACTGAAATTTTCAGCGCCGATCACTTCAGTGCCTATCTCCCTGAAGAGCATAAGCATACTCAAATCCGCCTCAATGGCGTCTATACTCCCTCCCTTAATGGAGACTGTGCCAAAGAAACAAAACTCGCATTAAAAGCCAAAGCCTTTGTCACTGAATATTTAAAAAATGCCAAAGTCATATTACTCGATAAGCAAAAACATGATGAAAATAACATTTTATGGGCCACAATGTATATTGATGGAACAAACTTATCTTATGTTCTTATCAATAAACAGCTTGGAAGAAAGCTCCCTGCACCGCGCGAGAGTTGGTGTCATTAGATATTAAGCATTAAATGTTAGGCATTAGAGTGCAATTATTTTCCCTTCTTTATCATAGGATAAAATAATTGAATCAATCACAGTTCGAGAAATCATCACTCAACATCAGCCTAAAAATAAACGCCCATTTTTGATAACAAATTGATAATTTAAAGTTAATTTTAATGTAGAGCGATTACTTTAACCTTACTAAAATAAAAATAATCACTATAACCATTAAGTTGGTTTACATAAACAAAAATAAAACAAACACTTCAATCACATAAAACATATTTCAAGAATCACATACACAACAAAAGTGAAATGATTTTATAATGTTACGATATAAAACAAGTTTAAAATGCATTATACAAGAAAATGTAATTGCAAAAATACCAGCCCCAAATACACCTAAACATTTTAAGTCAAATAGTGACACATAACTGTTAACTAAAGGTAACCATAAAATATTTTAGGTTACATTTATTTGACAACACACTTACCTGATCGCTAATTTAATAAATGACTCGTTTATTCAGTCAGTTAATTTCAATTTAATAAAGAATAAAAATATAAATGAAATAACTATGCCATTATTTCACTTAATAACGATAACAATATTCAGGGGAATACCATTTATGAAGAAACTCAAGCTTAATCACATTACCTTAGCACTTTGCCTTGGTATGAGCGTTAATGCACAAGCAGATTGGTTCGGTGATCTTATCGACATAATTATCGATCCTATCCCCAACCCAATACCAGAAGATAGCTATGCTCGCGCCTATCTAGATGCGGCCACTCAAAGTGGCTATGAAAGCTCCAATAGTCAAGCTGTGACTCGACTTGAAACCGTTGCCGGCGAGTCAGGTGAACTCACCTTTGCCGTTTTTAATGTCAAAGGTTTTCCTGAAGCGCTTGATGGCATTTCTGATGCAGAAGCCAAAGAGTTAACCCAAACATACATCAATAATAGCGGCTGGGACATTATTGGCCTACAAGAAAATTGGGTTAGGAATTCAGCGATTGTTGATGGATTAAACCGCAGCCAATACCCCTACATGAGCGATCATTATCAAGGCAGCACAAGCACCTACGGTGATGGACTCAGCACGATTTCAAAATACCCTTTTATTAGTCGTCAAGAACGTGTTGAGTACAATGATTGTCAAGGAACCTTTACTGAGCTGGCCCTCGGACAAACTAACAGTCCAGACTGTCAAGCAGATAAAGGCTTTACGCTGACGCAAATAAATATCCATCAGGATTTAGTGATCCATTTCTACAATACCCATATGGACACCGACAGAGGCACAGTTAAACAAAATCAGTTCGATCAATTAGAAGAGTATATTAATCGCGTCTCTATCAATGTTCCCGTTGTGGTCATGGGCGACTTCAACGCTGCGATTAGTGCGGGCTATAGTCAAGACTTTGTGGACGCATTGGGCCTAACTTGGGGATGTGAAGCCGTTGCCGAAGGCAACTATAACAAAGAAAATCGCTGTAGCGGCGTCGATCACATCGCCTTTAAAGGCAATGACCAATTTCAATTTGAAGTGCTTACCGAGCAAGAAATAGAGCAGAATATTAGCGATCATGATCCTCTAGTCACAAAACTACGTTGGACCAACCATTACTATTATACGCCTAGTCCTTGGGATCGTGACAGAAAACTCACTGCTAAAACCCTAGGACTCTACAACACAACCCATAACACCTATGTGGCAGCTAACAATAGTGGTGGCGATAACATGGTCAACCATTCACGCTCAAGCATGGGCACTTGGGAGACGTTTACCCTCAAATTGAAAGAAAACATCAATAATAACAAGATGTGCATACAGCATAATGACAAAGTCACACTGCAAACCACAAATGGTCATTATGTGCGCGCTGATAATGATGGTGATCTGGATGCCACAGCATCAATCGATAACACTTGGGAAGTCTTCACCCTTAAAAACCATACTGATACCAGTGGCTGCTTAGCGGATGGGGATCAAATTTCTTTACTCAGTACCCACAATAAATATGTTGCAGCAGAATCCGATGGTAGCATGACAAATAATCGTGACAATGCCTATACTTGGGAAACCTTTACCGTAAAGTAGATTTTTAACATTCAATTAACTTGAATTATTTTCATCTTATAACAGCGGAGTTTTCATCCGCTGTTATTGTTAATCCACTCATATGATTTTAGTTATTACCCAAAGCAGGGATAAAACCCAACTGTGAAAAAAGCGAATACATGTCCCAAACAACCCAAGACTCAACAATTTGACCTTGCTCAAATTTATCTATTTGTATACCCGACCAAGAAACCCGTTTGCCAGTGGCGGAAAAACCTAAATATTCTCCCGTCTGTGTGCCTGTAGTTTGCCATTGCGTAACCACAAACTCACTTTCAGCGATTTGAAGCAATATTTCTTCCTTCACATTAGAAAAAGATTGATGAAAATGATTGACCAGACTTTGCCATTCTTGGCGACTTTCCGTTAAAGGTTTACCCACAATAGAAGGAATTTGATGATTTATATAATCTTTTGAAAATACTCTAGAATAATCGACTTGATTATTACTCTCCCACACAAGCCTAGCTAAACGCGCCAGTTTTTTATGTGATAGCAAGGTTTCCTCATCATGTTGAGTAACAGATGATAGCTTTTTTGGCCATGCCATCACGGCTGTTTCAGCAGACACATGGGTTGAATACAAAGCCCAGATTGGTAATAACCATAATAGCGTTTTTACTATCATATTCATCGTTCCTTTTCCATAAAAATAGAAGCTTCATGAACGCCTTAAAATGGAAAGGCACTGAAATAATGTTGAATAAAAGGTGTCTTTTGAGTATTAATAAAGTAGGTCGCCACAATAGGCTGACCATCAATAGACCAAGTATCATGATCGTGACTGTTTAACGTGACACTAATGGAATTCACTCCAACTTGAAATAAGCTTGAATCTAAATGTAAATACGCACCATAAATCCGCTGTACTTTCTTACCATTAATAAAAAGATGGGCATGCCCTTCTACTTTATCTTTGGGGGAATCTAAAAACTCTGGAGGCTCTAATTCAAATCCATCATATATAATGTGTAAGTTATAACCAGACTTAACATCTTTTAATAATTGTAAATCCAATTTAGGTTCTACGGCACCTTCGGGGATCATTTTATTAGCATGAGAATGTGTGTTCTTGATGAGCTGCTCTTTTATCTTACTCACTTTCACCGAGCTAGCTTCCGTATTCATTACGTCCGCTTTAATAAGCGCTTGCCTTGCTTCAACAGTAAATACTATCAGCCACGGTAATAAGCTCACTGTCACGACTAACAATAATACATCACTCGCTATTCTTTTCATTTCCTCTCCTTATGTTATAGCTAACAAGAGCTAACATGACACTCATCCATTTCAACGCTGATAGTTCAGTTTATACATTAAATAACGACAGTTACTATATACTCCAACTTTAACTCAATATAATAATAGTCTATTCAATATGCATCACACTTATTATATGAATTTAGAAAGCATATCAACTTTAAACATTATTTCCACCACCTAGACTCACTAGAGATCCACAGCATACTTAAAAAATAAAAAAACTAAAAAACAACAACTTAAAGCAAGCAAAACAACAAAGAGTTATTTTATATTCACATTTAAAACACAACTCAATATGTAAATTAAGTTAAAGTCTAAAATAGAACTCATATCTCTTTATAAAATTAAGCTAAAGTCAAAACATATAACAAAGCCCAATTTAGTACACATAAAATATATTGACATATCAATCAGTAAATTATTGGGTGTTATACCTTATTTGAAAAATAAAAACATCAAGTCGAATAACATTATTTTTGTTATTCATGTCGACTTATCTCATTTTTGATGAATATACATTGGAGACACTTAGTATGGAATATGATTTTATTAAAACCAGTAAATTGACATCTCAATTGACTTCCTTCATTGACAAGTTTCTTTTTACCATACTCTTTATCTGCTTCACTCCACCCTTAGTTATGGCTGATGATGTCACTTCAGATATCAATATTGATGCATATTCATTAGTGCGTTCTATTGAAAGAAATAATGGCCACTGGATATTAACCTATGAAGTGTTCATTTCTTCAGATAAAAACATTAATGCCGTCACTGGCACATTAATCGAAGTCCCTGAAACCTGGATCCGCACAGGCGATAGTCATATCGAACTTGGAAACATCATGAGCAATACATCAGTCAGCGATACTTTTAGAGTCGTACTTTCAGACAATAATCCTGATCTCAATCAGTTTATCTGGGTATTTGACGGGATCCCTACCGATACAGGCAATACGCCAGGCGCTGATATCCTCAATGACTGGATAATGAATAACGAACAAGAATATTCTCAGTTTATTCCCAATGCGCTTATCCATGTCAATACTGTCACCAACAATGGAGACAGTGTCACTATTTCTGCATCGGGTATTCCTGATTATCAAGTGGTTATTGATCAAGAAATACTTGAGACAGTAGCCAAACACCCTGTGGGTGACTTTCAAAATAATCAAGGTTTAACAGTGAATGAAGGCGATATAGTCAAATTTGGCCAAAATATCGGCTGGACAGTGAGTCCTGTTGGTCATGCTTGCTATACAAGCGGTGGAGAAGGTTACTGGCCACCGGGCCCAGATTGCCCTTTTGACATCAATAAATCCATGGATTTTCCCCTCACTCCCAAGATCAGTACAGGAACATGTGAAACGGGCAACGGCCCTATCGGTTACATGGTCAATGGTACATCCGTTTACAACTGGTCCGACGCACGAGTCGACAATAATATTTGGCAACGAAACGCCCCCGTTTTTGAGCAGTATGATATGGATATTTGCAGTGGTCATGCTGCAAATGGCGATTATCATCATCATTTTAACTCACAGTGCTTGGCCAATACTGTTAATGATTTAGGCGACAAACATTCACCGGTTTATGGTTTTGCAAAAGATGGTTATGCCATTTATGGGCCTTGGCATGCTCAAGGTGTTCTTGCCACCAGTTCTTGGCGAATACGAGATTATCAAGATCCACTTGTTGGCTGTAGTGATGGAAAACGCAGTTGTGTCATGATCAATGAATTTGATCCTAGCCAAGGAACAATGCCCGCAAGCACAACGGGATATGACTTAGGTTATCCCTATACGCTTCAACCCGCTTTTAGAGGAGGAACCATTTATCTTGATGCAGGCGCGTATTACCAAGATATGTATTGGGATGAAACATTAATGGCTCAAGGAGAGCAGTTCCTAGACGAACATAATGGCCATGATCACGATGAACTCGGTTACCACTATCACATTACCGTCACCCAATCTTCCAGTGGCGAGTTATCCCCAGCTTTCCCTTACATCATTGGCCCCACTTTTAAGGGGGAATGTCAGTAAACCCCTTTACTTTCTTCAAGTGTTGCGGCCTGTTCTTTTAAGGCCGCATTAAAGTCTTGCAGTCAAAAAGTTGAAACGAGTGAATACAAATGACTTCATTAACCTCATTAATCCTTTCGTGAGCCTTTGATAACAGCTCAAAAAATGCGACAATTCGAATTTATTCATAAAAAATTCAATCTATGCTTTCAAAACTCACCCCTTTACAGCAACACTTTCCTCATATGGATGAGATCACTTTACTATCATGTGAGTTTAACATCAGTGCATTTAGTCCATCATTATTTACTGAGCACCAAATTCAGTTGCCCACAAAGCTCAAAAAGGCCGTTCCTAAACGACAAGCTGAATTCCTTGCTGGACGATTTTTAGCTAAATGCTGCTTTAACCAATTGGCTCTACCCTATCAAGACATCATGAATGCTGAGGATCGCAGCCCCATTTGGCCAAAAAATGTCATTGGCAGTATCACTCATTCCAATGAAACTGCCGCCTGCGGCATCACAACATCAAAACATGTTCAAGCCCTAGGTATCGACCTGGAATATGATATTAATATTAAAAGCTGTGAAGATATTTATAAAAGTATTATCAACCCAGCAGAAGAGGCATTGATACGCGCAACAGCCCTACCTTTTAACCAAGGGGTTACCCTCGCTTTTTCTGCTAAAGAAAGTATTTATAAAGCGCTATATCCTCTCATTAAGCAATTTTTCAATTTTGATGCCGTAGAAATAACAAACATTGATCTTATTAATCAACGACTGACATTAAAACTCACCAAAAACTGGTCAACAAAGTTCAAACAAAATCATCAATTTGAATGCCATTATATCCGTTTTGAAAAAAGCTTTCTGACCACAATTACCGTTTTTAACTAACAGATATTTTTGTTTAGCATAAACTTAATATACCCGTGATACTTGAAGATGCATGTTTTAAGCTTTGTTGGAAGTATCTGGACTTAATAAAAAGGGCTTTGAGTGCTAAGGGTTATACCTTTCACTGCAATTAAAATGGATCTTGCCCATATCATCTATGGCACCAAGGAGCGATGCTCATGGCATTGTCATCGGTCAATATTTCACATTACAAGTTAGCCATTATTCTTGGTCTAATAGGCTTTAGTATTAACTTATACCCCATACTACTAATCGCTAACATTCCATTGGTTTTAGGGAATATTGTTATCGTCATTGTGGCCATTTTACTGGGTCCTTGGTATGCACTATTAACGACAATCATCTGTGTTTCAGGGCTCATGTTACTGTGGGAAAGTCCTCATGTTTATCTGCTTTTTGGACTCGAAGCACTTTGGCTTGGTTTTGCCAAACGAAAAAATATTTATGCACTCTACGCCAGTATCGCCTACTGGTTCTTAGTCGGTATGCCGCTTTTTTATTTATATGCCACCTTTTTCACTCACATTCCGACAGCAAGCTTGCCTTTCATCGTTTTAAAACAATATATTAATGCGCTCATCTATACCAGTTTAGGCGCTTTAATTGTCCTTATTGTTCCTTATTTTTGGCAATTTAAAACGAAAATCATCGACAATCAAAGAAGAACCTTTAATACCCAACTGACCTACACTTTTACCCTTGTGCTAACACTCTCTCTCTTATCATCAACTTTACTGTTTAATGACCATTTCATTAAGCGACAAAAAGCAATAATTTATGAGAACTTACAAGACTCCGTTTCCCAATTAGGTCATTTTACATCTGTTTTTGTCAATGAACATGTTAAAGCCATCATCAATGCCGCTCACTGGCTCAGCCTAGATCTCGATGAGCAAAGTGATTGGCAATATCAATTAACGGGTCTACATAAAAACTATTCTGGTTTTTTAACTATGTTAATTGCCGACAAAAAAGGCAAAGTGATCGCCGCAAGCCCCGTTAAGGGACTAGATTTATCACAAAATATTAATATTGCAGACCGAGATTATTTTCAGCAGGCTTTTTTCTACCAACGAACCTTTATCTCGCCAGTTTTTCAAGGTAGAGGCTTTGGCAATGACGCGATTGTCGCCATTAGCGCTCCTATTTATTCACAAGAGTCAAAACACGACCCCATAGGCATCATTGAGGGTTCTTTAAATTTAAACCAGTTTGCCAAAATTGAGCATACAAACACCAAAAACCACCAACAAGCTATGCTACTCGTCGATGAAGATAATCATGTGATCTATGCATCTAAGATGTTAATGCTCCCGCCGCTTAAACCATTGAAGGCCAAACTGGTGGGTGAAGAATATGAAACAGGCTTGCCCATGATGAATATTATCAACACTAAAAACCCCACACCTGAGTTTATCTATGCTTCTGTCACACTGGAAAACGATTGGACACTCTATACGCTCAATCCTCTCATGCCTTTAATCAAATTAATAGAAGAACTCTATTTAGCCACCTTTGCGATCCTCATTATTGCGTTACTCATTACTTTTTATATTACCCGTGTAGTCAGTCTAAGGTTAACCCAACCACTGGCCATTATTGCCAAAGACTTTGACGAAAATCACACTAAAAAAGTCAATATTGAACAAGTCCAAAACGAAGCACCACAAGAAATATATGCTTTACATCAAAGGCTGCAAAAAAGTAAACAAGCACTCATGAGTTATCAATCTGAACTTGAAACTAATGTTCAATTAAGAACCTTAGAACTCGAAAAAGCCAACAGCCAACTCAAATCATTATCTGAAATCGATCCCTTAACGGGTCTCAATAATAGGCGCATTACAGAAATAAAGTTCTCCCATTTACATGAAATTAATCAGCGAAATAATGAAACGATAGTGGTTGCCCTGATTGACTTAGATCACTTCAAGCAAGTCAACGATCAACAGGGACACTTAGGTGGAGATGAGGCACTCAAAGCCATATCCACTTTATTAATACGCACTTTTAAACGTGATACCGATGTTATTTCTCGTTTCGGGGGCGAAGAATTCTTGCTGATTTTATCTTTTTCTGACCCAAACAAAATTGAAAAGCATCTCAACCACTTCAGAGAGAAATTGGCACAAACTCAAATAATCAATCCACAAAACCAAGACACTTTTCACGTGACAACAAGCATAGGCGCCATTATGGCCTTTCCCAGTTTCAGCACATCCCTTGAAGATTGGATAAAACAAGCAGATCTCAATCTCTATAAAGCCAAGGAGAGCGGTCGTAACAAAGTGATTTACTCGCAAATCACTTAAACAAGATGATTATGATAATCAACACAAATTTGCGATATCATTCTCAACACTTCAAGAGCATTAAAGGCCTAAAGTTGAACAAAGCAAACACATTACTCGGGTATAAAGATGCACAGTATGCCTTTTATTTACCCAATTCTCCTCTGTTACCTCAAAACTGGCATCATACTCAAACTGACGCCATTGAAAGTATCATTCAATTAAACGGTAATCATTGGCGCAAAATTTTCACTATTATGGCCAAAATAACTTGTCAAAATCACGACTGGAAAACATATAGAGACCAGTTTTTACTTAAAAAAAATGAACAAATTCATATCAATGCGGATATTTTATCACCTACTGCACAAATACACATCATTTCAGGACAAAGCGCTGCCGAACAATTAAATCTAAACCTAAAAGGCTTCCAGCATATTAATAGTCAAACTCCACAAAAGCCATTAAAAGTATTTCAATCTCAATTACTTGTCCCGTATTTAGATTATCGTCAATACCCTAATGTACTGATTGAGGATACGCGTCAATATCTCAACAGATTAACACTCAAATAAAGATAAAAAGGGAAGCCATCAGCTTCCCTTTTTATCTTTCTAAAGCATATGCGTCAAGCATATCACTTAGACTCTTGTTATGTATTTTTCACCTTTACACGATTGTTAGTATCTCTGCTTTGACGAATAAGGGCATCGCCACTTTCAAAATGCGCCTTTTTTGCCATTCGATCGTAAAGTAACACATTCACAGATGCGGCCAAATTCATGCAACCTCTCGTTGGCATATACACCACAGCATCACTGGCATCAATTAACGACTGATTAACTGTGCCGTCTTCAGGACCAAAAATATACAAGGCGTTATCTGGATGTTGAAACTCAGGTAAAGGACAAGCTCCCTCCACCAAGTCAACACACACTAGACTCACATCATTGCCTACAGCTTCACGTAAATCTTCGACTTGGATTTGAGGAATAACTCGCCCCGCCCCTTTAGTATCCGTATTATATTGTGCATTCCCCTTACTCGCGGCAAGCAAATAACGCTTTCCGGTAAAAAAGACGGCATCAGCCCCATAACAACCCGCCGCTCTCATTACCCCGCCCACATTCGTCGGACTTTTTGGGTTTAATAACCCAATACCAATATAACTCGATTTCATTTAAAGATATTTCACTGTATTTTATTAAGCCGCAATTTGCCGACGTAATGCGTGCCAAGCCTCTTCCACTAATTGGTAGTCTTGCTCACTTAATTCTTCTTTGGCTAAATTCAAACACACTTGCATTTTCGCCGATAAACAACTTAAATCTTGATTATCTTCAACTTCAAGCTGTGATAACACCACTGCAAAGTGCCCTTGTAAATAACCACTGGCAAATAAAGCGTCATCATCCCCTGACTCAACAATATTCTCAATCCAGTTTTGCAATGTGTGCTCATACTTCTCTAACATGGGATCTCCATAAGATCTAATTAATTTCAACCACTGGGTACATCACATAATCTCGATATCCAGTGATCACTTTATAATAACCTGCAAGGAATAGGTCTAACTCGGGATCGCCTGAATCAACAATTAGTGGGCGTCCTTCTAACGCCTTTAATTTGGTTTTAGTGGCTAAAATAATAATATTTTCTCGGCCAATTTGACGAATTAATGCGGGGGTTAATTGTTGATTTCCCCGCCCCAAAATATGTCCTTGTCCGCCGATAAGTGTAATGAATAACTTCGTTTCTTGACCTGTTGTGTATTTAAGTAATGCTTGTGCCGTTAAGTCTGATTGAATTAAAGCTTGATCTTTGATTAAATCAACCCCTAACAAGGTATTTTCAAGCCCCATTTCAGCCATCACAAACGCCAAGGTACTGCCTGAACCCATAATACACAATGTATCATCCATAAGCCCTATGGCTTCTGCTGCAATATCAGCAAGCACTAATTCCTCACATTCCACTCCGCCTTGCTTCACTGCTTGAACATAACGAGGCTCAGCAGGCACTTGCATCTCGCCAAAACGCTTAGCTTGAACACGACCTTGTCTAAACAAGACTTCGTCAATATCCATCACATCAGCATTCATGAGACTGACTAACTCACCATCCAGTAACTGCTTAACCACTAATCCCGCTGCAGCGGGTGTAACACCAAACACACCTGAATGAATTTTTACTCCAGCAGGTACGCCTAATACTGGAAAGCTCTCTCCAACAGCACCATAGATATCTCTAGCCGTACCATCTCCGCCGGCAAAAAGGAGTAAATCAACATTTTTCTCACGTAACTTGACTGCTGCAGCCGATGTATCACTGCCATGAGTCACAAGCGAAGATCCATAAATGACTTGGGTCGTAAAACCCAGCGCCTTTGCTACATTCTCTCCCATGTCACTCGAAGCCGTAAACACTGTGATCCTGTCTTTGTAAGGCACGATTTTAAGTAGCGCTTGCCTCATTCGATTCATGGCTTGAGGCAAGGCACCTTTCGCTAATGCTTCAGAAGCAACGCCGTCACTGCCTTTTAATGCAACGCTGCCTCCTAATCCAGCCAATGGGTTAATCAGCAAGCCTAATCGAAACAAAGCCATTAGTCAGTTAACCCTAAAGCCACTATCATTAACGCATACCTATGACAGGTGTTTGACTATTAACATCCATATTTTGCCCGCGATGCCTTAATAAATGATCCATCAAGACTATCGCCAACATCGCCTCTGCAATGGGAACTGCACGTATTCCCACACAAGGATCGTGACGCCCTTTTGTTATGACTTCTGCCACCTCACCTGTGGTGGTCATACTCTGTCCCGGTACACTAATGCTTGATGTAGGTTTTAATGCTAAATGTGCAACAATGGGTTGACCTGATGAAATACCACCTAAAATACCACCAGCATGATTCGATTCAAAGCCTTCAGGTGACATCAAATCACGATGCTCTGAACCTTTTTGCTCTACAACGGCAAAACCATCACCAATTTCAACCCCTTTAACCGCATTAATCCCCATTAATGCATGAGCAATTTCCGCATCCAGTCGATCAAAAACAGGTTCTCCCAGCCCCACAGGGACACCTGTCGCAACAACAGTTAATTTCGCCCCAATGGAATCCCCACTTTTTTTCAAATCACGCATATACTCATCAAGGGCTTCAAGTTGACTCTCATCGGGGAAAAAGAAGGGATTTTTTTCGATTTGTTCAACATCTATCTTTTCAGCTTTAATAGGACCAAGTTGAGTCATGTATCCTTGAATATCAACACCATGAACATGCTTTAAATACTTTTTAGCGACCGCTCCTGCCGCCACCCGCATGGCCGTTTCACGAGCAGAAGCGCGTCCGCCTCCTCGATAATCCCTTAAGCCATATTTTTGCTGGTAGGTATAATCGGCATGACCTGGACGAAAAAGATCTTTAATATTGGAATAGTCATTACTGCGCTGATCCGTATTTTCAATCAACAACCCAATCGACGTCCCTGTGGTTTTGCCTTCAAAAACACCCGATAATATTCGAACGACATCGGGTTCACGCCTTGCCGTTGTATAACGTGACGTGCCTGGACGGCGCCTATCAAGATCATGCTGTAAATCAGCTTCGCTTAATTCAACACCTGGTGGACAACCATCAATAATACACCCTAGAGCGGTACCATGACTTTCACCAAAAGTCGTTACGACAAAATGTTGACCTATACTGTTTCCCGACATCTGCTTTACACCTCAGACAATTAACTATATTCAACCCTTAAGAGTATGGCACTGCAATTAAGGGCTAAACAAAAACTTTGTTATATAAACAATGACAAAATAGTCATTAAATTTATTCGCTATCTTGATACGCCTTAAATAGATTGCGATGTGCTTGCAGCTGCTCGTAAGTCAACACAAACACGCCATCACCACCGTGTTGGAATTCAACCCAGCTAAAAGGCACTTGAGGAAATTGCTCAGACAAGTGCACCATAGAATTACCCACTTCAACGACTAATATACCATTGGGCGTTAAATAATCTGCAGCATTGGCTAAAATACGTTTCGTTAAATCTAACCCATCATGACCAGAGGCTAAACCTAACTCAGGCTCATGACGATATTCTTGAGGCATATCATCAATATCTTCAGCATCCACATAAGGCGGATTGGTCACTATTAAGTCATATTGTGGTCCCTTAGGGATAGCTGAAAACAAATCGGATTCCATGGCAAACACTCTATCCATCACGCCTAAGGACTCAATATTAATTTGTGCCACATCAAGGGCATCAGTACTAATATCCAGCGCATCCACTTCTGCTTCATCAAACTCATAAGCACAAGCAATCGCAATACAGCCACTCCCCGTACATAAATCTAAGACACGATTAACCGATTGGTTATATAACCAAGGACTAAACCGCTCAGCAATCATTTCAGCTATTGGAGAGCGAGGCACTAATACGCGCTCATCCACATAAAATGATAAACCAGCAAACCTTGCCTCATGGGTTAAATAAGGCACAGGCAAACGCTCTTGAACACGTCGAATGATCAACTCAACGATTTTATGCTTTTCACTGCTGGTTAAGTTACTATGAATAACCTGTTGACCTATCTCTTCAGGCAAATGTAATGCATGAAAAACCAAAGCAATCGCTTCATCCCACGCATTGTCCGTCCCATGACCATAATATATATTTGCATCATTAAAACGACTCACGGCCCAACGCAGCATATCGCCCACGGTACGTAATTCAGCGACAGCTTCATCAACAAAAATCTTATCCAAAATAGACTCCAACATTATAATTGGACTTCATTGTAACTGAAGTCTATTCATATGGCATCGAATTCAATAAAATACCCCTATGAATAAAAAATATGATGATGATGGCCAAGCTCTGTTTTCCACGCTAATTCAAGGTATTAAGCCCTTAAAACAAGATAAGCGTCATTTCACAGCTTCGCCAAAAAATAAAACAAAATGGGTACAAGCAGAGCAAAAGTTACATGCAGATAGCTATTTTTCTGATACATACCAACCTTTAATGCCAACAGAAGGACCAATGCGATGGGTAAGAGACGATGTCGATAGCTTTGAGTTAAAACGGTTACGTCGAGGTGATTATAGCCCTGATTTATTACTCGATCTTCACGGCTTGAGGCAATCAGAAGCCAAACTAGAACTCGTTGCACTCATACAAGCAGCCATCAAGCAGCGCAGCACTTGTTGCAGTGTCATGCATGGTCATGGTAGTGGTATATTAAAGCAACAATTACCTCTATGGCTCGCTCAGCATCCCCAAGTGAAAGCTTTTCATCAAGCACCTAAAGAGTGGGGAGGCACTGCTGCATTATTAATACTCATAGAGATAGAAGAATCACCTTTTTCCTTATGAGTTATTTTGTCACCATTGAACATACTTGTCTTCAATGGTGACCGAGAAGACAAACATAACATCCTCTCTTACACAGCGCGATAAAAGGAGTTAATCCCTTAAGAAGCCTTACCGCAAGAAAAAGGTGACTCATGCCAAACAAGCGAATGATTTAGTGAATTTTTCTCTATAAGAACAATACCTGAGGTTGAAAATAAAGGAGGTTCAACATCGGGTAAAAAAGCATTAACTAAGTACCCAAGTAAAGGCATATGCGCAATCACCAGCACATTCTCTGCCTGATAAAACTCAGCATAAGCCAATATGACATCCATGGTATCACTCGCATGATTTAACGGCGTTAATTCATCCAACACATGCCATTGCGACGGTTCGGTAAAATACTGACTCACTTCTTGCCATGTCTGTTGCGCGCGAACATAAGGGCTCACCAAGACTAAATCGAAGTGCTTGACAGACGTCGATAACCATTGACTCATCATCACAGTTTGAAAACGACCAACATCTGTCAGTGTTCTCTCTTGATCTGAGTGCGCTTGATGGTTTGCTTCACCATGTCGCATTAAATATAATTGCATACTGCTGTGCAGATCCCATTTTACATTATTATAGAGTGATGCTTTAGGCATATACCCGTGATACCTGAAGATGCAGGATTCAGCTGGAATTAAAAGCCTTTTAGGCAAGGTCATTAATTGCTCCTGCATAAATGACATTTCCATCATCCTTGATGGTCAGCTGAACAGCGTGCCTAGTCATTCTAAGCTGATGTTCAATAACGCAGTATAAAAGGCCTTGCTTTTACATATAAAGAGGCCAGCCCCTTGGAAGTCTGTAAAAGCACCGACTTCTGCGTTGTATCATCTTAAAAGGCAATGAGCATTCTTGTAATAATACGCCTTGAATTAGGCACTTTTACAGGCTCTGAAAACATGCATATTCAAGTATCACGGGTATAACATACCTTATGTATACTCATTCACCCACTTAAACTCGCCATTGAACTCATTCTATCTGAAAAAATTAACTTAATCCCACTGTTTTCGTTAAAAAAACAGCATAAAATATCAATTGAAAGCAACAAAACAAAACAATTAATCAACAATAAAAAAGGTCGAATGGCCATGATATTGAAAATATCAAATTCTTCCCGTAGAAATACCATGGTTAAAAAACCCATGTTGACTTTTTCCATGATTAAAGAACCCTAATCAAGTAATGTATTTATGGCTTCTGGATATTGCATCGCAATACTATAAGTGTTTAACTTATGGTATTTAATGATTTTTATTATTTTGATCGCACCTCTAGGGTCTGTTGATCTTTGGTGATGGTTTCTGCAACAGTTTGTGGGATTCACTAAACGTGTTTTACTCTTTGTTGGAATTAAAGAAAGAGGGCTTAGATCGCTAGGCGTCATTCCTCCCGTCGCGATTAAAACACGTTTATCTGGGACATAATTTAACCACCAAAGTTCAACAGGCCCCGGCCAATACTGGAGAATGATTTTGCCTGATCCTTTAACTCAAACCATAATAAAAAGCCCGAATGATCATAGACAGTATCAATATCTCACATTAGATAATGGGTTATCGGTTTTATTAGTTGAAGATAATAAAAGCAAAATAGCAGCCGCTTCAATGGCTGTAAACGTCGGACATTTTGACGATCCGGCAACTCGCCCCGGTATGGCGCATTTTCTTGAGCACATGCTCTTTCTTGGCACTCATAAATACCCACAATCTGGTGAGTATCATCAATTCATTAATCAACATGGTGGCAGTAATAATGCTTGGACTGGCACAGAGCACACCAACTTTTTCTACGACATACACATAGATGCTTATGAAGACTCACTCGATAGATTTAGCCAATTTTTTATCAACCCACTCTTTAATCCAGAATGGGTGGACAAAGAAAGACATGCCATTGAATCAGAGTTTAGTTTAAAATTAAAAGATGATGTGCGTCGAATTTACCAAGTCCACAAAGAGACGGTAAATAGCGGCCATCCTTTTTCAAAATTCTCAGTGGGTAACCTCGAAACTCTTGGAGGGGAACCTTCTATACTGCAAGCTGAATTAGTCGCGTTTTATCAACAACATTATAGCGCTAATTTAATGACATTATGCTTAGTGGCCCCGCTATCAATAGCAAGACTCACCCATCTTGCAACACACTATTTTAGTGACATCCCCAATCATCAACTCACTAAACATTACCCTAATACTCCCCTTTACCATTCAACTGAACTTGGCCAACAAATTAATATTCGCCCTTTAAAACAACAAAGAAGACTTGGGATTTGTTTTAGCTTACCCGCTGTCGATACACTATATCAGTATAAGCCCCTGACTTTTATTAGCCATTTACTCGGTTATGAAGGGAAAGGAAGTTTATTGTCCTATTTAAAATCAGAAGGGTTAGCAATAAGCTTATCTGCAGGTGGCGGGATCCATGGGTACAATTACAAAGATTACAATATCAATATTCAACTCACCCAAAAAGGATATCAACACTTAGACGATATCATTACTACCTGCTTTGAGTATATTCAATTAATCAAAAATCATGGGTTAGAAAACTGGCGTTATCAAGAAAGGGCACAACTATTAATGCAAGCCTTTAAATATCAAGAGCCCAGTAAACCACTGGATCTTGCTAGCCATTTGAGCATTAATATGCATCATTATCCAGTGAAAGATATCATCTTTGGTGACTATCGAATGGATAAGCTTCCACTAAAGGCAACCCGTGAGTTGCTGGATCTCATGTGCCCTTCCAATATCAGGCTGCAAGTGATAGCACAAGATGTAAACACCGATACTCAAGCAAAGTGGTACCATTCCCATTATCAAATGACGCCTATTGCATCACAGCGATTAGCACAATGGAATCGAGAAGTTATTCGAAACGCTCTGACGCTTCCCACTCCCAATCCTTTTATTTCAGTCGATAAAGGCCCTAGAACACAAAAAAGCCACACTAAAATCCCCGTTATCGTTGCACAAGGAGAAGGTTACCGTATTTGGCATAAAAAAGACGATGAGTTTAATGTCCCTAAAGGCCATCTTTACTTATCTTTAGACTCAGCTCAGGCAGCAGCAAGCCCTCGTCACGCAGCCTTAACTCGACTCTATGTTGAAATGTTATTAGATTTTTTAACCGAATATACCTACCCAGCAGAAGTTGCAGGGTTAAGTTACAATATTTATCCTCATCAAGGAGGCATCACGCTACATTTGACGGGCTTTACAGGAAAACAAGAAACCCTTCTTGCGCTAATCATTAATAAAGCGCGAGAACGCAATTTTACACAGGCAAGATTTGATATCATTAAACAGCAAATACTTCGAAACTGGCATAACCATAGTCAATCTAAGCCTATTTCTCAATTGTTTACCAGTTTGACGGTGACATTACAAAAGCGAAGCTTTGAACCTGCTAGAATGGCAGAGTTTCTCGACAATATTACCTTGAAAGATCTCCATGAACATGTACGATTATTTTATGAAAAAGTCCATTTAGAAGGCCTAGTTTATGGTGACTGGTTGATCAGTGAAGTCCATTCATTAGCAAAAAGGTTAAACCATATTTTATCTTTAGTATCTTCTCCCAGTGACAGCAGTGCAAGAGAAATTATCGATTTAAGCCACCATAACACCTTAATGAGAGAGTGTATTACTTCCCATCAAGATAGCAGTATTATTGTTTATTACCAATCGGCGGTGACCAATATCAACACCATGGGATTGTTTAGTTTATTAAATCATACTATGTCCTCTTCTTTTTTCCATGAGCTACGTACCCAACGCCAACTCGGCTATATGTTAGGTACTGGATACTTACCCCTTAACCGCTACCCTGGAATGATTTTTTATATTCAATCCCCCACTAGAAGTCCATTACAACTGCTAGAAGCCATCGATCAATTCATCGCCGATTTTACCTATGCCATAATGCAAATTACTCAAGAAGATTGGGACAAAACCAAACAAGGGCTCATCAAACAATTGTTAGAACAAGATACAAACCTAAAAACTCGCAGCCAACGATATTGGGCCAGTATAGCCAATCAAGATTATCTTTTTAATCAAAGGGAAAAAGTCGCCAATTTTATCACTGACATTACTCGCGCAACGCTCATTAAATTCATCATGACAAAAATGCGCACCCAACATGCCGATAGACTGGTTCTTTTCAATACAGGCAAATCACATCAAGATCTCCCCCCATTAAAAACAAGCAATATGATAGAAGATTTACGCCTATTTAAACAAAATACCCATACACTTAGTCGTGATTAATGCGCCTTTGCGCATTAAATTTTAAACAAGATAGCAACCTTTGATCCCCTTATATTAGCCATAAACAACAAAAGATAAATATCTCGTAAAACACAAAAAATTTAGTTTAAAACACCAATTTACAACTATTTTAATTCCATTTAAAAGTCATAATATCTGTCTATAAGTGATTGATTGAGTCAAATATCCACTAAATTTGAGCCTCAAAGCTAATAAAATTTCAATAATTTTGACAAGTTCATCACTTTCTGGAAAAGTTAACCAAACTCAATATTGATTTTATTATTTCATTCAACCTAATAGATAACAGCCGTACTATGACGAATGCTTTAAAAAATACCTATGTTAATATTTTTTTATCCTTTTTACTTGTGATCCTAGCCTCAGGACAAGCTTATGCCATGTTAGAAAAGCCTGTCCCTGTTGTGCTCAATTCTAAGGTTTATAGCGTTCCCGAAGGCCTCTCACAAAGCATTATTTCCTCTATGGTTGAAGATAAAGACGGGTATCTTTGGATAGGTACCTTAAACGGCCTAAATCGATTTGATGGTAAGAACTTCAAACATTACTTTGCAAAAGATGAGCATGCAACCAATACGCATACTTCAAATGAAGTAACCAACTTGCAAAGTTCTGTCATAAAAAGCTTATTTATCGATCAACTAGACAGGTTATTTGTGGGAACGGACAAAGGCTTATCTCTCTATCATCCAGAGTTAGATAACTTTGAACCATTATTTACCCATTCTGAATTAGAAAATGCAGAAATTTGGTCCATTCAAGGCCATGGTGATAAATTACTTATCGGTACGAGACATGATATATTTACCATCGATTTCGACCTCAAAACAATAAAAAGCCTTCCACAAAATAAGTTATTCAATCGTATTGAAAAAGTCCTTCCAATAAATCAAGGATTACTGGTCAGAAACCATAATGGTGATGTCATCAAAGTGACCAATACCCAAAATAAAAAAGTTGCTCAGGATAGTATCGACATTGACTTATTTAAGTCCCAACCTGTTATTTTAAAAAAAACAGGCGTATTTAGTATTGAAAATACTAATAAAAACAAATTAAGTTATATTTATCATAATGATACTATAGTAAAAATAGATAATTTCTTTATAGGGATAACTGGAAAAAACATTTTCAAAATAGATGATAATTTAAACCATTACAGAATTGGTGAATTAACTGATGTACCTAACAACCTTAAAAACCCAGAAATAATAACATCAAAAAATGGAATATTTATCACTTCAAACAATAAAGGTTTTATCTCTTTAAACATCTATAAAAATATAATATCTACATTATTAAAAGAAAAAATAAATATATGGTCCATTACTCAAGATAATAACGAGCATATTATTGTGGCAACAGATAGCCCAGATATTAACATTTACAATTATAAAATGCAAAAAATATCAAGTCACAAAACAGAACTTTATGGCTACAAATCAATTGTTTCAATCAATGACAAAACACTAATAGCAACGTTATCTGGATTATATGAACTCAATAGAGAAAATAATAACACTAACAAATTAATTGAGGGTAAATATACAACTGTAACCGCTGGAGATGAAAAAAATACTTTCTATGCTGGTAGTGCCGATGGCAAGGTTATCTTTTTCAAAAAAAATAAAGTAATAAAAATAACTATAGATAACAAAAGCCCAGTTTATCAAATAATGCACGATAATAATATTTTATGGGTTGCGACTCAAGGAGGGTTATTCAGATTGTCAATAACAAAAGATGACTATCAGGTCAAAAAAGTCTTTTCATCTGATATGGCAACCAGCATCAGTAAAGATAACAACAGTATTTATTTCGGCACTCGAACATCTCTTCTCAAATACAATAAACTCACTGGGAAAATAAAAAAAGTCTTCAGCAATAACAAGTCAATATATGCAATTAAAAAAGTAGAACAGAATATTGTCGCTACCTCTATGCAAGAAGTCATATTTTTTAATACTGAAACGCAAAAAAGCTATACACTCTCCCATGAAAATGGCAGCCAAAATGAATATAATTCACAAGCGATTCTAAATTTCAATAATCACTTACTGCTCGGTGGTATCGAAGGCATTAGTCTAATATCTCCCAAAGAAATCGAAACCTACATAAATAATAGCCAACCCATAAAAACAGACTTTACCGATTTTTCAATTTTAAACATTAAAGAGAAAGTTGGCGGCGGAGTTCTAAATAATACACTAAATAGTACAAATAATATCACTTTGAAACATTCCGACTATCCTTTTACATTCGAATTTAATAGCCCTGGCAGCGCTTATCAAAACATAGAGTATGTCTATCAAATGCAAGGGCTATCGGATAATTGGATTTCCACCCAAGGAAATCTTGCCGCCACTTACACCAATTTATCACCTGGACACTATACCTTTAATGTTTATGCTATCGATCCCATTAGCGGCACACCAGGCCCAATACGTAAAATGGGCATAGATATCACCCCTCCTTGGTGGCTTAGCAATAAAGCCAAAGTCCTTTATTGTCTAACGGCACTCTTTTTATCACTGCTCATTATCAAAACGGCCATTCGCAGACGAGAAATACAGCAACGTATAGTAAAAAGTGAAGAGCGATTAAAACTATCACTTTGGGGCAGCGGCGATGAAATGTGGGACTGGGATATCAAAGCCGATAAAATATATCGCTCCAATATTTGGGGGGATCTGGCCTTTCCAAGAGATGGCAAGAGAATGAACCAAAACGATAAGGCCAGTAACATTCACCCCATGGATTTAATCAGAGTTGCTGAGGCCCTCAGTGCCCACCTTAAAGGAAAAACCACCCACTTTGAAGCGGCTTATCGCGTGCAAGGAACAAAAGACAATTGGATTTGGATCTTAGACAGGGCCAAAGTGGTAGAACGTGACGATGATAAGCAAGCTTTGCGCATGACTGGAACCATCAAAAATATCAGTCATTTTAAACAAACTGAAGAACAACTCAGGTTATTTGAACGAGCCATTCAAAACATCTCCGAGGGCATGTTTATATTAGATGAAAACTTCACCTTTGTAGAAGTCAACCAAGCATGTTGTCAGTTGTTAATGCACTCAAAAGAAGCGTTTTTAGGTAAGATCCTCACCTTTGATCGGTATCCAAAAAGTTTTTCAAAACAAATTCGCAATATTTTACAACAGCAAGGCCGCTGGAGCAGTGAAATTGAAACCAGTCGCCACAATAAAGAAATATTTTTAATGGCATTGAGCATCGATGCCATTTACGATGAACAAAACCAACTGTCCCATTATGTCGGCATTTTTTCAGATATCTCCAGACGTAAGCAGCAAGAAGAAGAGCTCAGGCAACTCACTAACAATGACGCCTTAACCCACTTGCCGAACCGCTCTAATTTAATGGTCACCTTAGGCAACTTAGTCAAACGCGATTCTCACCATACTCTAATGGTGTTAGATCTCGATAATTTTAAAAAAATTAACGACTCTATGGGCCATCAAGTGGGAGATCAACTTCTGGTCATGGTCAGTAAACGCATCAAAGATTCTGTGCCTTACCAAACAGGCATTTATCGCCTCGGCGGCGATGAATTTGCCATTCTAGTGGATAACAACCCAGATATAGGCTCCAGTGCCATCATAGCTAAAAATGTCATCGAAAGCTTTAATGCTCCCTTTGAACTGAACAATGAAGCCGTGGTTGTTGGCCTCAGCATTGGCATTGTCTTGTATCCAGAAGACGACCAAAATGAGCAAGCATTATTACGTAAAGCCGATATTGCCATGTATCATGCTAAATCAGCTGGCGGTAATCGCTATCAATTTTACTCAGAAGCGTTAAACCGCAATGCGATGCGCCGTTTAGAAGTCGAAACCTTAATACGGGAAGGGTTAAGAAAAGATCTCTTTGAGGTTTACTACCAACCTAAAATAAAACTCTCAACAGGCAAAATCATTGGCATGGAAGCCCTTGTTCGCCTTAATCACCCAGAGCACGGCCTGATTTCTCCCCTTGATTTTATTCCCCTTGCCGAAGAAAATGGCTTAATCATAGACATAGGCGAGCTAGTACTAAAAAAAGCCTGTTTTGCTGCTCAGCAATGGCGAATTCAAGGCTTGTTTAATGGCCGAGTGGCAGTGAACCTGTCCTCGAAACAATTTACTTTGCCAGATCTTCAGCAGCGCATCGCCTCTATTTTACGTTTAACGCAGCTGCCAGCCATGAATCTGGAACTAGAGATCACCGAAGGCACAGTGATCCATGATCCTGAAGCAGCCATTAACGTCATGGAGCAATTAAATAAAATGGGAATAAGCTTAGCGCTGGATGATTTTGGTACGGGTTACTCGTCTTTGTCATACTTAAAGCGCTTTCCTATTCATACCTTAAAAATCGACAAAGCCTTTATTGATGATATTGATAAATCAGATAAAGACCTAAAAATGGTCGACTCAATCATCACTATGGCCCATAACATGGGGCTGTCTGTCGTCGCCGAAGGAGTAGAGCACAGTTCACAGCTGAGTATTTTAAAAGCGCTAAAGTGTGAATACATTCAAGGCTATATTTACGATAAACCTATGCCTTTAGCCCAATATACTCAAAGATTAAAAGTTGAAAATCCGCATATCACTGGGCAAAGCAATATAATGGATCATCTCAACATACACAGTTACTCTAAAGGGGTAAAATAATGTTCCTAATACAATTACGTAAAGCAGAATATATAAACGATGAAGAATATAATGAACACAAAAAATACAAGTTCAAAAACAATTTTTAACAACAATGTGAAAAATGGCATAGCATATGCTTAGTTTATATCTGTTACAAAACGTCAATAAAAAATATAACGCTATTATAAATACATTAGGGATATCAAATGAACACATTAGTTAAAGTCATTCAAGTCAAGGCTATAATCGCAATTGTTAGCTTTTCATCAGCTGCCTTTTCATCAACAAATTTACAAAACGCTGCAAACAAAGTCGATAATCATACTGACAACCATGAGCAATGTGAACATCCTATTATCAGCCAATTCCCAATTGTTGTTTTTTGATTGAAATTTAATACTTCAATATATCAATATAGGCTATTTTCACATTGTCTCATTGCTACATATTGACTGTATAAGATACATTTCTTATACAGTCATATTTATTCTTAAATCTTATCAAAACAATTAAAATCTTTTTCATTCAGCGACCACATTTTATTATATATTCACTATGTTGAATATATAATAAAATGTAGTCAATATAGGTTTTCAGTAATAACCTAACGATGTAGTCATTTCATGTATTGATTAATAATAAAATGGATTAATAATAAAATGGATTAATGTCAATTAACTGACCATTTACTTACAAGTAAGCAAAATTATATTTAATCAGCGTCAAAAATACTGACGTTGGCCAGCAACGCCCTTGCGATTAAAATGACTTTTCACCTTAGTCACGGCAATTCAAGTTTCTTGCAATCTGGTGAGTTTGCCAACTTCGCTAAACGAACAAAAAAAGCGACGCATTTGCGCCGCTTTGAGTCATCATTTTAGGATTTTCAATAAAGGATTACAGCTCAAAAAAACGGCTTTTATTTTCGGCCATATCCACCAGCATTTGACAAGGCTCAAAACGCGATCCAAATTGCGTTTTGTAATCATTGAGAATAGACACTAACTTGCCTGCCCCTAATGTATCGATATAGCGGAAAGGTCCACCGAGGAATGGCGGGAAACCAATACCAAAAATAGCGCCAATATCACCATCTCTTGGGCAAGCAATAATCTTCTCTTCTAAACAACGTACGGCTTCATTGAGCATTTGCACCACACAACGCTGAGCTATTTCATCTATACTCGCATTCGTCCCAGGCGTTAAACCCAATACCTGATAAACACTCCCATCCACTTCTTTCTTCTTTTTCTTGGCCTTAGCTTTATTGTATAAATAGAAACCTTTCTGGTTTTTACGCCCTTTTCGATCGTCCGCTATCAGAGCATCAAAGGCTGATGGCGCTTTAAATCGCTCTCCCAATTCTGCTTCCAAAATTGGCGATATTTTGGCACCAACATCAATACCCACTTCATCGAGCAAGGTCATTGGCCCAACAGGGAAACCAAATTTAACCAACGCCTTATCTAAATGATCCACACTTTGGCCTTCCAGCAACAACGCTGCAGCTTCATTCATATATAAGGCTAAAATACGATTCACATAAAAACCTGCACCATCTTGAACCACAATGGGTGTCTTACCTTGTTTACGGGCAAAAGCCACTGTCGTCGCAATCGTTTCTGGCGAGGTTTTAGCGTGAGCAATCACTTCTACCAGCGGCATTTTCTCGACCGGTGAGAAATAATGCAATCCAATAACATTTTCAGGACGCGTCGCCGCCTCTGCAATCTGACTGATGGGTAATGAAGACGTATTTGAAGCAAAAATAGTAGACTCAGAACACTCACGTTCAATATCTTTCACCATTTGATGTTTAAGAGCTAAATCTTCAAAAACCGCTTCAACGACAATATCGGCATTTTTAACGCCAGTAAAATCTGTGCTCGTGGTCATCAATGCCATCACATTATCACGCACAGCTGGCGTCATATGGCGCCTTTTAACGCCTTTATCCAATAATTTATAAGCATAAGACAAAGCATTACTTAAGCCTTTTTGATTGATATCTTTAACGCGAACAGGTATTTTCGCTTTACTGCACGTCACAGAAGCAATCCCGCCCCCCATTAGCCCACCACCCAGCACCATGGCCTTTTTAATCTCTTTAGGTTGCACATCCCCAGCACCAGTTTCTTTTTTCATCTCTGTGGTCGCAAAAAAGAGGCTGCGTAATGCTGCCGACTCTTGAGATACCACTAACTCTGAAAATGACTGGGCTTCAACCGCTAATCCTTTCGTTAATCCTTTTGCCATGCCTTGACGAACACAATGAATAATTTTCGCTGGAGCAGGATAATTACCTTGAGTCTTCTTAGCCACTTGTTTGCCGGCTTGATCGAAAATGATATTACGACCAACACTGGTGCCTTCTAACACACGCTCCATTAATGGCTTTTTCTTTTTAGCCCGTTTTTTGCCTTTGAGCGCCATGTTCACGGCTGTTTCAAGCAAAATAGACTTGGGTACCATATCGTCTACAAGCCCCATTTTAAGGGCTTGTTTAGGTCTGACTTGTTTACCCGTTAGCATCAAATCAAGCGACTTCGCCACACCCACTAATCTCGGTAATCTTTGCGTTCCTCCACCACCAGGCAACAAACCTAGCTGCACTTCAGGAAGGCCCATTAAGGTTTTTTTACTATCACTACAAACACGTTGATGACAGGCCAGTGCCAACTCTAATCCACCACCTAAACATACACCGTGTATTGCCGCCACCACAGGAATATTCAGTCCTTCCAGCTCATTGAAAACCACATGGCCTTCTGTGGATACGATTTTCGCATCTTTAGCCGTTCGGCAAGCATCGAGCATACTAATATCGGCGCCCGCCACAAAGGAATCTTTTTTTCCAGACACCAGCACTAAGCCTTTAATTTGACTATCGCTTTTGATTTCATTAAGCACATCTCGAATTTCAGGGCCAAACTCGGCTCTAAGGGTGTTCATTGTTTCACCCGGCACATCCATGGTTAAAACGGCAATGCCATCTTCACGGCGGGTTAAATTAAATGTTTTTGTCATCAGTCTTACTCCACTTCAACTATCATGGCAGTCCCTAAACCCCCTGCCGCACATGCTGTTGCTAATCCTGTTCCGCCGCCCCGTCTTTTTAATTCGCGGCAAACTTGTGTCACCAAACGTGTCCCCGTTGCCGCGAAGGGATGACCATAGGCAAGCGATCCCCCCAATACATTAAATTTATCCATATCGATCTGACCAATAGCACGATTACGACCTAATTTTTCTTGTGCAAACTTTTTCGACTCAAACATTTGCATGTTAGCAAGTGATTGCGCCGCAAAGGCTTCATGCATTTCAATTAAGGTCAAATCTTCAAGTTCCATACCCGCTCTTTTCAACGCAATAGGTGTGGCATAAGAAGGACCCATTAGCATGTCCTGCCATACATCAATGGCGCAATGAGCATAACTTTTTATATAACCTAAGGGGTCATAGCCTAAGGCTTTTGCATGACCTTCGCTCATCAATAACACAGCAGAGGCACCATCGGTTAAAGGAGTACTATTAGCCGCTGTCACTGTACCGTGTTTACGATCAAATGCAGGACGTAACTTGGCATAAGATGCCAGCTTAGAATTGGTACGAATATTGTTATCACGCTCAATAAATTGCTTATATGGAGGCACATGAGCCGTCATCACTTCATCATTAAGTTTGCCCGAATCCCATGTTTGTGTGGCGAGAGTATGTGAACGATGAGCTAATGCATCTTGATCCGCTCGACTAATATTATAGGTCTTAGCCATTTGTTCAGCCGTTTGCCCCATAGATAAACCAGTAGAGTATTCAGCCACAGCGGGAGGCACAGGTAATAAATCTTTCAGTCCAAGACGGCGAAAAATAGCCAGTTTTTGCTTAAAAGTCCGTGCTTTATTCAAATCAACCAGCGCATGGGCAAGTTTAGTCGAGACCCCTATTGGCAATACAGATGAAGAATCGGAACCACCAGCAACACCAATATCCATATTGCCCGTCATAATCGACTCAGCAACACTGATCGCAGACTGGAAACTGGTCGCACAGGCACGCGTCACGCTATAAGCATCGGTATGGACATTCATACCTGTTCCTAAAACAATCTCTCTTGCGATGTTAGGTGCCTTAGGCATTTGCACCACTTGTCCGAACACAAGTTGTTCAATTAATTTTGGATCCAGATCAGAGCGAGTGATGAGTTCATTCACAACCATCTTCCCCATATCCAGCGCTGAAACACCATGAAAAGCGGTTGCCTGTTTTGCAAAAGGCGTACGTAAGCCTGATACAATTGCAATCCGCTCGCCTTTGGCATTTGTTACCTGTTGTCTATCACTCATTTGTCGCCCTCTTATTCATCTTATCTAAAAAATCTAGATATTTTATGTCCTTGCTTAACCAAATTTCACCTTTGAAACAGGTCAGACCATCAAAGTGGACTCTGATTCTACCTTCTAAACCATAAGTTTTAAACACTTGTTCATCTTTTAACACTAGCCAAAGCCTAGAAAAATTATTTATTATAAGGGGCATTAAGGATTATTTTGAAAAATAAACGAGTATCATCATGCCTTTAAGTCAATTTCATGCATTACGCGCTTACTTGGATAGTGTCATTCTAGGACAACCTAGCCTCACAGAAAATTTACTCATCGCCTTGATTGCCGACGGACATTTACTCGTTGAAGGCCCACCGGGATTGGCAAAAACCCGTGCAGTCAAAGCCTTATGTGAAGGGGTAGAAGGTGATTTTCATCGTGTACAATTCACTCCAGATCTTTTGCCCGCCGATCTAACGGGTACCGATATTTACCGTGCTCAAACCGGTGATTTCGAATTTGAATCCGGCCCTATTTTTCACAATCTCATTCTTGCAGATGAAATTAACCGCGCCCCCGCCAAAGTGCAATCTGCACTGTTAGAAGCCATGGCCGAAGGTCAAGTCACAGTGGGAAAACACAGCTATTCATTACCGGATTTATTTTTGGTAATGGCCACACAAAACCCACTTGAAAATGAAGGGACCTATCCCCTTCCTGAAGCTCAGCTAGATCGATTTTTAATGCATTTAAACCTCGACTACCCTGATGCAGAAACAGAGCTTAAAATCATGCGAATGTCTCGTAAAGAGGCACTTAAACACGACATTCCCCATACCAATCCAATCAGCCAAAAAGATATCTTCACCGCAAGAGATCAAGCATTAGAAATTTACCTCGCTGAACCCTTAGAGCAATACATAGTGAATATTATTATGGCCACGAGGCAACCAGAAGCCTACAGTAGCCAACTGAGCAGTTGGCTAGAATACGGTGTCAGCCCTCGTACCAGTTTGTCTCTTGAGCGATGTGCACGTGCTAGAGCCTATTTGTATGAAAGAGACTTTGTCTCTCCTGAGGATATTCAAGCGGTTGCACCTAATGTACTTAGACACAGACTGCTGCTCAGCTACCAAGCTCAAGCCGAAGGAGTAACACCTGACAGTGTTATAGAACATATTTTATCTCAAGTTGCAGTCCCTTAGAGGTGAAATAGAGTATGAGGAAGCCTCAAAAAACCCGCATCAATGCGGCCAATACTCATCCCATAGAGAATAAGTTGCCCCTGTTTTCAAATGGCGTCAACCTAACAGACAAAGAGTTATTGGCTTGCCAGACGCTAGCGCAAGCCTTACCGGAAAAACGTGCTCGAGCAAAAGCAAGTTTAGCGGGTCATCGTGCCAGCGCCATTAAAGGCCGAGGGATGGAATTTGCTGAAGTCAGGCAATATCAAAATGGCGATGATGTGCGCACCATTGATTGGCGCGTGACGGCTCGTACAGGCAAAACTCACACTAAGCTCTTTGTGGAAGAGCGTGAGCGCCCCATCATCATCTTATTGGATTTAAGCCATAGCTTGTATTTTGGTTCCAGCTTATTGCTTCAATCAGTGCAAGCCGCACATTTAGCGACCACACTGGCATGGAATGCCATTAATCATGGCGATAAAGTCGGCGCGTTAATTGCCAGTGAACACGCTCATATTGAGCTTAAGCCTCGAAGTCGCCAGCAAGGCATATTGCAACTGGTTTCTAATTTAAAACAAGTGCACAGTGAGCAGCTTTCGCAATTATCAACTCAAGAGCGCGATCCTGATCACATGTTTCATGCTTGTCAGCGCTTACGTCGACTGGCTAAACCGGGTTCTTTAATTTGGATCATCAGCGATGGCAGTCATTTTACTCCCTCTTGCTTAGCCCCTTTATCTGAACTGAAACGACATTGTGATATGGGTGCCTTTTTAATTACCGATCCTCTCAGGCAAGGAAAGCTGACTTTACCTAAACAATTTCAGCTACCCGTCATAGAAGGAAACAAAAAAATATTACTCGATAGAAAAGGTTACGATCAGTGGCTAGCGTCTCAATTAAGCACTCAAAGACACTTTTTTGACATGATGGATAAGCTTAACATCGACACTCGTTCAATCGATTCAGGACTGCGGCTCAATGAACAGCTAGGAGCATTTCGATAATGTCAGTAACCCCTAATCCAGCACTAGCCAGTTTAAAAGATATTCACCTTCCAACGGCTATTGGTCATTGGCCACTTCCTATAGGATACTGGATAGTCATTGTTATTAGCATCATTGTATTGTGTCTTATCGGTATATTCACCCTCAAGCGCCTTAAATACACTGCCGCTAAACGTGAAGCACTCAGTCAATTAGCAGCTTTGCAACCTGGAGAGGAATATTTTGCAATTCAAGTCAATAGTATTTTGAAACGCGCCGCAATGAGTTATGTTCCTCGACATCAAATCGCCTCCTTAGAAGGAACAGCTTGGTACCACTGGCTAACGCAACAAAGCGATATTCCTCAGCTAAGCCAATTACTTGATAATCGATATCAAGCCGCGCCTTTAAGTGTCACCGAGCAATTAACACTGAAAACCGTCGCGAAAAAATGGCTGGTTAATAGCCTCCCGATCAAAATTGATACCGCACAAAAAGAAAAAATGCATTCAGCGTCAAAGGAGCCAATATGTTAACCTTAGCTTGGCCTTGGCTACTCATTTTACTGCCACTTCCTTTCATTATTCGAAAAAAGTCGCAATCATCTGAACAAGGTGGTCATCTACATTTATCCGGTATCGACCCCCTGTCACTGCAATCATCAAGCATAAAACAGAGCCTCACTCGAAAACGATATTGGTTGATTTGGATATTACTCGTATTAAGTGCCGCACGTCCATTATGGATGGGCGATCCCATTGATTTACCCGCGAAAGGACGGGATTTAATGCTCTCTGTCGATTTATCCGGCAGTATGCAAATTGAAGACATGCAAATCAATGGACAAAACGTCGATCGTTTTACCTTAGTTCAGCACGTACTAAGCAACTTCATTGAAAGACGAAAAGGCGATCGTATTGGGCTTATCTTATTTGCCGATCATGCGTATTTACAATCACCACTGACATTAGACAGGCGCAGTGTCGCACAATTTCTCACTGAGGCACAAATCGGCCTCGTGGGTAAACAAACCGCTATAGGTGAGGCAATCGCGCTGGCAGTAAAACGTTTTGATAATATCGATAAGAGTAACCGAGTGCTGATCTTACTTACCGATGGTTCAAATAATGCAGGCAGTATCAGTCCCGAACAAGCCGCAGCTATCGCCGCCAAAAGAGGCGTTAAAATATACACTGTTGGGATCGGAGCCGATGTCATGGAGCGGCGAACCCTGTTTGGCACCGAGCGGGTTAACCCTTCAATGGATCTTGACGAAACTCAGCTAAAATCCATCGCCAACACTACAGGGGGTCGCTATTTTAGAGCGAGAAACCCACAAGAATTGCAACAAATTTATCAAGAAATTGATAAATTAGAACCTATTAGCCGCGATCAATTAACTTATCGCCCACAATCAGAATTATTCTATTGGCCATTAAGCATGGCTTTATTTGTCAGTATCTTGATAGCACTCAGCTATTTACCTTGGTTTCAAAGTTTTACTTTTCGCCAAGGAGCAAACAGTGAAGCCAATCAACAAAATACTGAAGAAGGAAGGTCGTGATGTTACATTTTTTACGCCCAGAATGGTTTTTAGCACTTTTACCTTTACTCGCTATTTTATTATTACTTTGGAAAAATAATAAAATTAACACCCACTGGGAACGCTATATCTCTCCCCATTTAGCAAAAGTCTTGATCAGTGGCGCAGGTGCTAGCCAAAAACATCAGCTGAGTATTTTAAGTCTCACTTGGTTTATTGCTGTGCTGGCGCTCTCGGGACCTGCTTTAACCAAAAAAGCACTCCCCGTATTTCAAACCGATCAAGGTCGTGTGCTGATCATGGATATGTCTTTATCTATGTATGCAACAGATTTAAAACCGAATCGATTGTCACAAGCTAAATATAAAGCTACCGACTTTCTCAATGCCGTCTCTGAGGGAGAAACGGCATTAATCGCCTACTCAGGAGAAGCTTTTACCATTAGTCCATTAACACGTGACAATGCCACCTTATTAAATTTACTGCCCACGTTATCTCCCTCGATTATGCCAGTCAGAGGTTCAAACGTAACAGAAGCCTTATTAAAAGCAAAGACCTTACTCACCCAAGCTGGGCATGTTAAAGGGGATATTATTCTCTTCACTGACGGCATTAACCGCAACCAGCTCAATGACGCGAAAGCCCAACTTGCTGGCACTCAATATCGTCTCGCCATTCTGGCTTTTGGTACACAACAAGGCGCCCCCATCTCATTACCCGATGGACAACTGCTTAGAGATAAGAGTGACAATGTTGTCATTGCAAAAACCGATGACAATTTACTCAAAAAACTCGCCAACGCCAGTGATGGCACTCTGATCCTCGCCCGTGCCGATGGACAAGATATTACGCAATTAAAGCAATGGTTAGCTCATACTCAAGAAGCCAAAGCCACGCAAGTCAGTGGCGAAACTTGGCAAGATCTTGGCCCCTTCATTGCGTTATTACTGTTACTCCCAGCCTTATTGAGTTTTCGTTATGGCCTAATTTGTGCACTCTTTTTCACTAGCTTCTATCAGATCAAGCCTGTTGAAGCCGCCACTTGGAATGATTTATGGCAAACTGCCGATCAACAAGGCATGCAAGCTTACCAAGCCCAAGACTATGGCTTAGCAGCGAAAGACTTTGAACATGAACAATGGAAGGCCAGTGCACTCTACAAAGAAGGGCAATATGATCAAGCACTTGAATTGTTCAAAAAAGATAACACTGCCATGGGATTCTATAATCAAGGCAATGCACTCATGCAGTTAAACCAATACAGCGAAGCTAAAAAAACCTATCAAGAGGCACTATCTAAAGCGCCTGATAATAAGGATATCAAAGCCAATTTGGCCTTAGCAGAACAGCTTGAAAAACAGCAAGAACAACAAAAACAGCAGGACCAGCAAAATCAGCAGGACCAGCAAAATCAGCAGAACCAGCAAAGTCAACAGGACCAGCAAAGTCAGCAAGACCAACAAAGTCAGCAAGACCAACAAAGTCAGCAAGACCAGCAAAGTCAGCAGGACCAGCAAAGTCAGCAGGACCAGCAAGGTCAGCAAGACCAACAAAGTCAGCAAGGTCAGCAAGGTCAGCAAGACCAACAAAGTCAGCAAGGTCAGCAAGGTCAGCAAGGTCAGCAAGGTCAGCAAGGTCAGCAAGGTCAGCAAGACCAACAAAGTCAGCAAGACCAACAAAGTCAGCAAGACCAACAAAGTCAGCAAGGTCAGCAAGACCAACAAAGTCAGCAAGACCAACAAAGTCAGCAAGACCAACAAAGTCAGCAAGACCAACAAAGTCAG
>NZ_CANLZC010000064.1 GCF_947495455.1 uncultured Shewanella sp. | reverse complement strand
ATCTGTCTCGTTTTGGCACTGACAAGATCAGATCACAGAACGACCAAATGGTTCCTTAGATTTAAGCAACAACGCCTGTTGATTGTGTCAACCAACAGGCTGTTATTAAATTAACTCCCTAAAAGAAATCTAAATTTAACACTATCGTTTAATCCATTATTATATAATCATAAAGAATGACTACTGCGCTTATCAAAGATAATCTAACAGGCTATTATCTTTATAATAAATTATAGTCACTCAATAATTTATCATTATTATTTGTTTATATGACTATCCTCTGATTATAACATCACTCCTATAAAATAATACATAAGTCTATCACCATATAGCATTACTATTATTCATTTTATTACCAGCCAATATTATCCCCACACTTATATAATCACGAAAATATTTCAATCTTAAGGATAATAAATAATAATTTATTAATTGACAGCGATTTAATTTAATGTTTTTATCTATTATAGATTTAACTCAGTTATTTGTAATGAGTTAAGTTAACTCACGAACGTACAAGGAAAGCTAGGTAACTAGCAGGTACAAATTGTTAATGAACCTAGCATTTATATTTATAGTGCGTTTCATTTATATAATAAGGATATTAGGAGTTTCAAATGTCATTAGGACAAGAATTAGGCAGTATTGATTTTGAAAGTATGATTGGTGGACCATTAAGTTCAGTGATTAAAGCACAATCACAATCTTCAATGACTTCTGTTGATTTTATTAAATCTGTAGGCTTTGATGAAGATAACGTCCCTACTATGGTTGACTTTAGTTATATGAAACCTGTAGAAGTTGAGGAAGATGGAGAAAAAAAAATAACATCAAAGAAATATCAATTATCCGTTCCCATCCTCACTATGTTACCCATTCCCTTTATTCGTGTTGAAGAAACCAATATTAATTTTAATGCCAAGATCAACTCCGTGCAGGAAAGCAGTTCGGCCTCTAATCGTGAGCTTAAATCATCTCTTGAAGCTAAAGTGGGTTGGCGACCTTTTTCTGCGAGTTTAAAAGTCAGTTACTCTTCACAAAAATCAACTCAATCAAGTGCTAAAATTGAGCGAAATTATACCATGCAAGTGAATGTTCGTGCCGTTCAAGATGAATTACCCTCTGGCACAGAGCGTCTACTGGGCATTTTAGAAGACGCGATTGAAGAGACACCTGTTGTCGCTGAATAGTGTTATTGGTCAATATTTGAGTCAATGACAGTCACTCCCGTCAAATAAAGCAATAGTGTGAACAGGGGTGACTGTCATAATAGAAGGAATTAATACATTGAATAATTTAGATGAGTTTATTGGGAGTGTATTATCCAGTCTCTCCCACGCCAGACGAATAGCTGATGAAGAAAGTATCGCCATTGCAGAATATTATAAAGATAATCCATTGCTGGAAAATTTAAGTATTCCACGATTAAGAATTCCAGAAATGACATTGGATATTCCTGTGTTAATAGAAACAATATCATCAAGACAATCCCCCAAATTAAAACCGGCTAAAGATATTGTTAATCATCTAATGATCAAGCTCACCGATGCCTTTAAAGAGGTTGATGATATACCGACATCGTTTTACGCTGAATATGAGAAAAATATCATATCAAAATTAACACCGCTATTAAGATCAAAATCCAATAGATTACTTATGACCAAAGAAAGAGTCATTAGACTACTTGAAACAACATTCACCAGTACATTAAAAACAACCCAAATACCAATAACAAGATCGCAAATAGACAGGTTTAAATTGACTATTTCTGAATTGTCAGCAAATAACATTTTTTCAACTGATCCAAATTCACTGAAGTTGAGTGTCAATACATCAACTTCAAGCGTTAAAGAAACTAGCACACCGGATAGTATTGCCAGAATTAAGTTAACATTGAAAGAAGAAGGATTAGAATGGAATAGCATCGAATCTGCTACCGGAGAAACAAAACGATACTTAGAGATAGAATAATATGAAAGCTTATATTAAAGAGAAGTTACTGGATGAGTTAACACACAGTCAAGCATTAACTCAACAATATAAGAATAGAGATACGAATTTCATAAAAAATACACTAATATGGATTGAAGGTATTGAGAACGAATTTTCTAAATTAAGGCTTGCTTTTGTTGGCGTTATCTCAGCAGAAAAAGCAAAGTTACTGTCTGTGATTAAAGGTGAAAACCTCACTCATACAACACGCAAAATCAAAGAGAAAAATATTGCAGCAGTCAATACCATTGACTTTATTAATAATAAACTTTACGAAGAAATCAATGCCATTGATAAAAACTTTGAAGTATGGAAAGATAAAATTGCACAATTATCCGCAATTAGCTCAAAAAACAATCCCATTGCGATCCCCATTGATGGCGAACTCAGCCAAGACTTTTTAAAAACCACATGGAAAAATTTTGGTCAAGCCTCTGAAGGTTTTCACATGCATCAATATTTATCCTCTATTTTGCAACAAGCGGATTTATTTTACCTTCTTAATATCGTAATCAATAATTTAATTAATAACTCACAAAAAATAGGATCTGTTCATCAATGAGATCGTAAAAATTAATCAATGACCCCCTAATAATTAAAGACTAAAGCCATCCAGTCCTTTTACCTTTAGGGGCCCTAAAGCCGTCCCGTATCTTTATCGCAAACTGGACACTTTTAACGATAGCTAAATCAATACCCCAAAGAATGATTAACTCCTGCCTATCAGAATACCCGTGATCTTTGAAGATGTAGGATTCAGTTGAAATGCAAAATCATTTTTTAAATAGAGCACCTTGAATTAAGGCCTTTTACACACGCAAAAAACTGGTATCTTGAAATCCACAAGTATCACTAAACAAGCCTTATGGCTTGCAATCTTAGGTGGCAATTGACTACACTAGGCGCAGAATATGATTTAACAAAAGCTGTCTGTTAGTCATGCCAGATCTCACATTACTTGCGCTTTTTATACCGACTTTTTTTTTCGTGTCCATTACACCAGGAATGTGCATGACACTTGCCATGACCTTAGGCATGAGTATCGGCCTGCGTCGCACATTCTGGATGATGTTAGGCGAACTGGTAGGCATTGCATTAGTCGCAATCGCAGCAGTGTTAGGCGCAGCCAGTGTCATGTTAAATTACCCTCACCTCTTTGTCGCCTTAAAATGGCTTGGAGGCCTTTACCTTATGTATATCGGTATTAATATGTGGCGAGCCAAAGGTAAAACAGCCTTAATGACCCATAATCAGCAGACTCATGTGAGCAACAAGAGCCTAGTGTCACAGGGTTTCATCACTGCAATCGCTAACCCTAAGAGCTGGGCATTTATGATCTCTTTACTCCCCCCTTTTATTCATAACACGAGTCCAATCACTCCACAACTCTTTGCTTTAGTTGGGATCATTATGATCACAGAGTTTATCAGTATGACGGCCTATGCATCCGGAGGAAAAAGCCTAAAGCTATTTTTAAGTCGCGGGAATAACATAAAATGGATGAACCGTATCGCAGGTTCACTCATGATTGCCGTCGGTATTTGGTTAGCATTGGATTAGCCCCTTCACGAAGTGTTCGAAAAGCGCTCACCCCAACATAATTAACCACCAAAGAGTCTTTAACGACAAATTAAAAACTTTACTTATCATATTTATATCCATTTACATACAAACTGGACACCTTTGTTCACTATTCACAGTTAAAAACCAACAATATCACCTTGAGTGAGGTTAACGCTTGCATTTCAATAGCATAAACGTCACATTACGAAATCATAAAAACCATAAACAACAAGGAGCCCTAATGCGATCGCTCAAGACCGCCTTTTTTATTTTTTTCATGATGTTACCTTTCCTAAGTTCTGCGAACATCGCCTCTCCACCCAATGTCTCAGCCCCTCTGTATACTCACCTTGCGACCGCACAACCTATATGGGCAAAACAGGGTATGGTGTCGAGTCAAGAAGCCTTAGCAACACGTGCAGGCGTTGAAATTTTAAAACAAGGTGGCAATGCCATCGATGCCGCTGTTGCCGTCGCTTTTAGCCTTGCCGTCACCCTGCCCAGAGCTGGAAACTTAGGGGGAGGCGGATTCATGTTGGTCCATTTAGCCAAAGAGAATAAAAATATTGCTATCGACTATCGTGAAATGGCCCCCTTTGAAACTCATAAAGATATTTTTCTTGATGAAAATGGCGATCCCGACCCTAAGCTTAGTCGTGAACATGGCCTATCCGTTGGTGTGCCAGGCACAGTCAAGGGCATGGTATTGGCCTTAAAAGAATACGGTACAATGAGTCTGCAACAAGTGACTCAACCCGCCATTGAAATGGCCCTTAATGGGATCATCATGACACCTGATTTAGCCAATTCGCTAAACAGCGCTAAACAACGCCTAAGTCAATGGCCCAGTACTCAAGCCATTTTTTACAAAAAAGATGGCACAAACTACGCCATTGGCGAACGCTTTAAACAACCTGAGCTAGCTCACACTCTTGAGTTAATCGCTCAAAAAGGCAGTAAAGGATTTTATGAAGGCGAAACGGCAAATAAAATCGTCGATGCCGTCACACAAGCAGGCGGCGTCATGACCTTAGCCGACTTAAAAGAATACCAGGCCGTAAAGCGCACACCCGTTGAAGGCAGTTATCGAGGCTATCAAGTCATCTCAATGCCCCCGCCTTCTTCTGGAGGGGTCCATATTATTCAAATGCTCAACATTCTAGAACAGTTCCCCATGGACAAACTCGGGCTCAATACCGCCAGCAGTATTCACTTAATGAGTGAAGTCATGAAACGCGCCTATGCAGATCGCAGTGAATATCTAGGGGATCCTGATTTTTATAATGTTCCTGTTGACACTTTAACCAGTAAAGCCTACGCCAAAAAACTCGCATCTGACATTAGCCTTGAAAAAGTGACACCCAGTACTGACATTAAGCCCGGTGATCTTGCCCCTTATGAGAGTAACCAAACCACTCATTATTCTGTGGTTGATAAATGGGGCAATGCAGTATCCAATACTTATACATTAAACTTCAGCTATGGCTCAGGACTCGTTGCGAAAGGGACTGGTGTGATACTCAATAATGAAATGGATGACTTTTCTGCAAAAGCAGGAACACCCAACGGCTATGGCCTCATTGGTGGCCATGCCAATGCGGTAGAGCCTAAAAAACGTCCTTTAAGTTCAATGAGTCCCACTATCGTTATGCAAGATGGCGAACCCTATATCGTCACAGGTAGTCCAGGTGGATCTCGTATTATCACCACGACACTACAAATTATTTTAAATGTTATTGATCATAACCTTAATATTGCTGAAGCGACCATTGCACCGCGTATTCACCATCAATGGTTACCGGATGAAATTCGCATTGAGCAAGGTATCAATAAAGACACCATTAAGCTCCTTGAAAATAAAGGCCATGAAGTCACGCTTAAAAATGCCATGGGCTCTACACAATCTATCATTATGACCGAGAATGGCTTCACTGGCTTTTCAGATTTACGTCGCTCTGGCAGTGAAACATTGGGGTATTGAATTTAACCATTCATGATCTGTCAAATGCCATTCCAATGAATGGCATTTTTTTATTCCACATCTCTTCTTAGTATTAAACCATTACATATATTCACCATCAATTTCTTCATCAATAGCGACGCGATGACATTCCTACTGAGCAAGCGGATGAAATTCGCATTGAGCAAGGTATCAATAAAGACACCATTAAGCTCCTTGAAAATAAAGGACATGAAGTCACGCTTAAAAATGCCATGGGCTCTACACAATCTATCATTATGACCGAGAATGGCTTCACTGGCTTTTCAGACTTACGTCGCTCTGGCAGTGAAACTTTAGGGTATTATACCAATTCCATTATATAAGTGATCTTTCAGCGGGAATTCAACATGCTGTAGGCAAGGCAGATGATTGAAGCTAATAGTTATTCTATATCGAAAGCAGCTAACGTAGCATAAAGTATGTTGAAACCCGCACAAAGTGAGCTTCTCAGACATTCCACTTCTGCGTTGCATTCATTTGAAAGGGAGCACCATTACAGCATAAATGCGCCTTGAATTGAAAAGCCTGAGAAGCTCTGAATTGATCATCTATATAATGGAATTGGTATTAGATTTAACCATTCATGATCTGTCAAATGCCATTCAATGAATGGCATTTTTTCATTCCACATCTCTTCTGAGTATTAAACCATTACATATATTCACCATCAACTTCTTCATCAACCTTTATCAACATCGACGCGATGACATCACGCCATCACCTCATTGACTTCGATTTTCACATAAAATCAATAAAAATTGTGTAAAAAAAAATCGCTTACAACAATAGTTACAAATTAAACACAAGTTTAATGGATTTGAATCATTAATACGTGGTATTTAAAAGGGGTAAAACTAATCACACAAATACGATACAAAGTAAGAACAAATTTATCTTCGGGGAGATAACAATGAAGGGATTAACCCTAAAACCACTCGTATCCGCTATTGCATTGACACTCGCACTGAGCGCTTGCAATACTGCAAACATAACATCACAAGAAAATACTGCGCCAAATGTGATTGCAGAAACCATAATGAAAAATAATGCTGATAATCCATTTTTTAAACCCTACGGCACTTATTACAATATTCCTGACTTCGATAAAATCCAAACAGCACACTTTCAACCCGCATTTGAAGCTGGCATCGCGCAACATCAAGCAGAAATCAAAGCTATTACCGATAATCCAGAGCCTGCAACTTTTTCCAATACCATTGAAGCACTTGAGTTCTCAGGCGATTTAACCATAAAAGTCGCTAATGTATTCTTTAATTTGACCAGTGCCGACACCAATGAAGAGCTACAAGCAGTGTCAAAAGTGGTTACCCCTATGCTATCAGCCTCTGAAGATGATATTTATCTTAATGACAAATTATTTCAGAGAGTTAAAGCGGTATACTTACAAAAAAATGATCTGAATTTATCCACCGAGCAAGCTAAACTGTTAGAAGATACCTATCAAGCCTTCGCACGAGGCGGCGCTAATCTCAATGAAGCTGATAAAGACACATTACGCAGTTTAAACGAACAGATCAGCAAACTGAGTTTATCTTTTGGGGATAATTTATTAGCCGAAACCAATGCATTTGAATTGGTTATCGATAATCAAGCACAACTTGCTGGCTTACCTCAAGATGTCATCGATACTGCCGCTCAAACCGCAATAAAAAGAGGCCATCCCGGCAAGTGGGTATTTACCACTCAACGTCCTTCTATTACGCCTTTTTTAACTTATGCCGATAATAGAGGCTTAAGAGAGAAAATTTACAATGGCTACATTAATCGTGCTAATAATGATAATGCCAATGATAATAAAAAAATCATCGCCAAAATTGCAGCCTTAAGAGCACAGCGAGCTCAACTCATGGGCTACCCAACACATGCTCATTTAGTCCTTCAAGAACGTACCGCTAAAACTCCTGAAAATGTGTATGGGTTATTAGACAAAGTATGGCCAGCCGCACTGGCTCAGGCTGAAGCTGAAGTAGCAGAAATGCAGAAACTCATTGATGAAAAAGGCGAAAAATTTCAATTACAAGCTTGGGACTGGTGGTACTATTCCGACAAAATTCGTGTGGCTAAATACAGCTTTAATGAGCAACAAACTCGCCCCTACTTTTCCCTTGAAAACACCCTAAAAGGGGTTTTTTATACGGCTAACCGCTTATATGGCATCACAGTTAAAGAGCGTACTGATCTGCCCAAATATCATGAAGAAGTACGAACTTGGGAAGTTTTTGACGAAAAGGGAGAAAGCATAGCCATCTTCATGGGCGATTATTATGTGCGAGACAGTAAACGGGGTGGCGCTTGGATGAATGCTTATCGCCAGCAATACAAGATGAATGGCGTCAACTCTAAGCCCATTATTTCCAATGTACTCAACTACCCTCGTCCCGCAGGAGATGAACCTGCATTATTAACTTTTGATGAAGCCAGCACCCTATTCCACGAATTTGGACATGCACTACACGGTATTTTATCTCAAGTGCAATATCGCTCACAGGCAGGGACATCTGTTCCACGTGATTATGTGGAATTTCCATCACAAGTCATGGAAAACTGGATGACTGAGCCTGAAGTATTGGCCCAATTCGCTACTCATTATCAAACTGGCGAAGTGATCCCTCAATCTCTGGTGAATAAAATACAAGCAGCCAGCAAATTTAATCAAGGCTTCGCCACGGTAGAATATATGGCTGCAACAAAACTGGATTTAGACTGGCATACTATCACAGACTTTACTCCAAAAGATGCCGCCAAGTTTGAAGCAGATTCACTGAATAACATGGGATTAATTGATGAGATTTCGCCACGTTATCACAGTACTTACTTCTCGCACATTTTTGCAGGAGGTTATTCAGCGGGTTACTATAGCTACTTATGGTCAGATATTCTGGGCGCCGATGCCTATGAAGCCTTTAAAGAAAATGGTATTTTCGACCAAGCCACATCAAAGGCTTTTAAAAATACTGTTCTCTCGCAAGGAGGAAGCCAAGATCCTATGTTGCTTTACAAACAATTTAGAGGTAAAGAAGCGGGAATCGAACCCCTATTGCGCAGCCGTGGTTTATTACAAGAATAATTTTATCTCCTAGCCAACTATCTTTATGTCAAAAAGCACAGTTCTTAGCAACTGTGCTTTTTTCTCCTTTTCCTAAGCAATATACCCGTGATACTTGAAGATGCCTGTTTTCAGAGCCTGTAAAAGTGCCTAATTCAAGGCGTATTATTGCAAGAATGCTTATTGCCTTTTAAGATGATACAACGCAGAAGTAGGTGCTTTTACAGACTCCCAAGGGGCTGGTTTAAAAGCCTTTTATACTGCGTTATTGAACATCAACTTAGAATAACTAAGCACGCTGTTCAAAGCCTTGCCTAAAAGGCTTTTAATTCCAGCTGAATCCTGCATCTTCAAGTATCACGGGTATAGAAAAAAAACCTGTCATCCACTATCCTATAAATGTACTGAGCAGCGACTTTTAACACATCAAGCTCACATTCTTGACTCTCCTGCGTTTTATGGGGTTGTCACAGATAGTTTGTGAGTGGTTTATTAAGGCTTAATCAATTCAAAGGAATGAAACACTTAGAATATGAATCAACATCATATTGGGCTTATTATCATTATCCTTTGTTCACTCTTTGCCTGTAGTTCTGATGATCTTATTCAAGAGCAAATAGACGAACAAGCGGCCATAGTCAAAAGCCAACAAACACATGTTAAACTACGCTTGCTTGAAACCAGTGATCTTCAAGCCAATATGAAAGATTTTAACTATTATACTGGCCAAGACGATCCTAGATTTGGCCTTGCTCGAACTGCCAGTTTAATTAACAAAGCACGACAAGAGAACCCCAATAGTATTCTCATTAATAATGGCAATTTATTACAAGGCAGTCCTTTAGGCGACTATGCCAATACATTAGGCCCAAAACAAAAACAGCCTCACCCTGTTTTTTTAGCGATGAACTTACTGAATTACACAGTGGGAAATATAGGCCATCAAGATTTGATACAAGGCATGCCATTTTTAGAATGGGCCATAAACAGTGCTAACTTCCCTTTCATTAACGCCAATATTTATTGTAATGTCAGCCAATGCGACAATGGACGCCTGCAAGGTGAGAACCTCTTTACTCCCTATATCATTCAGCCAACGACCTTAAAGGATAATCAAGGCAATGAGCATAGTATCAATATTGGCTATATTGGTTTTGTCGATCCTAAGGTTCGCACATGGGCTGTCGATCACCTAATTGATAAAATCACTATCAAAAACATCGCGGATACCGCCGAAAAATTTGTCCCTGAAATGCTGAATAAAGGCGCCGATTTGATTATCGCGATTCCCCATTCAGGTATTGCTTTCAAACACGGTCAACTGGTCTTTAATGCCGATAACGCCCCCGTTCACTTAGCCGATATAGACGGTATCGATGCCATATTATTTGGTCATAGTCACCACCCCTTCCCCTCTAAGCAATATGCTAATTTATGGAATAGCAACATTGAAAAAGGTACTATAAATGGTATTGCGGTTGTCGCACCGAGTTTCTGGGGAAATCATTTAGGTATTATTGATTTAACCTTAAACCGTATTGAGGGAAAATGGTCTGTTATTGATTCACACTCACAAACACAACCCATATTTAACCAACGCCCTTTGGTCCTCCCCGATAAAAAAATAGAAGATGCTTTGGAAAAAGTACATAAAGCCATTTTATATCATTCTGATCACAACCTCGGGATAACAGACAAGCCTTTATACAGTGCACTCACCTTAATTCAAGACTCTGCGGTCATTCAGCTCTTATCTGATCTGCAATTACACGCAACAAAATCAATAATACAAGCAGAGCCCGCTTTTAAAGATATTCCGATATTATCGGCCGTATCTCCCGCCAGAGTCGGCGGAAATCACACACCAGAAGAAGCGGATCGATTCGTTGATATTAATATTGGTGAGATCAGCTACCAAGATATTATCGCACTGTACCCATATTCCAGTACCCTCGCAGCCGTTAAAGTCACAGGAAGGCTCATTAAAGAGTGGTTAGAATGCAGTGCCAACCAATTTAATCAAATCTCCCTTCACGATAAATCCCCTCAAAACCTGATTAATTGGAGTCATCCCAGTGAACAATTTGATATTATCAAAAACATTCAATATCAAATTGATGTCACTAAACCCAGTGGTTATAACGAACACTGTATACCAATCAATTCAACCAAACCTAATAGGATCAGTGCGCTTAGTTATACCAAGGAAAACGGCAACACCTTATTCGAAGACGATTTTTACAACAGTGAGTTCATTGTGATCACCAATAACCACCGCGCCTTTTCAGGCCAATTTCCCGGCACTGGCCCCAAATATATCATAGTGAGCTTCCCCGATGATATTCAAGCCCTACTTGCCAGCTACATTATCGAGCAAACCCAAGACAAGGGAAAGATCAGTGTCAGTCCCACTCATAATTGGCATTTATTACCCATTAAAACGAAAACCCAATTAGATATTCGATTTCAAACACAAAATACATCTGCCGCTCAAGACTTTATTAAGAATCATCAAACAGTCAAAATGATACAAAAACAGGTCGATAAGCAAGGCTATGCCAATTATCAATTATTATTAAATCAGGCGGATCAGTAAAAAACAATGTGATAAGCCTACTGAGTAAACAACGAGCTTTAAAAAATAGTGAATTGAATAATACCAGTTCTATTATATAAGTGATCTTTCAGCGGGAGTTCAACATGCTGTAGGCAAGGCAGATGATTGAAGCTAATAGTCATTCTATATCGAAAGCAGCTAACGTAGCATGAAGCATGTTGAAACCCGCACAAAGTGAGCTTCTCAGGCATTCCACTTCAGCGTTGCATTCATTTGAAAGGGAATCACCATTACAGCATAAATGCGCCTTGAATTGAAAAGCCTGAGAAGCTCTGAATTGATCATCTATATAATAGAATTGGTATAAGTACAAGCCAACTTCATCAATGACATAGGAAAAGCACTATGCGTACAGTATTTATCATATTATCCAGCTTTATTTACCTATTCTTTATCAATCATCATTTCGCATTAGCCGAAACAAAAGAAACGCATCCTTCCACAGCTGAAAATCACCATGAGTCAAATATTAAAGTCATCAATCAAAGTGATTACGCTGATTTATTAATTAAAACCGATAAGAGTTGGGATGGTGCCCTATTACCCGATTATTCTACAAAAGAGCCTCAAATCACCGTAATAAGACTCACTATTCCACCGAAATCTCAGCTTCCCATCCATCAACATCCCTCCATCACAGTTGCCTATTTACTTAAAGGAGAGTTTACCGCTATCCTTGAAGATAACAGCAAGAAAATTGAACTCAAAGCGGGTAAGGTAGAGGTAGAAGTGGTTAACACTTGGCATTACGGCATCAATTACAGTGATGACCCCGCAGAATTACTGATCGTCTATATCGGCTCTAAAAACGTTCCACTAACAATAAATAAATACAATGACATACAGTGATCAAACAAAAACGTACACTCAAAACATTGAGCAAACAGTTAAATTAATTATCAATAAATCAAGTGAGTATTATGGGTAAACAATTTAAGCAATTACATAAGCAGCATATGAATTTTATTAAACAACAGAAAATATTCTTTGTTGGAACCGCAGCGACTTTCGGCCGTGTCAATCTGTCCCCCAAAGGCGGCGATAGTTTCCGTATCATTAATGAAAATCGAGTCATATGGCAAAGCTATACAGGCAGCGGTAATGAAACCGCTGCCCATTTACATCAAGATCCACGTATGACCATCATGTTTTGTGCCTTTGAGGGTAATCCCATTATTCTAAGGCTTTATGGTAAAGCCACAGCAATACATCAAACTCATGAACAATGGCAAGATTACGCGACTTTATTCCCAAGTAATACAGGTACGAGACAATTCTATCTCCTTGATGTAGACATGGTGCAAACATCTTGCGGTATGTCAGTCCCTTTCTTTGACTATAAAGAAGACCGTGAACAGTTAACTCAATGGGCCGATGCCAAAGGAGAAGCTGGGATCCACCAATATTGGAAAGATCGCAATCAACACAGTATCGATAATATGGAAACTCATATTGTCAAACTTGCAGGACTTGAAAATCATCCCAACAAATAAATAAATCGACTATGCTCAGGTATTGAATAGCTGATGTAAGCTGGCATATTTTACACATTGTTTATGTTTAAAGGAAAAAATCATGAATATTTCAATACCGCCCTTTTTGTTAGTATTCTATTTCTTCTTCAATAGCTACGTCTATGCACATACGCCAGATATCAAGCAAAAAGGCATTAGCGTTAATCTCATCACACAATCAGATGCTAGCTGGGACGGTACACCTCTACCTCATTACCCGGCAGGTCAACCCGAAATTACAATTTTAAAAATTACGGTTCAACCCGGTGTGTCTTTACCTATGCATGAGCATCCTTATATTAATGCAGGTATATTAACAAAAGGGCAATTAACCCTTGGCAGACAAGATAATGATAAAAAGTATCATCTTAAAGCGGGCGATGGCTTTACCGAACTTGTTAATATTTGGCATTATGGTGAAAATGAAGGCAGCACACCAGCTGAAGTGGTAATGTTTTACGCTGGAGTCAAAGGTAAACCTGTCACAGTAGTAGAAAAAAATCAAAAATAACGTCTTAATAACCACTTTCATCTCTCATCATCCATTATTAAAGCTGGCTCTGATGAGAGATCAAATCAATCTCACATCCTTATACTCATCTCAGTAAAAGGCAGTTTTACAGGCGTGTGTAAATTGATACTTGAACGCTTGTTCTGGAAACTCATAACTTGATAGGAAGCTAACTGATTTCAGTGATAAAAAGCGATAGCAAATATCATTGCACCACTGAACAATATTCATCTTTTTTCAACGCCATAACTGACTCCTATCGCATTATTAGACGTTATTTATTCTTTAACTAATACAATCATTTCTTTTTGAGGTTTGCAAAAGGTTTCATCAATAAACAACCAAGCAACAATCAATGCAATAAGATTCAGTATTGGCATGATCATAAAACCTGTCGTAAAGTCACTCACACTAAATTGCCCAAACTCATTGCCCACATTGCGATTGATAAAATAACCAGTGATAGGCGGGATCATCGCACTAAACAACATAATGGCGCCATTATTCAATCCCAAAGCACTGGCTCGACTATCAGGGCTAACGTGCTCAGCAATGGTTGCAAAACCTAAACTTTGTCCAGCAGCCGCAACACCTAGGCTGAAAAATAACAAACCATAAACCCAATTGTGTTCAGTGGGTATGAAAATAATTCCTAAAGTGGAAAATAGTGCCAATAAAGCACATAAAATCAATATAGGTTTACGCCGTTTAGCAATATCGGATAACCCACCCAATATAGGACAAGCTGCAGCATACCCCAGCCAAGACAAGGAAATAATATTCCCCGCACTCGACTGGCTCAAGCCTCGTACTTGAAGATATTCTGTTCCCCAAATCGCCCCAAGCAATGCCATTGACGCATAAACCGTTGCCGAATAGGCGGCTACAGACCATGCTTGTTTATTCTTAAGCAGCTGTGATAAGCGTAGACTCAATTCTGGGGACGGTTTAAGTACAACATACTTATCTTCTGGATCACGGCCTTTGTTTTTAACAAACAGTAACATCAATATGGCAAGGAACACCCCCGCTATTCCGACAATTTCAAGCGTACTACGCCAACTTAAATTCGCTTCACTCATAAAAGCAATTAAAGGACCTGCCGCTAACAAAGGTCCCATGGTGCCAATAAATTGTGATAACCCAACAAAAAAACCAAAAAAACGTCTAGGAAACCAAGCCGCAGCAACCACAAGTAAACAGACAAAAGCAAAAGAAGAGCCAAAACCCATTAATGCTCGACTCACAAAGGCACTCATAAAGCCCGCTGAATAAGCAAATAAAAAAGTCGCAGCAGCACACACTAAACAGGCAAAAACCAATATCACTTTGACACCAAACTTATCCGTCAGCAATCCAACAGGCACTTGCATTAGGCCTTGTGTCAAATAATAAGCCGAACCAATAAGCGCAAACCGCTCCGCACTCAATCCCAAGTCAGGAATGATTTGATGCGCTAAACTGCCAACAAATGTACGTAAAAAGAATTCATAAAGAAAAAATAAAGCGGTGAGAGACCAAATAAACAATCCTAAACTTGAGATCGGCGATCGAGGTAAAGTCACACTCATAGGTTACTCATTATCAGGCGTATCAAAATGTGCAGAACTTTTCTCTTGCCAATCTTCAAGGTGATAGGCTGCATGTTGCATTTTAGAAAAAATGGCCAATTTATAGAGCTCTTCTCCTTCATAAACTAAAGGTAAATTATTTTTCCCTATAATCACACCTTCTTCAGGACTCATCACATTCACACTTTCAGCAGCGCCAAAGGGATCGTTTATCACACATAATCTTTCTCCCTTTTTAATATGCTGACCTAAACTCAAGCGCGAATAGCTCATGCCACTCACTGGCGCACGCACCCAAATATTTTTTTGCGTAAAGAAACTTTTTAAGGGTGATTTTTTACTGAATCGTTTATCGGGTAACATTTCAAGGTGGCGCATTAAATTAATAATCCCTCTCAGTCCTGTCGTGATGGAGTGAGAGTCAAAACGCATGGCTTCACCCGCTTCATAACGTAAAAAAGGGATGCCTTTTTCCTGAGCAAGCTGACCTAAACTTCCTGCTTTTGGGCTAGAATGGGAAATAACAGGTGCATTAAAGGCAACAGCAGAATCTCTTGATGCTTGTTTATGCAAATCAATATAAAGTTGAGGTAAGTTAGCATAATTGATAAAGCCGGTTTGTAAATCAAGACAAAAATCCGCTTTACCAAACACTTCCTCAGTGAAGATATGTGCTAGGCGAGCTCCATGATTACCGCTTTCTAAACCGGGAAAACAAGTATCTAAATCCTCCCCTCCCGGTAAATAACGAGAACGATTAATCAAACCATAAACATTCAATACAGGCACGGCGATTAAGGTGCCTTTAAGCTTTTTTAGCCCTCTTAATGCCATTAAGCGATTAATAATTTCACTCCCATTAAGTTCATCGCCGTGTATTGCAGCCGTTATTAATAAACAAGGACCTGCTTTTTTACCATGGATCACTTTAATCGGCATATAAAGAGGCGCGCAACTAAATACCTCAGGTAAAGGTAAAGCTAACGACAATGTTTCGCCTGGGTGTATTATTTCTTTGCAAAATTCAATCGGCGAATTTTTACTCAGATCTTTTTTCAGCACACCTTGTCCCCGATTATCAATACCAGTTTAAGTATATTGTAACAAAGGCACTTTTTCTTTTTTTATCGTAAACAATTATCAATGGCTTCACATCAATCATTAATGCGATTTCTATCAAGCAACACACTCAGCTTGACGGCACTGATTTATCTCAATAATACCATGTGATAAACAATCAAAGGAAATCAACCTTTACTTAAAAAGTTAACATTAACGAAACACAAAACGAGATGAGTCATAGAAAGAAAAGATTAATCAGAATATATTGCCACTTTTTAATAATAACAACACAGATACAGACAAATAAGGCATAAAAAGCAGGAGTAAACACTAGATTCAATATTGAAAATAGATAATTTTTATTTAAATATCATAATATTGATTAAAAAATATTAACCATGAATTTTTCCGACTTCAATGTAATATTCTTGTTACTTCTAAAAATATATCGTATCTTAATATAGGTTTAAATCAACAAGTATTAACATGAGATAGGAGCTGTTGATATAAAAATGATAAAGTCACCAACAATATAATTTAACGTATTCAATTATAGTGACATCAATATAAATAAGGTACAGAAAACCTTTTGGAGCCGTAATGAAAATATTAACCCCCCTCTTTCAGCCTTTTACATTAAAGCATTTTTTCAGTGTCGCACTCAGTACACTCGCCTTATTCTCTCTGCCATCAGCTCATGCTGACAATGACAACATCATTGGACACAGTTATAACAGCACAAATTATCAAGTCGAAGAAGCCAGCAAAATGTTTCCCGCCCCAACAAAAGGGATGACACAGCACATTGTTTATTTGCCAAAGAAGCAAGATGAAGGCCAATATAGAATTGAGTTTGAAATAGGGCAAACGAAAGTCATAGATTGTAATAAGCACAGCCTAAAGGGGAAAGTTAATCAACATTCAGTCAAAGGTTGGGGTTATAACTATTATCAAGTCGACTCAATAGCACCGGGCCCCAGTACAATGAAAGCCTGTATGAAATTTGATAAAAAAGAAGCTTTTGTGCGACTGCCCAGCGATTTGATGTTACGTTATAATAGCCGTGTTCCCTTTGTATTTTATTTACCTGAGAATGCACAACTACGTTATCGAGTCTGGAAAGCACAAAGCCCTTTTCAGATGATAAAATAATATTAATAGCAATAAACAAATAAAAAAGGAAGCTATGCTTCCTTTTTTCATCCGTCATGGAAATACGATTACAAACCGGCTAACGCTTCTTTACACAGCATAGTGATCTTATTCCAATCTCCAGCTGCCATGGCATCTGTAGGCGCTATCCAGCTTCCACCAATACAATCCACATTTGGCAAAGCCAAATATTTCTTGTAAGAATCAGGTGATATTCCCCCTGTTGGACAAAAACGAATATTCGCCAAAGGACCTGAAAATGCTTTCAATGCATTAACGCCCCCAGATGCTTCTGCTGGAAAAAATTTAAAATGAGTATAACCCAATTCCATTCCAGCCATCACTTCAGAAATACTGGCCACACCAGGGATCAATGGCACAGTCCCAGACATCGCCGCTTTTAATAACTCTGGTGTGGCACCAGGCGTTATTACAAACTGAGCCCCAGCCTCAACAGCTTGATGAAGCTGCTCTTCATTAAGTACCGTTCCCGCACCAACATAAGCCTCAGGGACTTCTTTGGCTATTTTTGCTATTGCTTCAAGTGCACAAGCCGTTCTTAAGGTCACTTCAAGAACCTTAATCCCGCCTGCCACGAGTGCTTTTGCTAAAGGAACCGCATCTTCAATCTTATTGATCACCATCACAGGAACAATAGGACTGCATTTAAAAATATCTTGTGACTGAATAGACCAATTATTCTCAAGCATGGAGTTATTCTTCCTAATTTTAATATTTTTCATCAATGGCTTGGGTACAACGCGCACCCGTCTCTGGGCTACTTAAATTTGACCGTAGCGCACCAAATAATTCACGCCCCATACCGTAACTTGAAGGTTGTAAATTCACTTCTTCAGCCACTCGAGCATTTAATACTGTCTCATCAACTAATAAACTCAGTTCACCGGTTAATGCATTTAAACGGATCATATCCCCTTGTTGCACTTTCGCGATTAAACCACCATCTAACGCTTCTGGTGTCAAATGAATAGCCGCAGGCACTTTACCCGATGCACCGGACATACGACCATCGGTTAGAAGTGCAACCTTAAACCCTTTATCTTGCAAACTGCCTAAAATAGGGGTCAATTTATGCAGCTCTGGCATACCAATGGCTTTAGGGCCTTGCCCCTTCACCACGACCACACAATCTTTGTTCAGCTCGCCCGCTTTAAATAAAGCGTCTAACTTATTTTGATCATCAATCACCACAGCTGGCGCTTCAACGATCCTGTTTTCTTCTTGTACCGCCGAGACCTTTATTACCGCGCGTCCTAGGTTACCTTTCATGAGTTTTAAGCCGCCATTGGCTTGAAAAGGTTCGCTAACAGATGTTAATACGGCTTTATCATAACTGTCTTTAGGACCTTCAACCCAACGTAACTCGCCATCAATTAATTTAGGCTCTTGGGTATAACGCTTAAGACCCGGCCCCGCGACAGTTTGCACATCTTCATGCAGTAACCCCGCATCAAGTAACTCTTTAATCAGCAGTGCCATTCCACCTGCAGCATGGAAATGGTTAATATCCGCATGCCCATTAGGATAAACACGAGCCAATAAAGGAACCGCATCAGACAGCTCTGAAAAATCATCCCAATTAATAATAATGCCAGCAGCACGGGCAATAGCAACAATATGCATAGTCAAGTTAGTCGAACCGCCTGTCGCTAACAGCGCGACAATGCCATTTACAATGGATTTTTCTGAGACAACTTGACCGATAGGCGTATATTGAGAACCCATTTCATTTAAACGACACACTTGTTTCGCAGCCGTTTTACTCAAGGCTTCTCTCAATGGATCATCTGGGTTCACAAAAGAGGAGCCCGGCAGCTGTAACCCCATCACTTCTAACATCAACTGGTTACTGTTGGCAGTACCATAAAAAGTACAAGTACCTGCACTATGATAAGACGCAGATTCAGCCTCTAGCAACGCGGCTCGGTCCACTTTACCTTGAGCAAACTGCTGTCTTATACGTGCTTTTTCTTTATTGGGGATCCCTGACTTCATCGGGCCTGCAGGCACAAATAGCATAGGCAAATGCCCAAAACTGAGTGCTCCTATCAATAACCCCGGAACAATTTTGTCACAGATCCCTAATAATAACGCCCCATCAAACATATTATGTGAAAGCCCCACAGCCGTGGCCATAGCAATCACTTCACGGCTCAACAAGCTCAGCTCCATGCCAGGCTGACCTTGAGTCACGCCATCACACATTGCTGGCACACCACCTGCAACTTGTGCAACACTCCCCACTTCTTGGCAGGCTTTTTTCAATAATTCTGGGTATACTTCATAAGGCTGATGGGCTGATAACATGTCATTAAAAGCAGTCACAATACCAATATTCGCTTTATTAAGCTGTTTAATGGACGACTTATCATCAGGATTACACGCAGCAAATCCATGGGCTAAATTACCACAGCTTAGCGCGCTACGATGTACACCTTTCGTTTTTGCATCTTCTAATGCAGATAAATACTTGGCTCTGGAGACTTCACTACGCTTAATAATACGCTGAGTCACAGCTTCTATAACGGCTTGCATAATAACTCCTTAAGCACTCCAATAAACATCAACAGGGGTACTGCTTTGACCTAAAACAGCGCGTATAGGCATTTCATCCACCGCTTTACTTGTTAATGCTTGACGATAAACACTCAGTTTCTGCTCACCGACTATGTGTAAATAGATTTGGCGACTTGCCAAAATCGCAGATTTAGATAATGTGATCCTTGCATTGGGCGCCGTTGTCGGGTTAACCGCAACGCAAAGATCATCCGTTGACAAAGCTTGAGCTAACTCTGCCGAACAAGGAAACCATGAACAAGTATGGCCATCATTGCCCATTCCTAAAACGACCACATCAAAAGGACGAGAAAAATGAGCCAGCTGCTCTGTGGTCATTGCAGCGCCTTCTTCTGGAGTCGAAAACATGTTTTTCAACCCCTGAAATTTTGCACTTGCCGCTTTATTGGTGAGTAAATGTTCTCTGACCAACTTTTCATTTGAATCAGCATGATCATTATTCACCCAGCGCTCATCAGCTAGAGTGATTTGCACTTTATTCCAATCAATACCGCGATGACTCAGTTGTTCAAACAAAGCCAAAGGGGTTGAGCCGCCTGATACCACAAGACTCGCCTGTCCTCGGCTATCAACGGCTTCTTGTAGTTGTTCGGCAATACGCTCAGCAAGCTGTTGCTCTAATGCCCCTTTACTTTCAAAGGCTTTAAATACCGTTTCTTTAATCATGTTACTTTTTTCTCTATTCATCCCAAGAACGACCGTCTTTTGCAATTAATGCAACCGATGCGACCGGCCCCCATGTCCCTGCAGGATACGGTTTTGGTTTTTCACTACTGCTTTCCCAAGCCTTGATAATGCCATCTACCCAACTCCACGCCTGTTCAACTTCATCGCGACGAACAAATAACGCTTGATTGCCCAACATAGCTTCTAATAACAGACGCTCATAAGCATCAGCAATACGCTCTGTTTTAAAAGTATCTGAAAAACTTAAATCCAATTTAGCGGTTTGCAAGCGCTGCTTTTGCTCCAATCCAGGCACTTTATTCATCATCTGAATTTCAACACCTTCATGGGGCTGTAAGCGAATAGTCAATTTATTAGGTGGCAAGTTACGATAATTTGAGCGATACAAATTATGAGGCGGGTTTTTAAAATACACGACGATTTCAGAGCTCTTAAACGGCATCCGCTTGCCACTTCTGAGATAAAAAGGCACGCCAGCCCAACGCCAATTATCAATATCGACTCTTAATGCAACAAATGTTTCAGTATTAGAATTAACATTTGCCCCTTCTTCTTCTAAATAACCCGGTGCTGGAGAACCTTTTAGAAAGCCTGATGAGTACTGACCTCGAACGGTATTTTCAAAAATATTATCTTCATTGATAGGTCGCAGTGATTTAAGCACTTTCACCTTTTCATCACGAATACTGTCCGCATCTAAATTTACAGGTGGATCCATCGCAACTAACGTTAATACCTGTAATAAATGATTTTGGATCATATCTCGCATTTGGCCGGCTTTATCAAAATAGCCCCAACGCCCTTCAATACCAACTTCTTCTGCAACAGAAATTTGTACATGATCTATGGTACGGTTATCCCACTTTGACGCAAACAAAGAATTGGCAAAACGCAATGCAATCAAATTTTGGACCGTTTCTTTACCTAAATAGTGATCGATGCGGTATATTTGTTCTTCATTAAAAAAGGCTGATACTTGATCATTAATCACTTTTGAAGAAGCAAGATCAGAACCAATGGGTTTTTCAAGGACAACACGAGTATCGGGATAAATCAGTTTTTGTTCATTTAAACAACGACAAATATCACCAAAAATAGCAGGGGGTGTAGCAAAATAACAGACAGTAGCACGCTTTTTCGGTTCCAATACCGTATGAAAAGCCTTGTAACCTTTCGACTCAGTAAAGTTGGTTCCAATATAATGACAACGTTCTAGCAAACGATTTAATGTCTCTGAGCAAATTTCTTCTTTAACGAACGTCGTTAATGCCGTTTTAACTAATGCACGGTATTCTTCTAAAGTGAAATTATCTTTGGCTACACCCAGAATTTTAGTGTCTTCATCAAGCAATTGAGCTTTATCTAATTGATATAAAGAAGGCAATAATTTTCGCTTAGCTAAATCCCCTTTGGTTCCAAAAAGAACAAAATCACAGGCTTTGGCTTCTGTTGTTATACCCATCGAGACGTCATCTCCTATCATTACAGTGTCCCGCCTTAAAAAGACAAGAATTCACACATTTGTTGTAATATAACAACAGAACTCAATAATTGCATCTAAATTTTGTAAATTATCGCCTTTCACCGTCACTAGTCAGATGTCTACACTATCTGTTATTCTTTCGTGATAAAATTACTATATTTACTAGATACTTTTATACTTTCACTAGTATAATTTATTGTAACGCTCTACGCTGTGTTATAGAAGAAAAAATAACCATCATAGAAAGTAAAAATAAAACTACATTCCTTCTGAGTGGACATATCCATATGAATACCCTAGAAAAGGTACAAAAAAGCCTGACACACTTTAGTAAATCTGAACGTAAAGTCGCAGAGGTGATCCTCGCTTCACCACAAACGGCTATCCACTCAAGTATCGCCACACTCGCAAAAATGGCGGATGTTAGTGAACCGACAGTCAATCGTTTTTGCCGCAGGTTAGATACTAAAGGCTTTCCTGATTTTAAATTGCACTTGGCTCAAAGCCTCGCCAACGGTACGCCTTATGTCAGTCGACATGTTGAAGAAGATGACAGCCCTGATTCGTATACCACCAAAATATTTGAATCATCAATGGCCTCATTAGATACCGCAAGGCAAAGCATCGACACCGCAGCAATCAACAAAGCTGTCGATATTCTCACCCAAGCGAAAAAGATTTCTTTTTTTGGTTTAGGGGCCTCAGCATCTGTTGCTCACGACGCACAAAATAAATTCTTTCGCTTTAACGTTCCCGTTATTTGTTTTGATGATGTGCTTATGCAACGTATGAGCTGTATCAACAGTAATGACGGCGATGTGGTGGTATTAATATCCCACACAGGAAGAACTAAATCATTGATTGATATTGCCAAATTAGCACGAGAAAATGGCGCAGCAGTCATAGGCATAACAGCAAGACACTCTCCTTTATCCAATGTCTGCACACTGCCTGTTACCATGGAAGTACCTGAAGATACCGATATGTATCTTCCTATGGCTTCTCGACTTGCTCAACTTGTTATTGTTGATGTCTTAGCCACAGGTTTCACCTTACGCCGTGGCCCCCGTTTTCGAGAAAACTTGAAACGCGTTAAAGAAGTTTTAAAAGAATCTCGCATCGATAAAGATCCCATTCTGTAACTGACTTTCTTGATGATGTTAAGCCGCTATCATATCCTGAAGCGGCTTTAACAAGATAATTCACCCCATTCAACCTTAAAAAAGTTATTTTTTATCTAGCAAAATCTTGTAATTTTCCTACAAAACACACTAATGTCTGGTATCATAATAGAGTAATAGCGTTCCAGAATTTAAATTTTAACGGAGTATGGTATGTTCCGCAGAACAAAAATCGTCACAACTTTAGGCCCAGCCACAGATCGCGATGATAATTTACGTCGCATCATCGCAGCCGGTGCCAATGTTGTTCGTCTAAACTTTTCACATGGCTCAGCAGAAGATCACTTAAAGCGAGCCTCTGATGCAAGAGCTATTGCTAAAGAGTTAGGTGTCCATGTGGCGATCCTAGGCGATTTACAAGGGCCAAAAATTCGAGTTTCAACCTTTAAAGATAACAAAAAGGTACAGTTAAAACTTGGGCAAACTTATATCCTTGATGCCGACTTAGGAAAAGGGGAAGGAGATGAAAATCAAGTTGGTATTGATTACAAAGCCTTACCACAAGATGTGAGTGTCAACGACATTTTAATGCTTGATGATGGCCGTGTACAACTGAAAGTTGAACGTGTTGAAGGCAATAAAGTCCATACCATAGTTACTGTAGCGGGCCCTTTATCTAACAATAAAGGCATCAACAAACAAGGTGGCGGTTTATCTGCTGAAGCACTCACAGAAAAAGACAAGCAAGACATCATTACAGCCGCTGCCATCAATGTCGATTACCTGGCCGTTTCCTTTCCACGTAGCGGTGCTGATCTTAACTATGCTCGCTCATTAGCCGTTGCCGCTGGCAGTAATGCACTTATCGTCTCAAAAGTTGAACGCGCTGAAGCGGTTTCGACGGATGAGGCCATGGATGATGTCATTAAAGCATCTGATGCCGTTATGGTCGCCCGTGGCGATCTCGGCGTAGAAATTGGCGATCCCGCGTTAGTGGCTGTGCAAAAAAAGCTCATTAGTCGCTCTCGTCAACTCAATAAACCGGTTATCACGGCCACGCAAATGATGGAGTCCATGATCAGCAGCCCAATGCCAACACGTGCTGAAGTCATGGATGTCGCTAATGCTGTCCTTGATGGCACTGATGCCGTCATGCTATCGGCAGAAACCGCTGCTGGTGACTTTCCAGAAGAAACCGTTAAAGCCATGTCAAATGTCTGTTTAGGTGCAGAGTCACACCCCAGTGTACAAGTGTCTAAACATAGAATTGATCAACAATTTAGTACCGTTGAAGAAACCATTGCTTTATCTACTATGTATGCAGCTAACCATTTAGACAGTGTCAAAGCCATTATTGCACTGACTGAATCAGGTGCAACGCCACAGTTAATGTCACGCATCAGCTCTTCGTTACCGATTTATTCTTTATCTCGCCATCAAGGAACGTTAGCCAAAATGGCTTTATACCGAGGTGTTCATCCTTTCTACTTTGATTCAACACAGTATTCTGCTGAAGTTTTACCTCAAGAAGCATTAGCCGCCTTATCAAAAGCAGGCTATTTACAAAGTGGTGACATGGTATTAATGACCAAAGGCGATGCAATGGAGACTATTGGTGGCACGAATACTTGTAAGATCTTAATCGTCGCTTAACACCCATTTTACTTGAAGTTTTCATCGATAAGTCTCCAAAGTGTCAACTTATCTCAGGACGGAACACCTGTAAAAACAAAAAAGGGACGCAATCGCGTCCCTTTTTTACTCACTTTCATTGTGGGCTACAAGGATGCAAAGTCGTCGACTGCAATCGCCGCTAACCTCAATTTATCAGCATTAACTAAGGCATTATATTCGTCAATCGATATAATACTTGCATCTAACGCCGCTTCAAACAAGGCTAATGGCGCCATTTTTGTCGGTAGTTGACCCTCCTTTTGTGCTTGTTTGAGTTTCTGATATAAACCTTTGCAAGCATATTTCGCTAAAAATGCCTGTTCCACATCGGCAATGCCACCTTGCTCCTCTGCTAAATCAGGGCATAAAAATGTTAACCTATCCCTAGCAGGTCCTGGTTGACTTATGCTTTGAGCAAGATCAACAGACAATTTATCACTGGGCGCCTTAAAGCGGTTACCTAAGGGGAAAATGATAACCCGTAATAACATTGCCACCGCTTTATTTGGAAAATTGCGAATAGCTTCATTTAATGCTTGTGAAGCAAGCTGCAAACGTGTCGCCATGACATGTCTAACGGCAGGTAAATCATCAAACTGGCGGCCATTATCTTCAAACATCTTCAGTGTTGCAGATGCCAAATAAAGTTGACTCAGGACATCACCCAAACGCGCCGATAACATTTCCTTACGTTTCAGATCGCCCCCCATGACCAGCATAGATAAATCCGTCATAAAGGCTAAAGCCGATGATAGACGAGTCATATCTTTATAATATTGCTTTGTTTCTCCACTAACGGGCGCCGTGGCTAAGCGACTACCTGTTAATGCATGACCAAAAGCACTCAATGCATTTCGAGCTGTATAACCCATATGACCAAGTAGTAATGCATCAAAACGAGCCAATCCATCCTTTTCATCTTTCATGGCGGCGGCTTCCATTTCAGCGATGACATAAGGGTGACATCGTGTCGCGCCCTGACCAAAAATCATCAAACTTCGAGTTAAAATATTGGCGCCTTCAACGGTAATTGAAATGGGACAAGACATATAACCTTGACCCAAATAATTTTTAGGCCCAAGCTGGATCCCCTTTCCAGATTGAATATCCATCGCATCATTCATCACTTGACGCCCTAACTCCGTCATATGATATTTCGCAATTGCAGTCACAACAGAAGGCTTAACTTTTAGATCAATACCGGTTGTGGTTAAACGCCGTGCAGCTTCAAGCTGGTAAGTATTGGCTATTATCCGTGCTAACGCTTCTTGAACACCTTCAAATTGCCCAATAGGTAGCCCAAATTGCTGACGAACATAGCTGTATGCTGTTGTCGTTTTCGTCGTCAAATGTCCCGATGCTGTAGACAATGCCGGTAAAGAAATTCCCCTGCCTGCCGATAAGCATTCAACCAACATACGCCAACCACGGCCCGCATATAATGGTCCACCTATAATCCAATCCAGCGGAATAAAAACATCTTTCCCTGACGTAGTACCATTCATGAACGCCATATTTAATGGATTATGACGACGACCAATTTCGACACCTGGATGATCGGTGGGAATAAGCGCACAAGTGATCCCAATATTGCTAACATTCCCTAATAATCCATCAGGATCGCGCATCTGAAACGCAAGACCTAAGACTGTCGCAACAGGTGCTAAGGTGATATAGCGTTTATTCCAAGTTAACTTTAACCCTAATATTTCTTCCCCGTTCCACTGTTGACGACACACGATCCCTTCGTCAGGTATGGCCCCAGCATCCGAGCCTGCTTCAGGGCCCGTTAATGCAAAACAAGGAATGGCTTTTCCAGAGGCTAAATCCGGTAACCACCGATCTTTTTGCTCCGCCGTTCCATAATGAGTCAATAACTCGCCAGGACCGAGTGAATTAGGCACCATCACAGTCACGGCGGCACTGACACTGCGACTGGCAATTTTACTCACAATAGTTGAGTTCGCATAAGCCGAAAATGCTTTACCCCCATATTGTTTAGGAATAATTAAAGCAAAAAAGCCTTCTTTTTTAAAATAGTCCCAAAGCTCTGGTGGTAAGTCCTTCCTATTTTGAACAATGTCATGATCGTCAATCATTCCAAGGGCTGTCGCCACTTGATTATCAATAAAGGCTTGCTCTTCACTGGTTAAACTAGGTTTACCATAGCCATGAAGGACATTCCAATCAGGTCGACCTTGAAATAGCTCCCCTTCCCACCATACATCCCCCGCTTCCATGGCCTCTTTTTCTGTATTTGACAAAGGCGGCAGCACTTTTTTGAAAAACGAAAATGCGGGTTGAGTTAACAATGCCATACGCGTGCTTTTCACGCTAAACAACACAACAACGACTACAAGTAGAAACAATATAAAAAATGCCATTAATACAATACCTTATTAGATTAATTTAGCGGTGCAGACACGCCAGCAGAAAGATAAGGGATCACTTTTCGAATCACCGCTTCAATATCATTATGCTCGTTAAAATCTGCCGCAGCAATTTCTGTTAACGCATCTGCTGACGCCATAGTAAAAACGACCGTGCCTAACGTAAAGTGTAATCGCCAAAACATTTCTGCGGCAGGAATTTCCGGCGCGCTGTCAGCCACTGCATGGACAAACTGCGTTAAGTATTGCCCATAATGCGTCGTGATAAACCAACGAAGATGCCCTTGACTTTCAATATACCCTCTGCCCAATAATTGCAAAAAAATCAGAGTTCCATTTGTACGAACATGATTGAGATCTAACAAAGGTGACACTAACGTTGAAAAAATATCATTCAAACTTGTACATTCTTTCTGCTCTTTTACCTGCAAAATAGCACCTGCAGCTGCAGGCATAAACACATCCATATATCGTGCTAAAACGGCTCGAATAAGCTCTTTTTTAGAGCCAAAATGATAGTTTACGGATGCTAAATTAACCTCAGCTTTACTGGTGATAAGTCGTAATGAGGTTTCAGAAAACCCTCTTTCTGCAAATAGCTTTTCAGCTGAATCCAGAATTTTTGTTTTAGTATCGGATTGGTTTGCCATTCCGTGACCTTAATTCTTAAGTTAATGATTTAAACACTCGTTTAAATTAAACACTCGTTCACTTCTTGTCAAATAGAATTCACTTCAATAGCGCTGATTTTCCTGTGTTTCAAACTTAAATAGCAACGATTTTTTTTCTTCAGGTGTTTTATTGAAACAAAATAGGTAAAATGCGAACACAAAAATAACAAAAGGATGAAATTGATGAATCGACTCGTATCAAGACAATCACGCCTGTCTGCTGTGGTAGCCATGCTGTTAGGATTATCTGCCTGCGGTGATCCTCAAACGAATAATCAAGAAAACAAACAAAAATTAAACATATCAGCAGAAACCTTTCTCAGTGATGCAGAAAATCAATTAAGCCAATTATCCATTAAGCAAAACCGTGCTGAATGGATATACAATAATTTCATTACTCATGACACCGCTCAGCTTGCAGCCAAAGTCGGTGAAGAAAGAACAGCGGCATCGGTAAAATTAGCCACACAAGCCGCACAATATGATCAAGCGTCTTTAAGTGATACCGATAAAAGAAAACTGAATATACTGAGAAGTTCTCTGGTGCTTCCCGCGCCATTGGATCCCAATAAAAATGCTGAACTTGCACAGCTTAATGCCGAATTGAACGGGTTATATGGAAAAGGAAAGTACTGTTTAAAAGACGGCCGTTGCCTGACCCAACCAGAGCTATCGGTCATTATGGCCGAATCAAAAGATCCCGCTTTATTGCTTGAAGTTTGGCAAGGTTGGCGTGAAATAGCCAAACCCATGCGTCCCTTATTTGAAAAAGAAGTGGGCTTGGCGAATGAAGGTGCTAATGATTTAGGTTATAAAGATCTTTCGGTACTTTGGCGAAGTCAATATGATATGAAACCTGAAGCATTCTCTCAAGAACTCGACCACTTATGGGATCAAGTCAAACCATTATATGATTCACTACATTGCTATGTTAGAGGGGAATTAAATAAAAAATATGGCGATGACATTGCTCCCGCTAACGGACCTATACCGGCTCACCTGTTAGGCAATATGTGGGCACAAAGTTGGGGCAATATTTATGACACTGTTGCGCCAGCTGACGCCGATCCAGGCTATGATATTACTCAACTGTTACGCAATAAAAATTACACTGAAATACAAATGGTTGAGCAAGCTGAAAACTTCTTTTCTTCACTGGGTTTTGCGCCTCTTCCCGACACTTTTTGGGAAAGGTCTCTTTTCACTCAACCTAAAGACAGAGACGTTGTTTGTCATGCTTCGGCTTGGGATCTTGATGATTTAGATGATATACGCATCAAAATGTGTATTCAAAAAGATGCTGAAGATTTCGTCACTATTCATCATGAATTAGGCCACAACTATTACCAACGCGCTTATAAAGACCAGCCTTTTATCTTCAAAAATAGTGCGAATGACGGTTTCCATGAAGCCATTGGTGATACAGTCGCCTTATCTATCACCCCCAGTTACTTACAACAGATAGGATTATTGGATACTGTACCGGATGCTTCTAAAGATATAGGCTTGTTGCTGAAACAAGCATTAGATAAAGTCGCCTTCCTTCCCTTTGGATTGATGATCGATCAATGGCGCTGGAAAGTCTTTAATGGTGAAATAACGCCAGAAGAGTACAATCAATCTTGGTGGGAGCTCAGAGAAAAATATCAAGGTGTGAAAGCCCCTGTTGAACGTAATGAAACCGATTTTGATCCAGGTGCAAAATACCATGTACCGGCTAATGTACCTTATACTCGCTATTTCTTAGCTCACATTTTACAATTTCAATTTCATCAAGCACTTTGTGAAATGACGCAAAATACAGGCCCTATTCATCGTTGCAGCATTTATGGCAATAAAGAAGCCGGTGCTAAACTCAATACCATGTTAGAAATGGGGCAAAGCCAGCCTTGGCCAAAAGCATTAGCCGTTGTCACTGGCAGTGAAAAAATGGATGCCAATGCCGTATTAAACTATTTTGCCCCTTTGCAGGTTTGGTTAAATGAACAAAATAACCAAGCCAATCGTCAATGCGGTTGGTAACTGCCTAGAGCCTCTAACACATTAAGGTGATTGAGGCATTGCAAAACGCCTTTTTGATAAGGCGTTTTATCCACTTAATCCTCTTTTACATATTTTGTAAAGATCTACCGCTGTCATTACAACGGGGGACGTATTATAGTTAAACTTGGCATAACAAGAGCCTAAATATTATGAAATCATCAAATTTATTCAGTATCTTTTTAGTATCACTCTTCCTTATTTTTACTTCTTTCAGTTATGCGAATAATGATGACAATGTCATGCTTAATCATATTTATCATCATTTTAATAAAGCTTTTGACGCACTCGATACCCAAAAAATGCTTTTTATTTATGCACAAGATGCTTCATATATTTCAGACAATCAAAATAAAGAAATACTATTAGGCCGTGAAAAAATTCTTGAACAATATCGTGCATTTTTTAAGAAAATTAATGATAAACAAGCGAATATTGAAGTGGATTTTCGAATTATTCAACGATATATACAAGACAAAAGTGCCACAGATATTGGGTATTATCTTATTCGATATTATCCATACAGTGGTGACGAAGAACCCATGAGTGAATTTGCGGGTAAATTTGTCAATGTCGCTAAAAAATATCCCAATGGACATTGGTATCTTGTGGTGGAAACCAATAATAAAGCCGATACCGCCTTTTATTATAATGCTAAACCTCAGCCCAACCTGTATTATGGTCGCCAATTTTCTCCAATAGACTCGGAACCAACCAATACCCATGATTGAATCAGCTTCTGGCGAACGCTCATCTCTATGCCCTTGTGGCTCAATGAAAGCCTATTCACAATGTTGTCACCTTGCTCATCAAGATCAAACACAAGCACACACACCAGAACAACTCATGCGTTCTCGATACAGTGCTTATTTTATGAAGCATTTTGATTATATTATCAAAACTCAACATCCTGATTTTAGGCTCGATTTAACAATAGAACAGCTCTCAAAGGAGCCACAACCTCAATGGTTAAGCTTAGAAGTGATAAACAGTGAACACCAGAACAATAAAGGCACTGTCACTTTTAAGGCTTGGTTTAAACAAAACCAAAAAATAGACGTCATCTATGAACGCTCTCATTTTATATTAGAGAACAAGCTTTGGTATTACACTGATGGTAAGCAAATGCAATGCACTTTACCCAAACGCAATGCCAGCTGTATTTGCCAAAGCGGCAAGAAATTTAAACATTGTTGCATGCCCTGAGCCAAACAATGACTTTAGCAAGGTTTTTCGTTGGTATTCACTATTAGGCCTGCAATAATACTTGGCTCATTTGGCGCTGAGTCGTCAATTGCTCAATTAAGGTTACCGCTTCAGTTTCAATGGTTTTATATTCTCCTTGAGTCCTCAATTGAGTGTGATAATCACAATTTTTTATCACACTCTCAAGGGCAGCACCTTGACCTTTGCGGATCACTAAGGCTTCTTGCATTAAGCCATCTTGTAATCGAAATCCTGTTGTACCTGACACATGAAAAGCATGGCTGTTGTTCACTATAGATTCGGCTATATTAAGATCAGCCACTAATAATTGCTCAGGAGGTAAATTAAACTGCGCTCTATCATCTTGATCTGTGCTTGATGGCTTAATCTGAAATTGAGGCATATTTTGTTGCTCATCAGATATCAATGCCAATAATAATCCAAACTCCCCCCTTCGATTAGCCTCGACAGCCTGATTAAGACGAGAGCCTAAGCTTAGCTCATTCACTAATGAAATCGTATTTTGCATAAAAAAAAACCACCAAAACAAGCCATTGTTAATTAATCGACCACTTGAGCCGATACTTTAGAGATTATTTAAAATAGGCCTTTACATCATAAAAAAATCTGACTACTATTGCCGCCGCAATTGAGGAGGGGTTCCCGAGTGGCCAAAGGGATCAGACTGTAAATCTGACGGCTCAGCCTTCGAAGGTTCGAATCCTTCTCCCTCCACCATTTGCATTAAAAAAGAAATAAAATTTGGAGGGGTTCCCGAGTGGCCAAAGGGATCAGACTGTAAATCTGACGGCTCAGCCTTCGAAGGTTCGAATCCTTCTCCCTCCACCATTTTATGCTTAAATAAATCATTTAAATGTATTAGCACAATCAGTAACAATATTTATGCTGTAAAGGTCTTGTACTGAAAAATAAAATTCGGAGGGGTTCCCGAGTGGCCAAAGGGATCAGACTGTAAATCTGACGGCTCAGCCTTCGAAGGTTCGAATCCTTCTCCCTCCACCATTTTATTTTTAAATAAATCATTTAAACGTATTAGTACAATTAGTAACAATATTTATGCTGTAAAAGTCTTGTGCTGAAAAATAAAATTCGGAGGGGTTCCCGAGTGGCCAAAGGGATCAGACTGTAAATCTGACGGCTCAGCCTTCGAAGGTTCGAATCCTTCTCCCTCCACCATTTTATTGTTAGAATATTGCTAAGATGAAATAAAATAAGATGAAATAAAAATATCCCTGAATATTACTTTCATTGAATTATTAAAAGTCACTTTACTTCAAACAACTTAATTAACCCATTCAATACCACAAGCCCAAGCGTCCAAAGCAATAAATACCTCATCAACAGATCCCTTATATCCATTTCATAACGTATTCACTATTTTCCCAAAGTCGAAAAATAAACACATAATCAATCTTCTTGCTTTCATCATCAGACATCATCAAACTCATAGCATAATCGCAATCAAAATGTTAATAAAATAGCTTTATGTTTTCCAATTCGTATTTAATAAGTTCTAGCTATGTGCAAAACAGAATTAAAAAACACAGATCGGCTCTATTTGCTATCATAACTAATGCATTTTAATTATTATTTATCTTTTATTGTTATAAAGGACAAAATAGTGACGAACACTTGGGTCAATCAAGCCATTGAGAAAATTGAAGCGGATTTTCAACGCAGTGCAGAAACACACCTCATAAAACTTGAGATCCCGTCACTCGATGGCATCGATATTTATCTCAAAGATGAAAGCACACACCCAACTGGAAGCTTAAAACACCGTTTAGCTCGCTCTTTATTTTTATATGCATTATGTAACGGCTGGATAAAAGAAGATACGCCTATTATTGAATCCTCATCAGGCAGTACCGCGGTTTCTGAAGCCTATTTCGCTCGTTTATTAGGCCTTCCCTTTATCGCCGTCATGCCTGCAAAAACCGCCAAAAAGAAAATACAACAAATAGAATTCTATGGTGGAAAATGCCATTTTGTGGATCATTCCAGCCAGATCTATTCAGAATCTGAAAAACTGGCCAAGGAGCTCAAAGGCCATTACATGGATCAATTTACCTTCGCTGAACGCGCGACCGATTGGCGAGGCAATAACAACATCGCTAATGCCATTTTTGAACAAATGCAAAAAGAGCAGCACCCTATTCCAAAATGGATAGTCATGAGTCCAGGCACTGGTGGCACATCAGCCACTATTGGCCGTTATATCCGCTATCAAAGATTAGCAACACAGCTCTGTGTGGTGGATCCTGAGCATTCTGTTTTTTATGATTACTACCACTCCCATGATAAGCGCTTAACCTGCAAAGAAGGCAGTAAAATTGAAGGTATTGGCCGTCCAAGGGTCGAGCCCTCTTTTATTGCTGGCGTCGTGGATGATATGAAAAAAATCCCTGATGCAGCCAGTTTGGCAACAATGAACTGGCTTGAGCAATTAATCGGACGAAAAACTGGCCCTTCTACAGGGACTAACCTCTATGGCGTCTTGGAAATTGCTTCTCAAATGCAAAAAAAAGGTGAAAAAGGCGCTATTGTGACCTTGATCTGCGATCCCGGTGAACGTTATCTCGACACTTACTACAATCAACAATGGGTCAATGAGAACATAGGCTCTCTTGAGCCATATCAAGCGCAATTAACCCAATTTGAGCTTACAGGACAACTGAGTTAAATCTCACATTAAAAAAAGCGCCCATTATCGGTAATGCCGATCATTTAACGATTTATTGATCGGTTGACTGATCGTTTAAATGCGTCAAAATCCGAGTCCTATCTC
>NZ_CANLZC010000063.1 GCF_947495455.1 uncultured Shewanella sp. | reverse complement strand
GTTATGTGCTGTATAACTTGGCTCACTTCACAATCAGTATTCATTGTTTATGAGCCAGAAAAGTGGGGATCCCTCAGGACCCATGCTATGCCCAAGCTCATGGATAAATGTCATGGTTGTATTACCACAATTTGTCCCGGTAACATTGAAAGCATAACTGTCATACTTATTATAATCAAAAGGAAAAATCTTCATACCATATATGTCCCCCGCGATACCGCAGGTTACAAAGTCATCGTCTTCTGGAGCATAAGATCCAAATACGACAACAAGATCTTCTTTGTATTCATCCCTCCAATTTTGAATTATTGGATCTCGGTAAACACTTTTCAGACTTGCAGTTGAAGCAATGATATTTTCTTCTAATTCATAAGGCGTCGCCGATAATTGTAATTCAATAGCTAAACCACTATCTGCATAATATTGATTTGCCGTAGCAATCATATTTGAAATTTCTGCTTGAATATCGAAACTTCTGCTCGCTGCATCAGGCGTATAATAGGCACCAATAACAACATCTGTTGCCAATGCTGATGCCGACAATAATGCCGAAATTGAAAGACCTAATAATGCTCTTTTTTTGATAACATTTATCATAACATTCTCCGTTAGTTTATTTTTATAATGTTTTTATAGATTTTGTTTTTATTAATAGACTTTTACCGACTTACTTATTTACTGCTTTACTTCACACAAATTAGATTGAGTTAAATAATTTATTTTCATTATTTAATATTTAACCTTTCCTTATTAGTAGCATTAGTCATAGGTTGCAATATCGCTTGATGTTCATGAGAATTTAAACTATTAGAATTATTATTTTCGATGGAGTCCATAATAACACCACGACTTAAATCATTAGTTTCTGCCATCCATGCATATTGACTATTACCTTGCATGACATATATTCCATCTGGCGTCGATATGTTGGCATAAATAGAACTTTTACTTACCGTAAATACTGAGCTATATATCATATCTTGCTCAGGAAGGAGTGCTTTAATGGTTTTATTACCAAATTGATCGTCGTAAAAATCATTAATTTCAATATCATAAAAAATACCTAACTCAGGTATATCTAATCGGAAAGTATCCCCTGTCTTTAATGCCAATAGTGCTTTAGCATTGATATTTAAATACACTTCTCCTTCAAGGTTTTCTCGTAATTTACCCGATGCTTTTAATGCAACTTCAGCTTCTTGTGACGAAGTAAACATGAGTCCATCGACATAGTCACCTTCTTTAACTGCTGTTTTATCTTGATTATTTACTACACTCAAACCTTGTTGTTCTATTGATAATACAGGTACAACATTTGACTTTGATATAACCTCTTTAACCGAGACGCTATTCACTTTATAGGCAAAGGTTTCTCCTTTAAAATGGCTAATATTTAAATCATATAAGTAAAAACTAAGAAAGCAGATAATCACACTCCCTATAATAAGTATCTTTTTCCTCACAAACCTCTCCTATTAAAACTCATTATCATTATTTTCAATAAAATAAAAACAAAAGCAAGATAAACAGCACTGCTTTATTAAAAAACAATTATTAGCTTTCACAAACATCAATTTAAAAACAAATCAATACGTAAGGTTAATAACTAGCAATACGTAAAATGAATAACCAGCGAGCATTTAATCGTTTATTAAACATCGAAAGCAATATCGTTCATAACTTTATTATTACTTTATTATTAATAGTCAAAAAAACACTGATAAAATATAAGATATGTTTACATTAAACTTATTCACCTCCACTTAATCACTTATTCAAATTTATCCTTATGTTATGTCAATGTAAATCGATAATGATAGGACAATACTTTCTTGTATAATTGACTAAAAAAAAGAGGTAAGCACTTAAAATTTAAAAATGATACTCATTTAAAATGGGAATTCACAACAATTCTGGTTTATTACACTAGATACAAACGACACACTAGCGACCCTTTTTAGTTTTCGCTTTCATCAATAAACCTTATAGTAAAAAACTAACCTAATGAAAGCAATGTAAAAAAAAGTAAACAACTGTAAGTGATATATAATTAATATATGTTATTCTAATAATGCATTAACGTATTGAGTTATATCACAAACAAAGATAAAAACAGCGTAAAAAACCAAGAATCAATAAGATTTCAGCTTATCACACCAATCACAGTGTAACCCTGAAACATTACACCAATACAAAAAAATTGAATTTTTTATTAAATTTTTATTCATGTTATCGGTTTTACTGTGTTCAGCCAAAATAATTCATCAAAAAAACAGCTAGCTGCTAGGCTCTATGATGTCACTTAACGAAAAAAATCGATTCATTCATTGAAAATCCATTTTGACTATACAAATAAAAAGAGAACGGATCTGCAGTCATATTCAATAAAACACTCAGAGAGAAGAAAATGAAGTTTAAGTTCATTGCAATCACCTCTATCATTGTTGCCTTTATTACCCTTTTGGCCTCTTGCAATGGCGATGATGATAGCTCACACAATAACACATTCAATGGCAATTATTCTTATTATCGAACACTAACCGCCCCCATCGTTGCTTCGATGACACCGTAACAAAAACTTGGCCAAATGACATTGCCTAAATACTCTTTTCTTATATCAAGCGATGAAACTTATTTAGATTATTCCATAATTAGTGAATATTCCATAGGAGCCATGTTAGTTGCTGCAGGTGAAGTGCCCGCTGGAAATACCCTTGATGCTCTCATGTTAGATCCCGATGCTTACTTAACCGCGACCAAAGAGAATTGGGCGCCTCTGTTCACAGGTACCAATAATAACGCTCCCTCTATCACATTAAACGATGGGCAAACCGTGACGATCCCTTTATTAACAGGAATCGATGCAGTTCATGGATTTCATGAAGTCTTAGGGAATGTGATATTTCCCCATAATATAGGCCTATCAATGATCAATGACACCAATCTACTTACCCAAATAGGTAAGATCACCGCCAATGACTTATTACAATTAGGCTTTAATTGGACTTACGCTCCGACAGTCGCCATCAAGCATAATCCTAATTGGGGGAGAACATTTGAAACACAGGGCAGCATTCCTGAAAAGGTACGTATCAATATCGAGGCTATGATCAATGGATTACAACAATTCAACCAGGGCATGATCCCAGAAACTGGCGTATTGGCAACGGTGAAGCATTTTATTGGTGATGGGGCGACACAATTTGGTATCGATCAAGGCAGTGTGGTTGTTGAAGATCAAGACCGTTTTGTGAGTGTCAATGCTGCTGGATATAAGGGCGCAATCCAAGCCAATGTGGGATCGGTGATGGTCTCCTATAGTGGAATAAATAATGAGTATATGTCTACCGAAACCGATTTAAAAACACAATTACTCCATGGAGAACTCACAGGGATCCCCTTCACTGGATTTGTCGTCAGTGATTATGGCGCCGTCGATAATATCGTCGAAAGAGGCTTACCGACAGCTGACTATACTTTACCCTACAAAGAAGCCTTAGCTGACACCATCAACAGCGGCATCGATATGATTATGCTAACCAACTCAGGAAGCATTTATGATTCAATTGACAGTTTTCTAGAAGTCTTTGAAGAAACGGTCACCGAGGGCTCCATCTCTGAAAGCCGCGTCGATGAAGCCGTTAATAATATTCTCGCCGTCAAATATGCTATGGGGCTAATTAGTGTTGATGATGACGGAAATTGGAGTCACAAGTTTAAATTATTAAATGACGAACAATATACACAAGATGAAAAAATTGCTGTCGCGGTTTCTGCCGTTGAGAAATCTTTAGTCCTGCTTAAAAATGATGATGCTCTCTTGCCCATAGACCCATCCAAAATTGAATACATAGTCTTTGCAGGCGATACTGAAATCGATCAGCTTATTGATGGCGACGGGACAACAAGAAAAACAAATATATATCAAAGTTACCATAATATCGGTCGCCAATCCGGTGCTTGGTTGATTTCTTGGTAAGGAATAGAAGGAATAGAAGGCAACCTCTTTTGGGAAAACCGTACTTATAAAGCCTCATCTGGCGCAACAAGTATTCAAGAAGGCATAGCCGCTAATTTCCCCAACGCCACTCTACTCTCTCCGATTTATGGTGACTCCAGTGTCGTATCCTCTGATACTATTGCCAGCATTCAAAATGATTTTATTGGTACACTCACTGAAAACGACTTAAATAATATGACCGCCGATAATACCTTGATTTTAGGAGTCATAGGCAAATCCCCCTTTGCAGAATTTATGGGAGATGTCAGTACCCCATACTGCACTGAAAATACTGCCGATAGTGATGGTTATATCGAAGGCTGTCTTTATTCATTAATAATCACCCCCTATGTTCCTGATCCTCAACTGACCACATTAGCCATTGACTATGGTGATTTTGACAAAACACTGATTGACACAATACAAAACCAAGACAGTAATATTCCACTGATCACTGTATTACTCTCAGGACGCGATTTAATTATTGATGCCACCGATACTTCGCCTTTACCCATCAGTGATGCATTTATTGCCGCCTGGCTTCCAGGGCCAACTGGCGGCACCGCAATCGCTAATTCTCATTTATCGAAAATTAGCAATTTTTTAAAATAAAACCTAGCCGCACACAGTAAAATTAACTTAAGGAAAAGTGATGCCCTACACACGATTATTCTTGATTCTAACATTCTTCATTTTTATCACCTCTTGCAACAATGATGACAATACACAAGAGCAAGGTTACAGCTATTACCGGACTTTAACCGCGCCTATTGTCGAATCGATGACGTTAAAACAAAAACTGGGACAAATGACATTACCCTCCTATAGTTTTTTGATTAATAACGGGACGTTAGACTACAGCTTAATTCAAGAATATGCTTTAGGTGCCATCATAGTCGCGGGAAGCGAAACCCCTGATGGTGAAGGCTCTGTGAGCTCAGGAAAAAATGAAGCGTCTGCGTATTTAACGGCCACGAAAGACAATTGGAATGCTATCACAACAGGTACCAATACTTATGGTGCAAACATTCGCTTAGCCGACGGACAACAACTGACCATTCCACTGTTAATCGGTCTCGATGCGGTACATGGCGTACATGAAATATTAGGTAATGTGATCTTTCCCCATAATATTGGTTTGTCCATGACCTATGACAATGCCCTGTTAACCCATATTGGTAAAGTCGTCGCCAATGACATGCTACTCAATGGCTTCAACTGGACATTTTCCCCCACAGTCGCCATTAGCCACAATCCCAATTGGGGGCGCACCTATGAGACATTAGGCAGTGTACCCGATCACGTGCGAATAAATAGTGAAGCCTTAGTTAATGGCTTTCAGCAAATTCACCAAGGTATGATCCCTGAAACGGGAGTACTGGCAACAGTGAAACATTTTATTGGCGATGGAGCCACACAAGATGGAATCGATCAAGGTAATAACTTAGTGCTTGATGAAGAGCGCTTCATAGATGTCAATGCACAAGGCTATATTGGCGCGATTAATGCTGATGTTGGATCCCTTATGGTGTCATATAGCGCTGTCAACTCCATCCCCATGACAATTGAAGAAGAATTAAAAGCTCGGTTATTGCAAGGGAATTTAATCGGCGCCCCTTTTACAGGCTTTGTCGTCAGTGACTATGGTGCGGTTAATAATATTGCTGAAAGAGGCTTGCCCACATCATCACTTGTACTGCCTTTTGATGAAACCTTAGCCGATGCCGTCAATTCTGGTATCGATATGATCATGATCACCTATTGGAGTGATGATTTTACTGGAATAGATGGATTTTTATCCGTATTTGAAGACGCCGTTAACGAAGGCTTAATTAGCGAGGAACGTATCAATGAAGCGGTAAACAGTATTTTAGCCGTAAAATACGCCATGGGCCTCATTAGTGTGAATGATGATGGCAAGTGGAGCCACAAAGTTAAAACGCTCACAGAAGATAACTATACTCAAGATGAAAAAATCGCAATGGCACTGAGCGCTGCTGAAAAGTCCTTAGTATTACTTAAAAATGACAATAATTTACTGCCAATCGATAGCGGTGACATTGAATATATTGTCTTTGCTGGTGATGATGACTTTGATGAGAATACAGATAGCGGCACGAGCATTTTAAATATTTATCAGAACTACCATAATATTGGCGCACAATCTGGCGGTTGGAGCATGGCTTGGCAGGGCACAGAAGGCAATACCTTATGGGAAGATGAGAGTGACAAAGCCTCATCGGGTGCTGTGACTATTTATGAAGGACTCCGCGCCGCTTTTCCTGATGCGACTCTCCTAATGCCAACTTACAACTTATCTGGCAGTACTGATAATGTCAGGCAAACAGAAATCGATGACGCCCAAAGTGCCTTTTTAACCCAATTAGATACCAATGCCAATAATATGAATGCTGACAACACATTAATTATCTGGGCATTAGCGGAGCGCCCATCGGCAGAGTATATGGGTGGAGTGAGCAATCCCTATTGCGAAGAGGGCTTAGATAATACTCAAGGGTGTTTGTATGCCAGCTTACTTAATCCCTATGTACCTGATACCCAAGCCACCAGCTTAGACATGAGCTTTCTTGACTTAAGCTTTGATACCCAAGTCATTGAACAAGTACAAGGCTATGATGACGGTATTCCACTTCTGACTGTCTTAATATCGGGGCGCCCACGTATTATTGATGATACAGATACAGCCCCTTTACCTATGAGTGATGCCTTTATCGCCGCCTGGCTGCCTGGCCCTACTGGTGGAACAGCCATCGCTAATGCCATTACGGGCGATTACTTATTTTGTGGCGGAGTGAGTGAAGATGGCACTTATTGTAATGACAATAGTGCCAATACCTTATCCATTAATTGGGTGGCCACCGATGACTCACTCGACAATTATCCGATTTATACTCAAGGGAGTGGATTAGTCACCTTTGACGATCCTTTGTATGAAATTGGCTACGGTTTACCCACTTTTACTCTGAGTGAATAAGTCATTCCATCGACATTCAAATAAATTTCGCATGTTCAAGATTTATTGGACATGCAAATATTAAAATAACCCACTATGTTTATTATCAATCAAACGTCTTTGTTTTCATCTTAATTGAATGTAATAAATAGATAGCAAGAACAGACGAGGAAGCATGAAATGAAACCACTATTCATACTGAGTTTACTCCTTTATTCTTTTACATTATTTGCCAATGAACAAAAAATGAATACAAAAACAATAGATCCAAATGCGCAACTCATCATTTATCGACACAGCGCAACATCACCTGCCAAAGACATCAGTTGGCCCCTTGATCTTGATATTGGCAAGATCGATATCATCACCAAAGATATTAAACCAGGCAATAACATGCCAGCCCATTATCATCAAAATTTCATCGTCATTGCCACCGTTCTACAAGGAGATGTCGCTATCCAGTATGGTGAAAATTACCATAAAAAGTTAATCGTTACTGCGGGGGATAGTTTTTCAATTCCAGCCAATTTATGCCATATCAATGGTAATGCTTCAAACAAAAAGTCAGCCAAAGTTCGTATAACCTATCTGATAGAAAAAAACAAGGAAATGACAACAATCAAATGCCCACAAGGCTCTAAAGTCGGCAACGTCATGATAAATAATTGATCGCTAACTTATCTCGCTTTTCAATAATACTTGACGTTACTCCCCCTAGCTCTAATACTTACTGCTTCGAAATATAAAGTGCATTACTGAAAGGAATCAGACATGCAACAAGCGTTATCACAGGGACAAGTCATCGATGAAGATATTATCGATGGCGTCAAAATTAATGACTTATACATATGTTTTAAAAAAGAAAGGATCTTTAGTAACAATAACGAAATTGTATTATCGCACTTATCTTTTCGATTACTGAAAACACTGCTTTTACATTCCCCTCACCCATTATCTTGCCAAGAATTACTGTCTCTTGTCTGGCAAGACGTGATCACAGGTGAAGAAAATGTCAAGCAAAGGATCAGTTTGCTGCGTAAGTCTTTTACCCAACATCAAGTCAGGATTTCAATTCAAAATCAACGCGGCAGAGGCTATTTCATCAGTGATCCCTTAACTTGGATCTCAAACACCGCTAGATCCCAAAAAAATTCACGATTATCCCTTCATCGATATGCCTTTTTCGGTTTTATTGGGATCGGCAGTTTACTGAGTCTCGCTTTTATCTCTACTCACGATACCAGCCAAGTCTCACTCAATATGAGTATCGATAACAGTGTAAGACTGGCTAAAAAACAAATGGATTTGGCTTTTTGTCTTGATGGACTCGATGACTACATCGAAATTGAAGATCAAGATAGACTCGATGTACAAGAAGGGGATTTTGCTATCGATACTTGGATCCGCACACAAGCCATGGGGCAAAGAGTCATTGTCGATAAACGCTTTGAGGATCAAGAAAAAGACGTCAAGGGCTATGTACTCTATATCGATGAGGGGCTCCTTTCTTTTCAACTGGCCACAGGTAATGGCACTTGGTATTGTTTGCAACCTAATTCCTCTTGTAGCCTTTATCATTCAAACGGCTTTGTCGCCGATGGCAAGTGGCACCATATTGCCGTATCCATAGATCGAGATAACGCTCAAGGCATGCATTTTTATCTAGATGGAAAGCTGATTGCCATCACAGATCCAACAGACAGAATGGCATCACTGGCTAATGATAAACCACTGAGAATAGGCAGTCGCTCTTCTTATACAACAGGATTGTTTAAAGGCGCCATCGGCGCAATTAACCTCTATCACAGACAATTAAGTCAACATGAAGTCACTAGCCTCTTTCAGCAAGGTAATCCTAGACGCTGTTACAGTATTGCCACCAAAGGTGGGGTATAGCTCAATATCATCCACAATCTCCATTCAATTCGCCACGCTATCGCCATATCATCCCTCCCTCACAACTCGAGCTCCACCCGAGTATATTCTCCTTCATTAATATCGACATAAAAAAACCATTAAAAGTATGACTATTTTGTGACTAAATATTAAATATATATAATTTAATCAATCCATTAAAAAAGTAACTGCACTTTTACCTTATTTTTATTTTGTTTTACTGTTAATACGACGTCTTTTCTACCAACCTCATATTCCAACACGACTTAAGGCACATAAAGAGTTATGCCACATCCAGATAGTGATAAGTAATAAGACACAAGATAACTCACTTCAATTTCACTGATTGAAAGAATATCTATTTACGACTCAATTTTCATTTTATTTTAAGGATTGAAATAATGAATGTTCAAACACAAGTCTTCACCCCCCTGCTTAGTTTAACCCCTATTGTCTTTCCCCTATCTGGATTGCACTTGCAATTAATTAATATCTGACACTCATTATTCCAAGTTCAGGTTAATTAAATTTTTATTCTTTAGCTAATCCAGGAGGTTTGAAATGAAAAAAGTGGTAACGGGTCTTTTTTGTGGTTTTACTCTGCTTGTGATGATTGTTGTCACCTTTTATAACAACGACAAAGCAAAAAAGCCAAATCTCATTGGTGAGAATGACGTCAAGCAGCAAATTTCATCAAGTCACCATAATGATAATACTGAGTTGAAACAAAAAGAGTGGCAGCAAAGATCAACTGACATGTACACTGAAAATGTGCAGTTGAAGAGCAATAATAACAAAGAAGCATTAACAGAAAAAAGCCTGCCAGAAATCATCAGCAAACTATCTGGTCTTGATAGTGAAATAGGAAGAGTATTTCTAGCACTTGATGATGTAAAAGCGATAAAAACCTTAGATCATAAAGGCTTAAAGGCACTCAATGAAAGACTTAGCCAATTTTATATCGATCACGACATTATCGAAATGATCAACAATGGTGACATTCACGGGGATGATCGACAGGCCGTTTCCATCTTGTTTGCCTATACCGCCAAACTCAGAGAATCCATATCAGAAGAAAATATCGCCCTCTTAACCTCTCAAGTCAATCAATTAAAAAAAGAAATTAACAGCGGTGACTTTCCCAAACCTCAGCCATTGTCCTTAGAGCAACGACAACTCATAGAACAACAAGTGACAGAGAATTACCAAAAACGCGTGCTGGAACGAGAGGCCAAAAGAAAACAAGAAGATGAACAATTGGCTGAAGAGGAAATCGCATTTTTAAGTAGTAAATCATAGTAATAAATAATAGTGATAAATAATAGTCGTCAATAATTTTTGTACTTAGGTTCAACAACCCTTTGTGCAGAAAAAGTGTGGTTGGCAAATATGCCGCCAAATATTTTTTAACATGTTTTTATAAAGGAATATATACATGAGTTTTAATGTCAAAAAATGGCTACTAGCCAGTATTATCTCAGTAGCAGGAGGACAGGCATTCGCAACGCCTGTTATCAGCCCTGATTATATTAGTGATGTGAACGTGCCAAGTAGCCATCTTGATAGCACTCGATGGTTTCATGGTGCCAGCAGTACTGACATTTATGTGGCGCCGCCTGAGAAGGGTCAAGTGTCACTCACAAACTACGCCCCCCAAAATCAAAGTTATTGTACCGATCTGGCTGTTGTCAGAGCCAGTGAGCAAAATGCAAACACTACGCTTGTTTTATTATCCGAGCAGTTGCTTGCAACGATTGTCGATTATGGCATCTATGAATTTGAACTCGATGACAGCGGCCGCCCTGTCATTGAGAATAATTTACCCGTCTTTCGTCTTGATGACAATGGCCAGAAAATTCCAACGGCTTTTAAAGTGGAAATGGACATCGCAGGAGCACAAGTGGCGAATACTGAACTTCTTATGGATGCTGCTGAAACTGAAATGAAAAACGCAGAAGATGATAAGCGTGATGCAGAATATGCCATGGATGATGCGAAAGATGATTTTTATGACTGCCGAGAAGATGCAGAATTTGAAGGAGAAGATTGGCGTGACTATTGTGAAATTGAGTATGAAGAATACCAAGACGCAAAAGATGAGTATACTCTAGCAAAAAACCTCTTACGAGATGCTCAAGACATTTTTTACGATGCAGAATATGAGTATGAAAAGGCTGATGGCATTTTAGATGATTTTGAAGATGAGTTAGCTGAAAATGCCAGTAGGATTAACAATATGAGGATGTTAGTGTCTCAAGAAAAAGCCTTTCTTGCTGGCATGTATAAAGAAATCGCTGGCATTTATGGTGGTCAGCTTAATATGGAATACCAAACACTTTGGGGGGATGATATCGCAGCTTTTGCAGCGCTTAACCCCGGAAAAAATATTCGCCGTGTCGACGTCTATAATCCAGTCATTTCAATTGGTGTGCCGCCAGAAATTTTGGTCAATAACCCAGGTCTTGCAATCGCCCCCGGCCTTGCCTGGACTTATTTAAATATCGGCGGTATTGGTGCTAGCTTTGATTTTGAAAATATGCCTGATGGTTCAGGTGAAGCACTCGAAGATAATATTCTAAATGGGTGGTCAGATAATTTTACTGGACAGGTAGGACTATTGTTAAGCTCCTCTTGCACTATGATCGAAGGAACGGATGGCTTATCTCAAGCTGAAAAGTTCGCCGTCTACTCCAATAACTTTAGTGAGTATTTAGCTCCCTCAATTGCCTATTCATTTGATGTCAGAGCCAATGTCTCTTATGAGGCGACTTTTAACCGCAGTGAGTTTTTAAAAGTGGTTAAAAAAGTCACTCAGTCTCGTGGTTTCTTTAGCAGTAGCAGCAAGAATGAAGTCACAGAAGAATTTGCTGATAGCCAAGCCTTTGAGATGACATTTACCGCCGATGCGAATAATGACAAGCTCAGCGATGATGACAAAGAAGCGCTAACAGAGGTTGTTCGTGCTCGATTGCTTAAAGATGTGCTTGATGCAGTGGGCCGCCGAGGTATGGTAGAAGATCCTAATTTAGACTTTGTTCCCGTTCCTGAATCTTATACCAATCAGCTTTCCAATAGGCTCAATCGCACTTGCCTATTCGGCTGGGGATATCAGTGCTGGGGTGGATGGTTTTTCTATGGTATCGGTTCCATTTGGGGAGGCAGCTCTAGCGCGATGACATCCTATGAGCAAAGCCATGACTATGAATCGAGTGAAAGCGTCACTGATTATTTCTTTATTAACTATGACTACGCCATCAACTTTCCTCCCGAGCGAAGTGAATAGTCATTAAATGAATGAAATGGGAGCTGGGTACACGAGCTCCCTTAACATTATCATTTTAAATCCTTACATTAGGGCGAGTGATTATACCTCAATGGCTTAAGCATTGAGCCCTTAACATAACTTGGTGGTTTTAATATGGAAATTAAAACAAAAGAATTCCCCCTTAAACGATACCTCTCCCAGCTTTTGCTTGGAATGCTAGGGGTCTTGGGCGCGAGTAACGCTGATAGTACGTCAATCGCTACAGCACCCAATGTTCCTTACGCAGGCTATGAACTGATTAGCCGTACAGTGTTAAGCGATGAAAGATCCTGTGAAACCATAACGCAGACAAAACTGGACTTAGATTATTCAAGCATGATCGATGACATATACCGTCAGCAACGTGAACAAAAACAGCTGAGTTTTGACCAAAGCACAGCCCAATTACAATTAACAACAAGTCAGCTAGAAACATTTACTCACGATAGACTTGAACAAACACAAGCACTTTTATTAGCTTACCAGCACCTTGAGCAATTACAAGAAGCAACAGCCCTGGCAAAACAGCTTTATCGTGAATGTACTCTAGATGACTGTAGTGCTGAATATGAACACTATAAAAACCTTAGAGAAAGAGAAAGAGAATATGAGCAAGACACTGTTAACCCATTAGAGACGCTTATCGCTGATCTTGACAGGAATATTGAGCAGCTAGAAGGTGAGATTGAGAAGCTAGAAGATGATATTGATGAGCTGGCGCAGTTTTTAGCCCAAGCTGATGCGGCTGCAGCGGATCTTAGTGAAAAACAGGCATTATATGCCGCCACGTTTGAGTCAAGGGGGGAGTTGACTCAACTTAAAGCCTATGGCGATATCCAAGCATTTGATTTTGTAAGCTCAGCCAGATTATTATTGCATCGAGGCCAAGCCTACGATTCAGTAAACGGTGTCCCCATTGGTATATTAACTAGCATTGAAACACTAGCAACACCTTTAATAGGTAATATCATGCCAACAGGCGCCTTTGAATGGCCTTTAACAAACGACACCCAGAATATAGCCACAGCGCTACACGCGCTGCTTAATGAAAGCGTTACAACTGATCTTTATGTTGATGAACACTATACTTGCGCTATTTCTCGTGAAGGCGATACTGAGGCTTTTATTCCAACCTTTTCACTGATGCTCAATGTGGTAGAAGATAAAAGCTTACTCAATGAATACCGTATAAGCGTTGATCCACAACTTGCTGTTGATGAACTTGCCACTTTAATAAAGGGAGTGGCTTATCTTCCAACCAGCAGTTTGGCAAGATTTTCTTTTTCAGAATCGGCATTTTTGGTTGAATCAGTGACGGTATTGGATGAAGCAGAGGCCGACTTAATGCCTGAGTTATTAGCGCGTGATTTTCTTCATGCCTTACTTGAGCGATTCGCTGTTCCTGCACCCGATATGGAAAGTGCGCAATGCACTTCACAAATAACAAGTTCAGGATGTCAATTAGCGGGTTGGTGGTTCAATGGCCTCAATGCAAAAGATTTACCCAATGTGGCTATTTCACCTTATACCATTGAACTCAGTGACACCATCAAATTAAGTGAGCGTATTTTTCTTTCTATGGCTAAGAATGCTGCGCTTCCATGATTTGTGCCGCAGATGAAATGCGAGTAAATGGTGAGTGGATGGCCTCGAAATAAGGATGCTTCAATTTGTATTGATTAGGGCGCCTGTTAGCGATTTTTTAGCCATCGTTACTGGGGTTGTTGAATATTAGTGGTTAGATTACGCCCATGCTGCTAACCACAATAAGTAAACAGCCCACTTTCATTTAGCATTTATTTTTAGGTATACTCAATCGATTCATGTTTATTTAACCATTGGGTTAAACGTTTCATCCCTTCATCAATGCTAATTAAGGCTTCATACCCTAAATCTTGTTTGGCTGCACTGATGTCAAAATAATGATGAGTCGATAATTGACATGCCACAAAGCGGGTCATAATAGGCTCATTTTGTTTATTCAATAAACCATAAAGCATTTCTAAAGCCCCACCGACGAGATAAGCAAGAGAAGCAGGCACTCTTTTCGTCACCTCAGGTAATCCTTTACACCTTAAAATACGGTTCAGCATATCGCTCATAGTGATAGGTTCATCATTACTGATAAAATAAGCTTTACCAGCCACTTGAGCATCGGCTGCTTGATTTTTAAAACTCGGTGAAACCAACGCGATCGCCGCTAATATATGGGCGTAAGCCGCATTAGCAATATACAAGGTATCGACTTTCTTATCTTGCATACCCACCAATTTTAACTTGCGCCGCTGTGCTCTTTCAATCACTCGTGGAACCAAATGCGGATCCTTTGGCCCCCATATTAGATGCGGCCTTAATGCCACTGTGGATAGCACACTATGATTGGCTAAAGCACTGCCATTGGCGGCAAGCATTTTTTGCTCAGCAATCGCTTTAGATTCACCATAATGATTTAAAAATTGACTCGCATAAGGGGCCGTTTCATCAATATTGACTTCATCTGCCCCCGAAAAGGTAACACTCGGCGTACTGGTGTACACAAGCGTTGAAATAGTAGACTCACGACAAGCGGCAATAACATTCTCAGCACCCAGTACATTTGCATTAAAGTAACTTTCTCGGCTACCCCACACTCCCGCTTTAGATGCCACATGAAAGACTAAATCACAATCTTGCATGGCCGATTTCAGCGCAACTTTATCAATGATATCCCCTTGGATCATAGTCACGCCAAGTGCTTCCAGTTCTGGGTAACAGCCTCTTGCAAAACCGATGACTGAAATACCAACAGCGATCAAACGTTCACAAATCGCCCGTCCCAAGAAGCCACCCGCGCCTGTGACAAACACTCGCTTCACTTTTGACTTAAGCTGAATTAACGCTTCTTGCTCTTTATGATGTAATTCTTTAAAAAGAGTAACTTGTATTGTCATTGACCACTAACCGCCATTTCTTTCTGAGCCCAAACAGCCAATTTCTCTCTAAAAATTTTAGCATTATGTCGAATATCAACGGGGAACCCTTTATGAAATAAAAAATGGACAATTCCCAAAGTGACTTGATATTCACCGGCCAATACCGTGAGCTCTGCAATCACGGTTTTTTGGGCTTCTTTTGTTAAAGCAGTCTCACTCTCAATACAAATTAACGGTGTCGTCTTGCCATCAAGTGTGACACCAACCAAGGCTGAACGTTTCACACGAGCATGAGTGTTAAAAATGCGCTCACAGGGGATCGAATAATAGTTTTTTATCTTGTCCTGTGTTTGAACAACCACTCTATGTGCTTTTCGGCCGCACATCCACAGCTTTCCAGCATCATCCAAATAACCTAAATCCCCCATTCTATGACGTATTGCATTACCATCAACAATTTTGGCTAACTGATCCGCCTGCTCTCGTCGATAGTATGATTGACTGACCATAGGACCTTTAACGACGATTTCTCCTACCTCATAAGGCGGTAAACACAGATGATTTTGCCATTGTTTAATGGGATGTTCAGTAATATCAATCACATTAATGTCAACACCGCCAATGGCTTCGCCCACACAGATCCCACCACCATTGTCAGTCACATCACGCGTATTGAGGAGATCATGATGACTAATTTGACTCAAAGGAAGCGATTCTGTCGCACCATATGAGGTTAAAATTTTGGCATCTTTAGACAAGAGTTGCCCAAATCGCACCACAGAGCTGATCGTCGCCGGCGCACCAGCAGAAATCACTCTTTTGATACTGCTTATACTGTTAAGCCCCTTCGTTTTTTGCACTTGAACTTGTGCTAATCCCGCTTTACCTAAACGCTCGATTAATGCGGGATTAATAAACATATTGCTGCATTGATAGCGGGCTATCGCCGCAAAAATGAGTGCTGGATCGGCAGTAATAGGTTTACTGGCATCCATATCAGGCACAATAGAGGCCATTCCCAATGCAGGACCAAATAATGAAAACAATGGAAAAGTGGCTAAATCTCGCTCTCCCACCTGAATGTCATAATCTTCCTTTAAAGCACGAATTTGTGCTTCAAACATACCATGAGAATAAACCACCCCTTTTGGTGTACCTGTACTGCCACTGGTGAATAAAATCGCCACCATCTCATCTTCATCGAATCTCGCCATGCTAAAACGACCCGACTTAGGTGTCCGCTTAACCAGCTGCTCTAGCTGTACGCCTCCCCATGGGCTAAAGCGTCCAATATGCGCTCCACCCACTGTAATAAAATGTTTGATGCTTTTCTTACCCCATCCAAGCAAACGTCTTGCTAAATGCGCTTTGGGGATCCCAATAAAAATATCGGGCTCGGCTTCATCAAAGCATTGTTTAAGATTGTTAACTCCCATGCCAGGATCCACAAAAATAGGAATGATCCCCACTTTAAACAAGGCAAAAGTTAAAACAAAAAAATCAATGCTAGGCGTCACCATTAATACGGCTTTCATGCCAGGCTTTAAGCCATACCCTAATAAAGAAAAAGCCATATGATCGCTTTTGAAATTCAACTCAGAGAAGGTCATTTCATCATAAGTTAATGATTGTAAGCTACGAATATGTCGCTGTTTCTTTTGCACTGCCACCGCCAATAATGACGGTTTTTCTTTTGCCGCACGCACCAAATGACGGCATAAGTTCATCCGTGTCTGCTTGTGCATACTCGCAGCCTCATCGACGCTATTCAATGACATGGCTTTTCCCTTTGGATCAAGATTTGAACTTTTTTTGGGTTTAACATTAAGCGGCAGTCACTGTATCTGTTTTAAGGGGATTAGCAGACATAAAAGCATCAATATGATTGACCACTTCTTCAGTCGCATCTTCAAGAATATAGTGACCACAATCAGCAAATTCATGAACTTGTGCTTGAGGGAAACGTGTACGCCACTCGGCCAAAAAATGTTTATCAAACACAAAATCTTTCAACCCCCAGCAAATAATCATAGGGATATCATTAAATTGCGATAAACTCTCACTGATCTCAGAGACTAGCTCATAATTACGATCCCCTTTTGCTAAGGGAATGTCTTGTACAAAACGCAATGTTGAAATGCGATTTGCCCAAGAATTAAACGGCGCCACATAGGCTTTACGAATAGCCGGCGCCATAGGCTTTCTTTTCACTCCGATATAAGAAGCAATAGAAGAGAAAGCATTAAAACCTCTTACCAATACAGAGCCTAATAATGTATTACGGCAAATCCATAACGCCCACGGAAAAGCTTTCTGTTGAGGTAAATGAAAAGCACCTGTGTTAAGCACAACTAAACGTTTGATCCTATCTGGATAACGCGCGGCATAACCCATGCCAATCATGCCTCCCCAATCGTGAACGACTAAAGTAATATCTTGCTTAACCCCTAAACTATCCAATAAAGCCTCAAGATCATCAATACGACTTTTCAAGGTATAATCATAATCAACATCATTGGGTTTATCCGATAAACCACAGCCAATATGATCAGGCACAATACACTGATACTCACCACTTAATTTAGTAATCAAATCACGATAATAAAATGACCAACTGGGATTGCCATGAACCATCACAACAGGTTCACCAACGCCTTCATTCACAAAATGTAGCTGATGACCATTTCTATTCAAAAAATGACGTTTAAACGGATGCAAATTCTCTAACATGTGTGTCCTATTGTACAAATACTCACTATGGAAAAAGGCAAATACCCATAAGGGTATAGAGCAAAACTCATCATGCGCAGGGTCATATGATTTGTTGTCACACTACCATTTTAGCCCTAACATCATACAATTCAATCCACTTCCTATTCCTAGAAAGCTCACCTTATCACCTTTATTTAAAAAGCCTTTATCGTGGGCCATTGCCGCACTGACGGGCAAAGAGACAGTGCCCATATTGCCTAAAGTTTGATAAGTAGGGAATTCTTTTTCTTGTGAAATATTCAGAGCCTTGAGCACTTGCTTTCGATTTGACTCGCCCACTTGATGACAAATCACTTTATCGATTTGATCAACACACCAGTTTCGCTGAGCTAAAAAATGAACCCATGTTTGACGGGCAAGTGCGACGCCTTCTTTTAGCAGACTCACGCCATTTGTTCGCATAAATTCACGGTAAAGTTGTGGACCCGCTTCTTCTAATCCCCATTGACACAAATCATGATGTTCCGGCGCCGACAAATGACTGGCCCCTAATAACTGATGACTGCGTTGATTAATTAATGGCAAGCTACCATCGGTCAATAATACGGCAACAGCACCGGATCCCCCCGTTAAGGTTGCAAGTGACTGAGCATAATTTTGCATTGACGGCTGGGCTAACATTTTATCAATGGTGATATCCACAATATGGCGGGCAGATTCACAAGACACAACAAGGCCCGCTTTTATTTGTCCAAGTTCAATACGATTAGCAATATCGAGTATGCCAGATAAGACACCTAAACACGCATTACTAATATCATAAATTGCCGTATTCTTAGACATACCTAGCTCTGCAGCAATGCGACAAGCCGTTGCAGGCTCATGCTGATCGCGGCACACTCCCGTATACACAAGCGCACCAATATCAGCGACTTCGACTCCCGTTTCTATAAGGGTTTTATGGGCTGCTGCTAAGGCACCATCAGATAGCCGATGCCCTTTTGGCCACCAACGACGCTCGCGTATTCCAGTCAATGCAGCTAATTGCCCCATAGGGATCCTAAACTTCTGGTATAAAGGGGCTAACCTTGACTCTAATTCGGCAGTAGAAACCACTTCCGGAGCCAATTCATAGGCCAGACTATTGATAAAAACACGGGAATATTTCATGAAGTCTTATTATTCACTCACCAGTATCGACTCGATATCGAGTCAATACTTTAATTATTTACTGATAACCGCTCATTTGACCAAGAAAGCAGGGAAGTTTCAATAAAAACCGCAAATAAAACACAGTAAAAATGCTCATCGAGACTGGCATCAAGAAAAAAGAGTTAAAAAGTCGTTAAATTATTATACGCTTTCCATACTTTTAAACTAAGACAAAAGAGAGAGAAAAAGGCAAAACCATCTCCGTGATATCACTGCCTTGATGCCATAATAAAGGCATTACGCGGCGTCATACTGACATCGCAAAAACGAGATAAATGGACTTGATAACCGGCTTCTTGCAAAAAGCACACCCTGTCCAACAATAACCAACGCTCTAATAAACCGCGAAATAAATGCGCCACCAAATCAATGCGTCTGGTTAACCTTTGACGCTCATACCCCTGATGCAACAAGGCTTCAAAATTAACCTTATCGGGTAAGATGAGCCCTTTTTGGATTGCAGCCCAGCGACAAAACTCACTAAAACTTCCATTCAATTGACTTTGCTTAATACTCGGTACAGGCAGATAATCCTGGCTCCCTCTTATTTGTTTTTGTAGCGTATCAAAACCCAATCGCCAAGCAATTTCCTTTAAACGATACTCATTTTGTTTTTCACTGGCAATAACACTGTGCTGCAAAGGCAATTGCAGATCATGACGGCTAAGTTGTAAATCGCTCATTTGAGCGAGTTTCGACAGGGGGTGATAGAGGTTTTCTTTGATCAAATGATAACAACAAGGCGACAATGCAATGGCTTGTGTGTTCCGCTCCGTTGCTGATTTTAATAAGCTTATATGCAGATCGCCACAAGCATGCAAAGCAACGGCAAGCTGCTTTTCTTTGATATACTCCCTCCCCTCAGAAAAAGCGTCAGCACAAATAAACGCTTGTGGCAGCGCCCATTTTTGAGCAAAAGTGTTTCCTGCTTGACACAAATTATTCTGCCGCTCAAGGCTTAATACGCGAACGCCTTTCGCTTTAGCCATTAAACGTCCTAAGTGCCCTTTTCCTGCACACCACTCAAGAACGGGTAATTGGCGATAAGATAAAGCGCCAAAAACAGATTGAGAAAAAGCCTTAATTTGTTGCCACTTTCGCCCTTTAATATGCGCACTAAAATGGGCTTCATCACTGGAAGGTAAAAGGGGAATATCAGATTGAATAGCAGACTCAAGAGGAATAAGCATATGGCTTAATAAAGACAAATCCCATGATAAATCAGATTGCTGGCAATCTTCTTGCAGCGCAGGTAATAAAGCTAATAACAAGTCCTTTGGTGACTTATCAAGGGCTTCTAACTGAGCATCTTCCAATTGCCACACCCGTTTTGCCAGTGCAGGAAACTCCTTGTCCCAAGGCAAAGTGTCACATTGAAATGCCATGACTTGCCACAAGACTCGGCTTTGGTAAAGCAAGGTATCAATACTGGCCCATTGCGCTTTATAACTCTGGTTTTTTATCTTCGTTGCTGTGTTACCCACCCCAGCGCTCCTCAATGGCATTCTCAATGGCGGGATTATAAAACACATTCTAGAGCAATAAATAGCAACTTTATCAGCTCATACTTTTAGGTGATAAAAAAACAGCCGAAAGCATAATAGACAAGTATTTCACCCCTCTCTAATATGAACACCGACATTAACCTTATTATCAAAGAATATTTTGATATTCGATAATAAGCGACCATCTGATATGGATACATCGGATAGTGCAAGTTGAGAAAGCTTGTCATCACTAAAGGAATAGGACTCATTATGAAAACACGTTTTAAAAAAACAGCACTGGCGTGCTCCACACTTTGTACAGCCTTATTAACGGCTCCCATGGCCAATGCCCTTGATGTCGTGATCATCATAGACACAACGGGCAGCACAGGTGCATTATTACCTAATTGGCAAACTCGAATGCAAGAAGAAGTCATTGATCAATTTCGCTTAGCCGATCCCCATACTCGTTTTGCATTGGCCTCACATCTAGATTTTCCTTTCTCCCCTTACGGCGGCAGTGATGAATATGCCTACAGTCTGGATGCACAACTAGACAGCAATACAGAGCCTTTCATTGATGCACTCAATAACTTAGAGTCTGGCTGGGGTGGCGATGGACCAGAATCACAATTAGAAGCACTGTATCAAGTCACTACGGGTCACGGACGGGATCTTAACAATAATGGTAGCTTTTTAGACCAAGGTGATATCGCCCCCACTAATACCGGATTTAATGATAATTCCCCTTCTATTATTATTCACTTTACCACACCACCCGTGTTTCATAACGAGCCTTTTGAACCTGACTATCCTTATTCGGGTGTCATCAATCACCCCGCTGATTTCGATGCTGTGCTCAGCGCTATGATGGGCAAAAATGTGATTTATTATCAAGTAGAGCCCAATGCGCTTCCTTCAGAAGCAGGCGCCAGCGTATATATGGATTCTCAGCTACAGCAACCCTTGAGTATTAGCCTTGCTCAGGCAAAATTATCAGCCAGTTCAACACCTGGAGAACGCTTAGCTCAAGCAACGGGTGGCGATGTTCTCAATGTGGGCAGCGATCTCTCTGGCCTTGCAGAGGCCATTGAAGATATAGTAGAAGAAGTCCGTCCCTGCCCCGCTGGACAAGTGCCAGTATACTTGCCCTGGGCAACCTATTGCGTGCCAGATCACGGTGATAAATAACCTAAATATTGATAAGGATCTATAGGCCGCTGAATTAAGCGGCCTTTCCAACAAAATATCATTTTCTCACCATAAAGTGGTAAGCTACACTGACCGTATTTTTAGTTCTAAGGCATTAACTTGAGCAAAACAAAAATCGATTCTCCCTGCGTAGCCCATTGCGGCTTAGATCAGGATGATTACTGTATGGGGTGTTTTCGCCACATAAATGAAATTGTGGCTTGGAGCAGTGCAAGTAATAAACAAAAAAGCCAAATTATTGCCAAGCTGCCCTTGAGAAAAAAACAAATGCAAGGTGGGGAGAACACACAATTGATCAGCCGAAAAAAATGGCTCGCAGCTGAAAAACGTCTGAAATAAAACTTCAAACGTTTTTCTCTCACTATTTTTTATTCATCATACTCTTGAGATCGGCAAAAGGATTATAGGTCGCCGATTCCACTTTGGTCTCTGTTGTCGAACCATATTGGATCAACTCTTCAAATTTAGCGTGTTCATTATCATGGCAAAAAAGACATAACAATTCCCAATTAGAGCCATCACTAGGATTATTATCATGATTATGATCTCTGTGATGCACGGTTAATTCACGCAAATTTGAATGCGTAAACTCACGGGTACAACGTCCACACACCCATGGGTATAATTTTAAGGCTTGCTCTCGATAACCCATTTCACGTTTGGCTTTATACTCTCTGGCTTCTGCCAATACTCTATCTAATTTACTTTGACCTGTAGACATAATTTTATTTCCAATACCATCCTGCCAAGATAGTAACATTTAAAAAAAATCAAAACACCCAGCTGAACTTGAAATAAGAATCCCTCAAACCCCTTCAATGAGCTATAAATCGAGATCTTTTTCCATTTCTTCATATGAAATATGGCGTACATCCTTACCTTTTACATAGTAAATAATGTACTCACAAATATTTTGACATCTATCCCCTACCCGCTCAACCGCTCTCGCAGCCCAAAGCACATCAAGTACTTCAGGAATAGCGCGAGGATCTTCCATCATATAAGTCATAAGCTGGCGAATAATGCCTTCATATTCACGATCAAGTTTTGAGTCTTCTTTATGTAATTCTAACGCCACTTCGGCATCCATTCGCGCCAATGCATCTAAAGTCGCATGCAGCATACGTATTGCATGCCGTCCCATATTTTCAATACTGACCAATAAAGGCTGCTGATTTTTAAGCCTTTTATCTAATGCTGTTTTGGCTATTCTGACACATGCATCACCAATACGCTCAAGATCGGTAATCGTTTTCGTAATCGCAATAATAAGCCTTAAATCACTGGCCGCAGGTTGTCGTTTAGCGATGATCCGCGCACATTCTTCATCAATAGTCACTTCCATACCATTAACTTGATGATCCCCTGCAATGACTTTTTGAGCCAACTCACCATCAAGGGCTGATAACGCATTCAATGCTTGTTCTAATTGACGTTCAACTAAGCCCCCCATAGTTAATACACGATTACGGATATCATCCAACTCGGCATTAAATTGACCTGAGATATGTTTGTTGAGATTCATATTTTCCATATTTATTCAGCCTTAATCTCTACCCGTTGAAGTGAAACTGAGTTGATATATCCATTATGATCTTTATCCTTTTCCATATTTATTCAGCCTTAATCTTTACGCGTTGAAGTGACACTGAGTTGATATGTCCCTTATGATCTTTATCCTTTTCCATGTTTATTTAGCCTTTATATCTATGCGCTGAGTTTAAATGAAACTCAGTCGCTCAGTTGTTTGTCCATAATGCTCTTTATCGAACACTAACCATAACGCCCAGTAATATAATCTTCCGTTTTACGTTGCTTAGGAGTAGTAAAAATACTGTTGGTATCTCCATATTCAATAAGCTCACCCATATACATAAAAGCAGTTTGATCGGATACCCGTGCCGCTTGCTGCATATTATGCGTCACGATAACAACAGTGTATTGGCTCTTTAATTCAGTGATCAACTCTTCAATTGTTAACGTTGAAATGGGATCTAAGGCGGACGTGGGCTCATCCAGTAACAAAACTTCTGGCTCAATCGCGATAGCTCGAGCAATCACGAGTCTTTGTTGTTGCCCTCCCGATAATCCAAACGCATTATCGTGTAACCTATCTTTCACTTCATCCCAAATAGCCGCACCACGCAGCGATCGCTCTGCGGCATCGTCCAACTCTCGACGGTTATTGATCCCTTGTAACCGTAAACCATAAACCACATTTTCATAAATAGACTTAGGAAAAGGATTAGGTCTTTGAAACACCATGCCAACATTACGACGAAGGGCAGCAACATCGACTTTTTTATGATAAATATTTTGCCCGTTAAGTAAAATTTCACCTTGAATATGACAATTTTCGACTAAATCATTCATACGGTTAATGCAGCGCAGTAAGGTTGATTTACCGCAACCACTGGGCCCGATAAACGCCGTGACTTGATTAGTGGGAATTTGCATCGACACATCAAATAAGGCCTGTTTCTCACCATATTTTAAATTGAGACGTTTAATTTCAAGTGCCATTTGCGCCTGACTCAATGGAGTCAAATCTTGTTTTTCTTTATTACTTGAACTGCCTACTGAAATCATATTCATTCCTATCACTTAAGGATAAGGCTTATTCGCCTTAAGCTATATCAATTTTGCTAAAATCTATTTATGTCCACCTAACGCTTAATGCTCAAGTGAGCGATACTTCTCGCGTAAATGATTTCGCACACCGATTGCCGTTAAATTTAAACCTACAATCACAGACACTAACAGAAAAGACGTGGCGTACACTAAAGGCCTTGCCGCTTCCACATTAGGGCTTTGAAAACCCACATCATAAATATGAAAACCTAAGTGCATGAGCTTCCTATCCAAATGAACAAAAGGAAAATTCATATCGACAGGCAAGGTCGGCGCTAACTTCACCACGCCCACAAGCATCAGTGGTGCCACTTCTCCTGCCGCACGTGCCACAGCTAAAATCAGCCCAGTCATAATGGCGGGACTCGCCATAGGAATAATGATCCGCCATAAGGTTTCAGCCTTAGTGGCTCCTAATGCAAGACTACCTTGCCTCACCGAGCTGGGAATACGACTCAAGCCTTCTTCAGTGGATACTATGACCACAGGTAAAGTTAAAATCGCCAAGGTAAGTGCCGACCAAAGCACGCCAGGAGAGCCAAAGGTGGGGGCGGGCAAGGCTTCTGGATAAAACAAAGCATCAATAGAGCCCCCCAACATATAAACAAAAAAGCCCAACCCAAAGACACCATAAACAATGGAAGGCACACCCGCTAAATTAATCACAGCAATGCGAATAAGTTTAGTCACGAGTCCCTTTTTAGCGTATTCATGCAAGTAAATCGCCGCCACGACCCCAAAAGGTGTCACAATAACCGCCATTAACAGCACCATAAACACAGTACCAAAAATGGCCGGAAAGACACCTCCTTCTGTATTGGCTTCGCGAGGATCTTGGCTAATAAATTTCCCCACTCCAGTAAACCAATGCCCCACTTTATCAATAAAACTCAATTGATTAGCATAGGTGATCCCCAAAATAGAATCTAAAGGCAAAGTCACTTCTTTACCTCGCATATCTTTAATAATTAATGCATCACGTGCCGCTTGCTTTCGTAAATCAAAAAAGCGCGCTTCTAATTGTTTATATTCTGCATCCAATTGGGCCTTTTGTTGTGCTATGGACGCCTTTTTCTCACTCGTCAACCCATTATCTAGCTCATAGCCTCTTTCTTTGAGTCTCAACTTCTCTAATCGGTAATTAACAGCTCCTATCTCACCTTTTTGTAATGCGTGAGCTTGATCATTGAGTTTTACCGCTCTATCAATATGCTTTTGCAATAATTGAGGAAAATTGTTACTCGTCAATCGAGTCCCATTTTCCACAACAGCAATGGGAAAACCTAAAAAGTCCCCGTTTTTATTTCTTTCTATCACCGCCACATCTTTGGGTTGAGAACGGGAAATAATATCAGTGGCTAAGATCCAACGAAAATCTAAATCAACAAACTCACGATTGCCCGTTTTGATCAAATACCGTGTGACAGTTTGACCCACATTCGGTGCTAATTCTCTACCGGCAGCCATTAGCCTTTCTACTGGTACATTCTCTGAATCATAAATTTCACCAATTAAGCTGTACTGCTGACCTTGCTCATCTTTTAATTGCCACTGATAAATATTGTCTGGCCAAAAATAGCTCAATCCTTTGGCCGCAATTAACAGCAATAATCCTAATACCGCAAGCAAACAAATACTCACCGCACCACTGGTCATCCAAATCCAAGGAGAGCCTGATTTAAACCACTTACCCATTACTCCACCCTCACACAATCATTAGCGACAAAGTATTCACAAGGTTTATTATTTCCATTCATTATTATTATCCATTACAGTGAGCTATAACGATCGCGTAAACGCTGTCTCACAACTTCAGCAAGCGTATTAAAGACAAAGGTGAAAATAAACAACACAAAAGCGGCTAAAAATAACACTCTATAATGTGAACTCCCTATTGCCGATTCAGGCATTTCAACCGCAATATTTGCCGCCAGTGTGCGCATGCCCTGAAAAACGCTCCATTCCATAATCGCCGTATTACCCGTTGCCATCAGAACAATCATGGTTTCTCCCACAGCACGCCCCAATCCCATCATCACAGCGGAAAAAATCCCAGGACTGGCCGTTAACAATACCACTCGAGTCAAGGTTTGCCAGGTGGTGGCACCTAATGCTAAGCTGCCATTCGATAAATGCCGAGGAACAGAAAAAACCGCATCTTCGGCTATCGAAAAAATCGTTGGAATAACCGCAAACCCCATGGCAATCCCGACCACTAAGGCATTGCGTTGATCAAAAGTAAGCCCTAATACATCTGTAATGTAAAGGCGAGTATCACCGCCAAAGAAGATCACCTCCAAAGCAGGACTTATCGCAAAGGAAAACCAAGTGATAAAACAAATAACGGGTAATAATAATAACTCTTGATAAGTCTCTGGTAACCTTTGCTTCCATTTAACCGGTAATTTATACCAAGCAAAAGCCGTTGCAAGAATCGATAATGGCAAGAGAATGAGTAACGTTAATATACCCGGCAGATGATCTTCAATTAATGGCGCTAACCAAAGTCCCGCTAAAAAGCCCAAAATGACCGTTGGCAAAGCCTCCATTATCTCAATCGTCGGTTTAACTATTCCACGCACTTTTGGCGACATAAAATAAGCGGTATATATGGCGCCAGCCAAGGCCAATGGTGTCGCAAATAACATGGCATATAATGCTGCTTTTAATGTGCCAAAGGCCAAAGGTGTTAAACTCAACTTGGCTTCAAAATCATCAGAACCCGACGTTGACTGCCACAAATATTTTGGCTCAGGATAACCCTCATACCAAACCTTGTCCCACATGGCACTCCAAGACACTTCGGGGTGATCATTTTTTACACTAAACAAATGCAGTTGATGATTAGACTCGACGACCAAAGCATTCGCTCTTGGACTAAACCCTAGGGCTGTAGACTGGCTTAAATCAAGACTCTTTGAGTGATAACGCTTTGAAAATAGTTCACGTTGACTCGTCGTGTACAATAATGATAAGCGCCCTGTTTTATCAAGAGTTGCAAATCCTTTGCGGTAGAATTCACTAGCGATCACACTCAATTGACCGTCTATATGAAAATCTCTGATCTCTTGATATTGTCGACCTTTGGCACCATTCACTTGAAAATATTGTTGAATAAGTCCATCATCATAACTTACGAGTATTGAACTGGCCCCCGCTAATAAGCTCACACCACTCACTTTCACTTTTGTTCTGCCCAGCTCAAGCACTTGCATCAAAGAAACGTCATTGACATCATCAATATCATAAACAAACAGTTTATTATTAGCGCGAAGTAATAGCTGTTTTTGATCCGGCAGCATCAACTCTTGCTGCACGTTAACAGGGGCATCAGGTAACATAGCTTGAGTCGATCGCCACTCAATCTCCTCCGTCAGCATGTTCTCTTCCCCTTCTTCACGAATAAGATGCCAGCCTCCTTTTACATCCTGATAAACAAAACTCATTTTATCTTCGGAAAAGTCAAAGGCTAAATGAGCAATCGCCCCCCCTTGTGGGTCTAACGTGAGCGGCTGCTCCCCCGCAGGATAACTCAGCTTAGGTGTAATGATTTTCTTATTATTTGGATAACTGACATTAAAATTCACACGGACTAATATGAGCTGCCCATTACTCAAGCCAAGGGCAAACAGCTGCTTACTGGCAACCGAAGTTGCACTTGATACGACCAAAGCCCCTTGGGGTAATGCCACTTGTTGTTCACTGACTAACAGCCCTGTTTTCGTGCTGTAAAAGTCCGCTCGACCCTGTTTAGAAACACGATATAGCAATTGATTTTGCTCATCCGTGCCCACCATAAGGGCTGGTGTGTTATCTGCTTCATCAAGGCTAATCACTGGCACAAGATTCGCACCATCAAAAATAGGTTTAATCACATATAATAAATAGAAAAAAATCAGTAATAATGCGACAAACACCATAGTGCCACCAATAGTGACACTGACTTGCGTTAATCTATCCTTAATTGCTCTTCGAGTACTGCCCTGTGCAAACAACACATTTTTGGTGGCTAAAGCAGACTGATTTCCCATTAAAAACCTCTATTTCTTATTATAACCAGTCAACTTTTAACTGGGATTATCTCGGTGACTATGTTAACAGTAATACAGAGCTAACAGAGCGAAACAAATACACATGCTGAGCGCTGCATTATATGACGCAAAAATGACACTATTGTTACAGGGCATAATTAAGGAGCCAGATGAAAATGTTAAGATATCTTATAACATTGCAAGCCACTGATAAAGAAGGACTAATAGAAGAAATTGCAAACAAAATAAGCCGCTATGGTGGTAATTGGTTGGATTCCGAAATGTGCTCTATCGATGGCATTTTCGCGGCGATACTCCAGATAGAATTATCACAAACTCATTGGAATGATCTCCTCAAGGATTTATTGGCCATCGATACCCTCAGTCTGACACACGCTCAAACCAGTAAACTAGAAACAGATCTGAAACAAGTACAGTTTCGCTTAGTCGCTGATGACCGTATTGGCTTAGTGCAAAACATTTCAAATAAGCTACATGCATTAAATATTAATATTGAACGTTTTAGCAGCCAATACGAAACCGCAAGTCATACTGGAATTGCCTTATTTCGAGCAGACTTTACAGTCAGCATCAAAGATGAACAAGAAGAAGAGCTCACTCAAGCACTTTATGACATAGGTGATGATGTCGTGCTCGATAAAATAGAAGAGTAGCCTTTCTTTCCAAGCGCTCTATGACATAGGTGATGATGCCGTGCTCGATAAAATAGAAGAGTAGCCTTTCTTTCCAAGCGCTCTATGACATAGGTGATGATGTTGTGCTCGATAAAATAGAAGAGTAGCCCTTCTTTCCAAGCGCTCTATGACATAGGTGATGATGTCGTGCTCGATAAAATAGAAGAATAGCCTTTCTTTCCAAGCGCTTTATGACATAGATGTTAATGTCGTGCTCGATAAAATAGAAGAATAGCCCTTCTTTCCAAGCACTTTATGATATCGCAAGCGCTTTATGACATAGGTGTTGATGTCGTGCTCGATAAAATAGAAGAGTAGCCTTTCTTTCCAAGCGCTTTATGACTATAGATATTGATGCCGTGCTCGATAAAATAGAAGAATAGCCTTTCTTTCATAAGGCATATGACAACAAATATGCCTTCTTTCTCATATAATCTTCCTCCATCTTCTCCCTTTAATGATAAAATATCCCTTCATTCCAAATAATAAATGAACAATGTTATGTTAGGAACGCTAAAAAAAATGTCTGCCGAGCTTGATGACAATCAACTTGTGCAATATCACCTTCCTGTTGGTGATCAATATCTTGATTTAAATCCGCTAATAGGAAAGCATCTCACACTCAATCATACGGGCAATATTTTCTGTAGTCATTGCGGAAAAAAAACGAAAAAAAGTTACTCCCAAGGCCATTGCTATGTGTGTATGCAAAAACTGGCTAGCTGTGACATGTGCATTATGAAACCTGAAACCTGTCACTATGATCAAGGTACATGTCGAGAACCCAGTTGGGGAGAAGCCAACTGCTTGACTTCACATTATGTTTATCTCTCTAATACATCAGGCCTTAAAGTCGGGATCACTCGGCACACGCAAATTCCCACTCGCTGGATAGACCAAGGAGCGACACAAGGTTTACTTATTTTCAAAGTAGCGACCCGCTTCATTTCAGGTTTAGTGGAAATTGAACTCGCAAAAATGATCGCTGATAAAACCAACTGGCGCACTATGCTCAAAGGTAATGCGAAAGATCTCGATCTTAAAGCGCAAGCACAACACCTTATTCCACAAATAAAAACGCAACTACAGCACATCATAGATGTGCACGGCCCACAAGCCGTTGTGCCATTAGATGTCGCAAGTCAAAAAATTACCTTTCCTATTGAAAGCTTACCAACAAAAATTAGCTCCCATAACTTCGATAAAAATCCAACGGTAAGTGGTATTTTACAAGGCATTAAAGGCCAATATTTACTTTTTGATACTGGCGTCATTAACATCAGAAAGTTTTCATCTTATGAAGTGGCTGTCACTACTGATTAACCCTTTTCAGCCAGTGCTCACCACTTGAATCACTGGCTCCCTTATACTCGGCTTTTCATTTTGAAACACAAATATCAATCTGATCCTCCCCTTTTTTACAAGCATTCTGGTATGACCAGATGTCATACTAAAGGCCTAAGTGAGATCCATCATCAAAACACACTTGAATTTAAACTTAAGATTAAAAACTAAAAAATCAATAACTTAAAAAAAACACTTGTTTAAAACACTGCGTACCTTTCAAGACTTTAATTTTGAAAGATAAAAATAAACATTGCCCCTTGATATATTTTGTCTTACTAATATATAAGTTGCAATTTGGTAATAATAACAAAAATAAATTACAAAACTGTGACAAAAACGTTATTTTTATTAACTGCAGTACGATATTTTTGGGGAATATCATGAAAAAATGGATGAAAGTCATTTCAGTAATACTATTGTGTTTTACTGGCGCAAGCTATGCAGGAAATCATACCACCGATACTAAATATCCCATTGTGATGGTTCATGGACTATTTGGCTTTGATGATATATGGGGATTAGATTACTTTTATGGGATCCCTCAAGCACTAAAGGAGAATGGAGCGGATGTTTATATTGCATCGGTTTCACCTTCTAATACTACCGAAGTCAGAGGCGAACAACTCAGAACCTATATTCAAGGTGTCATCGCATTAACTGGTAGTGAAAAAGTTAACATTATTGGCCATAGTCACGGTGGTCCAACAGCACGCTATGTTGCTAGCGTCAGTCCAGAGCTTGTTGCTTCAGTCACATCCGTTGGCGGCGTCAACTGGGGCAGCACCTTTGCCGATGTCGCAAGAGGAGCGGTTCCTTATGATTCCAGCCTAGAATGGATTATAGAACAAGCATTTGATTCACTCGCTATTGTTATAGCCGGATTATCTGGTGCTGGAGATTTACCGGCAGATAGTCTAGCAATGGTTGATTCACTGACAACTGAAGGCTCTATTAGGTTTAACAACCTCTATCCAGAAGGCATGCCTACGCAATACTGCGGTGAAGGCGAAATGCTCGCAAACAATGGCGTTCACTATTTTTCATGGTCTGGCGCCGATCCTATGACTCATGTTTTAGATGCTGGGGATTATGCATTGTCATTGATAAGCACCTTATTTAATGAAAAAAATGATGGACTCGTTTCTAGCTGCAGTTCACATTTAGGCAAAGTCATTCAAGACGATTATAAGATGAACCATTTAGATGAGATTAATCAATTTTTTGGGTTAGTCAGCTGGTGGGAAACGAATCCCGTGAATATCTATCGTCAACATGTTAACTATCTTAAAAGTTTAGGATTATAATATGAGCTTCCTACAATCAGTTCGAGACTATAAATACAGAGTCATATTAGCCTTATTGATTGTAGGTTTTTTCCTATGGCATTTATTCTTAAAACCAGATGAGCCTTTGAATACGCCCATCAGTCAACAGGTCTTTCATTCGACAATAGAAAAAGCTAATAGCCAAGTTCTCTCAAATAATAAAGGACTAGAGATCACTCACCACGGCAGCCCACTCACCATCAATCGAGCCCTTCGCACGCGCTTTGATGACATTATTTTTACCCTTCAACAGACATCCAATCTAACGACTTTTCCAACGAGTGCATTAACAGCGTTAAGCCAAGAATTCGACCTTTCATTTGATGCAAACAGAATATTATTTGATCTTTTTTCTCGATACAAAGATTACACTCAAGCCATTGCTCAACTAAAACATCAAGGTCCAGAATTAGGTGAAACAATAAACTTAAATGCGATGCATAATTTTATAAAACAAATCAATATGTTACAAACTGAATTTTTTAGTGATCTTGAAATAGATGCATTTTTTAAACAAGATGCTCAATATGCAGAACAAACCTTAGAACGCATTAGTATTAGACAAGATCCCAGCCTCACCAAAGAACAAAAAACAGAATTAATCCAACATCACATTAATCAACTCAATGACAAAGACCGCAATGCATTACAACCCAGTTTAAATGCTAATAAAGTCGCAAAACACATTGATAGTACTAATGTCATCGCACTCGATATGGATCCAGATACGATATTACGAGCAGAGAAAATACAAGAGGAAAATCGAAAATGGAAAGAAAAAGTCATTAATTACCAACACTATATCGATGAACAAAATAGCAAAGGCATTCCTCAAGACGTCATCACACACAAGCTTGATGCTTATTTAAGTGAAAACTTTACGCAAAATGAATTGAAACGTTTAAAAGTGTTTCTAGCGCATCCAGAACTGTTATAAAATAAGACACTGTAAAAACGAAAGAAAAAATAGGTAATAAACAGTTTTTTATAAGTCCCATATTCACTTAACGCTATAGAATTAACAATATTACCCTTCTTAACTTGCAAAAATAATGAATGATAAATAAATTAAAACTTTATTACTCTTTAATTACAAATAAATAACAGAGTAAAAAAAATATAAAATACACATTTAAGATGAAAAAACAAAAACAACAACAAATAAGATAAAATTGTTTAACAAGATGTAAATTTATTAGTTAACTTCACATATTTAAAGTATTATTCACAAGTCATCAATCAATTAAAAAACTTATTCGATATAGATTTGACATGAGCCAAAAAAGGGAGTTAAATGCCTTTAATTATCACAATGAATATAACTTAATCTTCTTCATTACATGCTAAAATAACATTTCAGCTTCCGACATATTAAACAACAACATCACATCAACTGGTAACGTTGTAAGGATACAGTTATGACATTTACAAACAAAAATATAACTAAGCTCTTCGTTGTTGACGATCATTCACTCATTTTTGATGGATTAAGAGGCTTTCTCTCTTCATACCCAGAATTCGAATTTGTCGGTTTTGCTGAAAATGGTCTCTGTGTTTATGATAACTGTTTAAAACTTCAACCCGATCTTATTTTTATCGATCTCAAACTTCCAGGTATGTCGGGCATTGATGTCATAAGGCAATTAAGGCAACGATGGCCTGAAATGATGATTATTGTATTAACGGCCTCAGTGGACGAAAAAAGTGCCAGAGAAGCATTAGACGCCGGCGCAAACGGCTATGTCATCAAAAACAGTCCAAAAAATACATTATTAGCCGCAATAAAGTGCGTCGCAAGGGGAAAAGTATTTTTAGATCCCAGTTTAAACGCTAAACAAGTAGAAGCCCTTAAAGACGTATCAGATGGTGATATCCCCTTGTTAACACCAAGAGAAAAACAAGTCTTAAAGTTAATTTGTGAAGGTTTACGTAATCGCGATATTGCAGAAAACTTAGTGATCAGTTTAAAAACAGTAGAAACTCACAGAATGAATCTTATGCAAAAACTGGATGCCCATAATGTCGCCAACCTTATTCAATGGTCTCAGCGCATGGGAATGAATTCACTCAGTCATTAAAATGCTTTGACCCACTCCTTTGACCACTCCACTCTATGTAACTCTCTTCAAATAACAAGTAAGAGAGTTATACCAATTCCACTATATAAGTGATCTTTCAGCGGGAATTCAACATGCTGTAGGCAAGGTCGTTAATTGCTCCTGCATTAACAGACAG
>NZ_CANLZC010000062.1 GCF_947495455.1 uncultured Shewanella sp. | reverse complement strand
TTTAACACCTAACAGATCCGAACAATTATTTAAGAGCGAACATAAATCCGTGGCCAGAATTAGTTGACCACTTCAAAGCGGTATTTGATAAAGGAAGTACAGAAGGGAGATAACATAGAATGAGAAATATAAGGGAGGTTGGCAGTTTGGTTGGCAAATGCTAATCAGCATTCATTGATCTGCTATGAGGGATACATTGCAAGTTAATTTGAAACTAATACAATTGAGTCATATAAAAACCCGTTCAAATTGTTATCGCGTTTCGGTTGGAAAATAATTGCCGTACTCGAATTAAGTCCTCAGGCGTATCAATACCGTGTACAGGTGGTGAGCTGATTTCTGTGACTCGTATCTTGATGCCGAAGTATAAGGCTCTTAATTGTTCAAGTCTTTCGTAATTTTCCAATGGGCAGCTAGGTAAAATATGCAACTTTTTAATGGTTTCGGCTCTATATGCATAGACACCTATGTGGCGTTTAAAAGGGGTTTGTTCATTTTGACAATCCTTTAGTGTGATCCCTTCTCTTGGATAAGGTAACAATGCACGAGAGAAGTAAATGGCGTGTTGATATTCATCACATATGACTTTGACACAGTTTGGATCTTGGGCTTCTTTAATTGAGCCAAATGAGGTGCTGAGGGTTGCCATGCCAGCTAATGATTGATGAAGTAAACTATTGGCTACTCGCTTAAGGGCGTAGGGGGGGATGAGAGGTTCATCTCCTTGTAAATTGACAATAACGGTATCATTTTCCCATTTCATTTTTGTCACGACTTCTGCAATTCTGTCCGTTCCTGAAGGGTGACTGCTGGATGTCATGACCACTTGTGCATTGAAGCGCTCTGCTTGGGTTTTTATCTGTAAACTATCGGTAGCAATAAAAATATTATTAGGGCTAATGCCTGTTTCTAGCGCTCTTTGATAAACATGCCATATAAGCGGTTTACCCTCAATGATGGCTAATGCTTTACCGGGTAATCGAGTCGATGTCATGCGAGTGGGAATAACGATTTTATAGTGCATAACTTGTGCCTTTAAGAGGGATTGATTTTTTGAGAAAATTTATCTAGCTGTTTTTTAATGAGATCGGTAAAGAATAATCTTGGTTTAACATAGAGTTTTCGGCATTTGCGCCAAAAATATCTTTTAATTACAACATCCCGTTTCCATTGAAATAATCCTGGGTAAGTGTTAAGTGGCCAGTTATAATCTCGTTGCAATGATCGGATCCAGTTTCGGTAGCCTTTATTGAGTGAAACTGGTTGCTCAGAGCCGACTGTGATGCATTTTTCTGTGAGTAAGGTCTGAAGTTTTTTTTGTAGCAATGCTTCATTTACTTTACGTTGTCGGTGATATTTATGGGTTAAAGGTCTAGGATGCCATCTGTGAATAAAAAAGTTTAATTCAAATAAATGTTCCAGAGAGTATTGAGTTAAGTAGCGCCTAAATCCTTCATAGTTGGCGGGATGAATCGTCTTCTTGTCGTATATGAAGTCTATGGGAATATTACCTTTTTGATAATGTAACGTTAACCGACAAATGAGCTCTAAATCTTCACCACCATGGCCGATAAAGGTTTCATCAAATCCTTTTAATTGTTTAAACCATTGTCTGTTTATGAGTAAGCAGCTAGTGACAAGCGCAATACTTTCTACAATGTCATTATTGCCTTTCATAAAGGAATCTAAGCATTCTATTTGCTTTTGTTTATCGATATTATTTTTAGTGTTAAGTGAAGCTTCTTTGGTTAAGTAAAAGCATGGATACATCTCAAATGCAAAGATCCCTATAGTCATTAATGACTCTGCAATTGAGACAAGGTTATTCAGTAATGTGTTAGGAACAATCAAATCAACGTCAATGAAAAATAAATAATCACTTTTAGAAAGTTTAACGGCTTGATTTCTTGCAAATGCAGGGGAATAGACTTTCCCTTTAAATGGAGCGTGAATATAAATAATCTTGTTGGAGTGAGGCAAATTATTCGCCGATTTCTCACTCGTGTCAAAAATAATAATATCTGTTTTTGGTATATCAATAATCGCATTGATCACTGTGAGTAATCTGCTGTTATTTTTTTCAAATGAGCGCTGAGAATAAGGAATGATGAATGAGATATTCATTTTTTGGTAATCCTTTACCTTAAAATATGAAATTGAAAATTTGAATGTATTTTATTTAAAAAATAATGAGACGACATCAGCTGTTAGTTTATTGTCTTAATTATTCAGCTTATTTATTCAGCTTATTTATTCAGCTTAGTCTCAATGCTATTTTTAAGGTTAATAGGCCACTATGGTTAAATTTAGTGGTTAAGCTGCAAAGCTTGATTTATCGATTTGTAAGCTGAGTGCGCCATTGGTGCCCAAAACGGCATTGACGATACGTTCGCTCGTATGGCCATCTCCATAAGGGTTAATGGCATGACTCATGACTTGATAGGCAAAGTCGTCATCGAGCAGTCGAATGGTTTCTTCCACTATGGTTTTATCGCAAGTGCCTACCAAACGAACGGTCCCCGCTTTGACAGCAGCTGGCCGCTCTGTGGTATCGCGCATGCAAAGGACAGGTTTACCTAGGGTGGGGGCTTCTTCTTGTATCCCCCCTGAGTCGGTTAAAATAAGGTAGCTTTTCTTCATTAAGTAAACAAAGGGGAGATAGTCTTGTGGCTCAATTAAAAAGACGTTATGAAACCCCGATAGGTTTCTTTTTACGGGTTCTTGTACGTTAGGATTGAGGTGCACAGGATAAACAATTTGCACATCATCACGTGTGGCCAAAATAGAAAGGGCTTTGCAAATACGTTCAAAACCCTCTCCGTGATTCTCACGTCTATGACCTGTGACTAAAATAAGCTTTTTGTCAGTTTGTAAGAAAGGAAACTGCTGGGCCAGTTGATTTTGCATCGCTGGATTATTATCAATATGTTGATTGATATCCAATAGGGCATCGATGACAGAGTTACCAGTGACAAAGATACTATCTGGCGTAATATTTTCTAAAATTAAATTCTTTAGTGAGCCAACTGTCGGTGTGTAATGCTGATCGGCTATGCTGCCTGTGAGCATACGCATACCTTCTTCTGGCCAAGGTGAGTAAATATTACCAGTACGCAATCCTGCTTCTACATGACCGACGGCGACTTTATGATAATAAGCAGACAATGTGCTGGCAAAAGAGGTGGCGGTGTCACCATGGACTAAAATGCGATCGGGTTTAAACTGAGCAAAAATAGGTTTTAATCCATGGAGAATTGCTGTTGTGACATCGGTAAGATCTTGCCCTGGCTTCATGATGTTAAGATCATAGTCTGGTTCAATGTCAAATAAGGCTAGTACTTGATCGAGCATTTCTCTGTGCTGACCTGTGACACAGACTTTTATGTCCACATCTTTTCTTGTTTTAAAGGCTTTGACTATGGGGGCCATTTTTATCGCTTCAGGCCGAGTACCAAAAACCATTAAGATCCGTTTTACACTTGCCATATCAATCTCCTTATGTATTAAACCAAATTGATTAATTCATCGATTGGATATCTAGATAAAACCAATATCCATTCGAATTTGAGCTATTCTGTGTTGCCATGTGTGTTGATCTAGCACAATTTCTTGAATGATTTTTGCATCTTTTAATCTTTTGCTCTCGTCTTTTATGTAGTCTTGGTAAAGGCCGCTGACGAGATCGGTATGCTGTATTTGAATGATGTGTGGGCCAAATATATCCTCTATTGCATAAGAAGGTGTGCTTAGCATAGGGCTAGCGCTGGCGGCCAATTCAAATACGCGTCTAGACAACATAGTGTGAGAATGCTGAACAGTATTAAAATTAAGATACAGCTGAAATTGGTTATACAATGAATAAATCGTTTTTTCACAGACAGCTGGGCGACAATGATCTATGAGTGATTGAGGAAAACAACATGCTTGCTGAGGGGTCCAAAAACGATCATAGATGATTAAATTATGTTGCTTTAATGCCTGTAATATTTGCCCTTGTTCTTGACTTCTTTTAGGCAGTTCTTTGCCATAAAAGCCCCCTAAAAAAGCGATGCTAGGTAAGCGTTTATTCTGTTGATTTGGCGCGTGTAATTTAGGTTGCGCCGCAAACATTAACGTATTAATCATCTTGAATTCATGATTAAGGGCTTTATATTTGGGAATGCAATTAGCATCTGTTGTATAAAGCGCATTAAAATACATTGCGGCTTGTGAAAAACGGTCGAAATGAACAGGATCTTCTTTATTCCAAAAAATAGTGGGAATGGATTTTTTATGGCAATAGTCTGTGAGTTTTTTTAAACTTGAGTTCTCATTGGCGTCTAAATCCACTATTTTTTTTTGCCATGAAGCGTTAAATCCTCTCCAAGCCGACTCCACAAATAATAGATCAGGTTTATGAACATTAATACACCAACGCCAATTGAGTGGGGTTAAATGAATGAGCTCTGCTTCTTCTTGAAGGCCTAAACAGGTGGCTTCATCGACAATCGCCGCTATTTTTAGTTTTCTTCTCATCCGTTTTAATTGCCGCTATTTTTAGTTTGCTTCTTATCGGCTTTGAATGGTTATCATATCGCTAAGACCACTGCAGCTGACATTGTGATTTGAAAAATGATTTGGGTAATATCTTTTGCCAGCTGAAAGCCTTTTTCATCGGGTTTAGAAATCACAAAAATCTCATCGCCAGGTCCAATAATCTCCTCTTCAGACAATAGATCATTGGCACTGACAAAGCTGCCATTGGGTTTCATGACAAGTATGTTCATATCATCGAGATCAGTATTGGTGCCACCGGCTTTATTAATAAAGGCTTCTATGTCCCATTTGGGATTGTAAGCAATGGCGGTGGGAAACATGACTTCACCATGGATCATGACTAAATTTCGCTTTGCGGGAATAACGATACGATCGCCTTGTTGTAAAATTATTTGATTGAACTCGTTTTTATTGGCCAGTAATACTTGGCCTTTGGGTTTGACTTGACGCGCTTTTTCTATCCATTTCAAAATGGTTTCAGCTTCTGCTTGGCGCAGCTCGGCGGCTTCTGTGGTATCAGAGCGTTTTGTGAGTACATTTTGCTCTAGAGCGGATAATGAAGCTTGTAACATGTCATATTGCCTTTTGGCGACGGAATGACGGTAAAGCTGCACCGCATCTTGATTTGACAGGGATGTAAATTGTGTATGAGCCAATAGATCCGCCAGACTTGCCCCCCATGGAAGCACCATTTCTTGCGCCGAGTTATGTTCGCCCATTAAATCAATGCTAATGCTGTTTGGTCTTAATTGAGAGCTGACTTTAACTAAGGCACCTGGAGGAACCTTAATATATTGAGCTTGATCTAGCGTATATTGTTTTGCATTCACTGGGCGGTTGCCGATATTTTCTTGGGCTGAAGATTTGAGCTTTGACACTGTGGTGCTGATCGGTTCTGCTGCAATAACGGTAACATGTGTGGCTTGTTCATCCACAACAACGGCGTTAAGAATGTCTTTTAGTGTCGAGTTTGTGGCTAATTCATATTGGCCACTAAAGCCCACGTTACCTTCTATGGTGATCTCACCTTGTTTTGGCCCGACAAAAATCACATCCCCATCTTGAAATTGCAGCGACGGAATCGTGCCTAATTGTAAAAAATCATATAAATCGATCTGTTTAAGCGTTTTGTTATTGCGTTTAAGTTGAATATTGCGATAACTGCCAATGTCTTCTCGAATACCCCCAGCTTGATCAATAAAACGTAAAACACTGTCGGCACTTTGACCTTGATAAAGGCCGGGTTGATTCACCATTCCCGAAAGAAAGACTTTCACTTGTTGGCTTGACATCAATGAGGCATAAACTTCAACATTGGATTTATAGACGCGTTTGACGCTATTGAATATGACCTGATTGAGTTTTGCATTGGTCACGCCAAGCACTTTAATGGGGCCAACTTTAGGTATAAAAATGTTGCCTTGGGGATCAACTGTGACTTCAGCTTGATAATCAATGGCTCCCCAAACTTGAATGAGTAAGTTGTCACCTTGAGTGAGCTGATAGTGAGGATCAACGGCAGAAAAAGAATATTGGCTAAACCCGCCACCGAATAACCAATTTCCATAACGTTGTGTGTTTTGACTCTCATACAGGCTAGCGGTTTTTTCAGCTGTTGCTTCTTGTTGTAGCACAACAGAGGCAAGAGATGAGCCACTGGCATAAAGCCCAATAATGATAATGAGTTGAACTAATCGCTTCATTCTCTGTGCTCCTTAACAATGGCAATGATCAGCTTTCCAATCAGGTAAATCAGTAGTAATACGACAAACCAAGTGATGATGTTGTAAAGGCGTTTAGGGTAAGTGTTGTCTTGGGCGATACGAGGTTGTTCAACCACCAGTAAATGCTTTAATTTTTTAAACGCGTCACTGCGAGTTTTCTCTAAACTGGCTAAGGCAGATTGATACAGATCCGTTGCCAGCTGAGTATTGAGTTCAATTTCTTTAAAGGTGAGATTCACTTTATTGAGTGAGGTTTGGTTAGGTTGAATGAGTTTTTGTTTTTCTTGTGCGAGTTGTTTCTCTAAGGCTTCAATTTGATATTGTTTAGCCACAATTTCACTGGCATCGCTGTGCATGTAAGCACTGAGAGATTTTAGCTCGGCTTCTTGAGTCATAATTTGTGAAGCAAGTTGATTCATGGCATCGAGTAAGGCGTGGCTTTGTTGCTCAGGATTAAAGAGCTTGGCCGTATCTTGAAAATCGATGAGTTTAATTTGCTCTGCCTTAAGCTGTTTATAGGCTCTAGTGACTTCCTCTTTTGCGTATTGCATTTGTTGTGCGGCCATTTTCTCACCCAGTTGATTAATAAATTGCTCACTAATGGCCAGCAAGGTTTGGGTGAGCTTGAGTGCATATTCAGGCGTATAACCTTGAATTTCTACGGTAAGGATCTCAGATAAATCATCATACTTTACCGACAAATGCTTCTGATAATATTGAATAAAATCTTCTTTTGTACTGGTTTGATTTAAGCGGCTTATTGGATCCCATTTTTTATTTTGGTAGTGAGACTTAAGGGCGAGTTTGTCATCCAATGCTAAGGCCATTTCAGGTGAACGAATATATTCTTGTAATATCAATGCATCGCGCATATTGGGTGATGCGCTTCCCAATGAGGCTAATCCTAATAAAGGCTGTTCATGATGACTGCTTTGCTTAACAATAAATTGGGTTTGGCTCACGTATCGTGGTGAGGCAATGACGCTGAAATAGATAATCACGGCAAGGGAAGCGACAATGACCAGGGCAAAAGATCCTAGCTTTGCCCATGTTTGATATAAGGTCTTACGTGTGTTGATATAGGCTTTTGAGTCGGCTAAAAATAATTTAGGATCTCGACGCAATTTCCTCAATTTTCGTTGAGTCGGGCTTAATGCCACCGAAGGACTGGGGTTTGCCTTGAGTGAGTTTGTCGCTTGATTATTTGGCATAAGTCATTTGATACTCTTTAATGGCATCGCTCAGGCTATCAAAATAAATTAATTGTTTATTTTTAATCACTAATCCAGTCTGGCAATGTTGTTTAAGTTCAATGAGTGAATGATTCACCATAATGAGTTTGGTATGAGAATATTTTTGGGCGAGTAAGGCCTCACTCTTTTTTTTAAAATTGGCATCACCGACAGCCCCTAATTCATCGATGAGCAAAATATCGAAATCAAAGTCAAAAGCCATAGTGAGCCCAAAGGTGATTCGAGAACGCATGCCGCTGGAATAATTTTTTACAGGTTCATCAAAAAATTGACCTATTTCGGCAAACTCTTCCACCTTGTTCTCGATGGGGCGAGTGTTCTTGTAACCATGAATACGGGCAACAAAACGCACATTTTCTCTAGCGCTCATTGAGCCTTGTAATCCGCCTTGTAACCCGAGAGGCCAAGAAATATTTAGCGGCGAGTGAATGGTGCCAGAACTTGGATTCTCGGCGCCGCCTAATAGGCGGATCAGGGTGGATTTTCCCACACCATTGGGGCCAAGTATGGCGATATTGTCTTTAGTAGGCAGGGCTAAATTGACGTCTTTTAACACATAATGCCGACCCTTTCTGGTGCGAAAAAACTTACTTAACTGTTTAAAATATATCATGAGCCAATAAACCTATGACGGCATAGATGAAAAATGGCTAAGCCCAGACTAAAGCTAACGAGAGCGCAAAAACTTAAATAAGACCATTGCCCAACAGGGCTAGTATAAGCGCTGAAAAAACTGTCTCGACTCAATTCGATAACATGAAAAATAGGATTCCAGTCAAATAAATACCAATATTGTGGCGGGATCATAGTGGCACAAAAGAAGATCCCCGAAATAAAGAATAAAGGCCGAGTGATAATATTGACTATTTTCTTGGTATCTTTCCAAAAACTCATGCATGTGCACAAAAGTAGGCCTAAGCCAACGGTGAAAACAACAAGTAAGGCGGTTGCCGTTAATAATCCCAGTAGATTATTTGGCCATGCCGTGAATCCTAGCCAAGCCATCACACTAAAGATAAACACATAGACCAATAGGAAAGTGGCGACTTCAATAAGGATGCGTGTAATAACAGGGTCGATGGCGGTGACTTGCCGATAGCTTAATAAGCCTTTGTTGGCATCAATGGCGGCGCTCAGTTGATTGAGTAATTTGCCAAACAACTTAAAAGGTAAAATAGCGGTAAATAAAAATAAGGCCACCGGAATATTGGCGACGCTATTACGGCCCATCAGTGAAAAAATAAGCCCTAAAATGGCAACTTGGCCAACGGGCTCCATGATGGCCCAAAAGTAACCTAACCTGTTATGGCCAAAGCGTGTTTTAATTTCTCGCATGGTTAATGCAAAAATCACATCAGACATAATAGTCAGGCTAGTACGCTTTTTGGAATGACAGTTTTCCGCTTTTACCGAATGAAGTGGATAAGGCATATGGCTATCCCTTTTTATGGGGTGCTTATTGAGTTTATTGAGTTTATTGAGTTTATTGAGCTTATTGAGCTTATTGGGTTTATTGAGTTTATTGAGTTTATTGGGTTTATTGAGTTTATTGAGTTTATTGGGCTTATTGGGCTTATTGGGCTTATTGGGCTTATTGGGCTTATTGGGCTTATTGGGTTTATTGAGTTTATTGAGTTTATTGAGTTTATTGAGTTTATTGAGTTTAGTGGTGGCCTGAGTGGAAATCGGGTTTGTTTATTATTCACCGACAGCCGTTAAAGAAGCACTTAATGGTATGAGCTGAGTGATTTGAGTCACGCCTATTTCCCATGTTTTCTCTTTTCTTATGAGGCTGATGTCATTTTTAACTTGTTTTAAAATGTCACTATGATGGGTTATCAAATGTATTATTTGTTGCTTCAAGGAGCTCAAATTGTTCGGCTGAAAATAAAGAACAGAAGATAATCCGCTTAATTGCTCTTTCAAGGCGGGCAAAGATGAAACTATCACAGGTACGCCATGGCTTAGTGCTTCTAGGGGTTTGAGGGGCGGTACCATTTGAGTAACGTCACAATTAATCCGTGGCACTACGCATCCATGGTATTGGGAATACTGTTTTGTTAGCGCATCTTGCGTGAGCTTTCCACGATAACGTATGCGCGGTGTGTCAAGTACCTTAATATGTTTTTCAATGTGCTTTTCAATATCGCCTTTAAGCGGCCCATCCCCTAGAATATCCAATGTGACTTTGTGTGTTTTTAATGCGCTCACAGTATTCATTAATCCTTCAAGGCCCTCATAAAATACTAAGCTACCGGCATAAAGCAATTTAAAGGTCGAGCCTTGTCGATGTGCTTGCATTGAAGGAGATAGTTTGAGTGTTTTGATATTCACGCAGTTGTTTAACACCACACTGGAAATGTCAGCATGATAGTGATAACGGTTTTTCATATATTTTGTGATAAAAATATTGGCACTGGCATGCTTTAATACCAAACGCTCCATATGCTCTTCGTACTTAAACTGCTCACTGGTTTTAAATTGATTGGATTGACTGCCTCCTGTGACATGCCACATGCCCCTTGCTTCATAAATAAAGGGAATACGGCATTTTCTCGCTGCAAAATACGCGGCAAGGCCATTGATATAATTAGATGAGGCTTGCAGTACATGAATTTGCCGCTGGGCAATAATATCAGCCAACTTTTGCGCATATTGTAGGGCGTATTTGATATCACTATCCACTTTATATTGTCGTGTTCCCGTCAGGCTGATGATCTCAACGCCATCGACCCATTGACGACGTTTTTGGGGTAAACCTCGATGTTTGGCCAAATCCCATGGGTAACCCAGTCGCGTGGCTATGATGACCCGATACCCCATAGCCTGATAAGCTTTCGCTTCATGTAAGGTTCTATGAGCATAGCCAGCACTGTCATAGGGCAAACTATTATGGACGACCAGCAAGATATTTTTATATTGCTGGTGGCCAGCTAAAGGCTGAGCCTTAATATGTTGCTGTGTGTCTACATGCGTACGCAAACATTGCAAGCAATGGAATAATCGGTTAATGCGCTTTTGATCTTGTTTTGTTTTATGTTTGATTTTTAATAATAGCGAATAGGCCAAACTAAGCCGTCCTTTTTGCATAGATTGGCCATAATACTTAAGTAATGATTTTCTTTTCCTAATAAAAAGCATGAGGCTAAAGTCATACCATTTAGCCAGTATGCTTTTTTTAAAGGAGAAAATTTGCTTTTTGTTGCTAGCGTGAGTTAGGCGCATGATATCAATGGCTCTGGACTAACTTGTGATTGAGTATTTGAATTTAAATAAATCCTATTCACTTTGGACGCGAGTACCGCCCAATCTCGATTCTCAATCACCCATTTACGGCTAGTGGCCTTGAGTGTTTCTCGTAGTGCTTTATCACAGATACTCATGGTGAGCTTATCAGCCAGATCGACGGCATCATCTTTTTCATGCACTAAGCCATTTTCTCCTTCAAAAATAAACTCTGCAATGGCTTGTACCGACGAGCCAATAATGACTTTGCCCATGGCCATGGCCTCAAAGGGCTTAAGGGGAGAGACAAGCTCACACACAGGTACGCCTCGCCTCGGAAAGGGGCAAATATCTATGATAGAGTAATAATCAGGGACCTTATTGTGGGCCACTCGGCCAGTAAAGATAAAATAATCATTGAGTTGAGCATCGGTGACTTGCTGTTTTAATTCGAGTAACGCCGCTCCGTCGCCTATGATGAGTACAGTAAAGCCTGTGATATTATTCTTTATCATGATTTGAATGGACTCAACCAGTAAATCCAGTCCCTCATAATCCACAATGGAGCCCACATAGCCGATGACAACATTGTCTATAGGAATATTCAGTTCTGATTTTAAGTGAGTATTTAGAGGAAGAGGCATGAAAGTATTAGTATCGACCCCGTTAGGGATCACGTGAATTTTCTCTGCGGGAATATCCCGTTTAATGAGCTCATTTTTAAGGGCTTGAGTAATAGTGATCACTGTATCGGCTTCTTTACACGCTAGCGTTTCTAAATATTGATAAGCTTCAAACTCTAGAGTGTTCGCCCACTCTGGCTCACGGGATATACGAGTAATTTCCCATAAGCCTCTCACTTCATAGATGCTGTTGATTCCTAATTCCCGCCCGGCTAACACCGCTGTGATACCATTAATATGGTTAGAGGCAGCATGAATAATACTGGTTTGGTTTTCGATGAGCTTTTGTTTAATGGCATTTTTATAATGGGTTAAATATTCATTGATGGGCACATAATTTAAACCTGGCCCGTCTAGGGATCTGTGATAGACAATGCCTTTGTAATATTCTTCATTGAGTGGCTGTTTGTTTTTAAATTGCTTTAAATCATATGGATAACCAAGTCTGGTGATAACATAAGGGTTAATACCTAATGACATTAAGTTTGATATGATCCCATGGGAGCGAGAAGCGTAGCCGCCAGAGTGGACGGGTAAGCTGTTATATAATAAATAGGCGATATTTTGATTATAGGCTTTTTTAATTTTATCAGGACTTGGAAGCGTTAATCCATTGTTGGCAATATCAATCCAGGCTTGCCAATGAGCGACTTTAGGGTGTTCGACATTCAGCTGATGGCAGAGTGTTACCGCTGCGATTAAATCCCCTTTTAGCGCATAATAATCAATGGCTTTTTTGGTCATATTTGGATATTTTTCAGCCCAGCTCTTATTGAAAAAGCTCAGCGGGCTTTTCATAATATTATCATAACCTGTTTTTATTTCATGAATGAAAGGCAATTGAGCATCGGGCTCATTATTGGTTTCAATGGCGGTGATGACATAGCGCTCGGCCAATATAGTCTCATATTTTATCGGTAATAGTTTGGCATATAATTTATATGTGTGTTTGAAATTATTATTTGCCCAAAAAATTGCTGCTATTTTTCTAGTAATATTATATGTTTCATTTGTTACTCCTTTTGAAATTAATAGGTTGGATGTTAGCTCAATATTTAATTCTTCTAAATTAATTCTGATTGTTTTTTCTATGAATTTATCGTCACCATATAAAATGATAGGTTCAATGAAGTTATTAATTACTTCTTTGTTATCTATATATTTAAATGAATCAACAAATATTTCAGTTACATCAAATTGATTAGATATTCTTTCCAATCTTTTAGTTACATGTTTTTTTAATTTTTCATTGTTAAGCTTAATTGCTGAAAATATACCATAAGGAAGAGCGAGTGAAACATTTCTTTTTACTATTTCTGTATAAATTGATTTTGAAATGTTAACTCCATTATATTCTTTAGAAAGTAATTCAATAGAGTAAACATCTAATGTATTATTTATTCCATACTTTTTTAAGTGTTTAAAAAAACCAGATACTGAAAATTTTATACCATGTTTTTTTATGATATCAATGGTGTCAGTTGCATTTCCACCATATAAGAGGTATTTTTTTCCGTATTTATCAACTAATTTAGGTTTTTCTCTATTTATTGATATTAATGCTTGGTAAAGATCTTTTGCATGCCAATAATTGTTATTAACTTTTTTTAAACCTAATTTCTCAGCATCTAATCTAATAATGGACCATAATAATACTTTACGTTTTACTTTTTTATAACCAATGGTTTTTTTTCGTATTGTGATCTTTTTCATAATCATATTATTAATCCATTAATGTTTCACTTATTGATAGTACAAATGAAGCTTTTTTACAGGATTCTTTTATAGAAATATTTTCATTACTAATATCATTAAGTGCATCGGAATAACTTTCTTGAGAAAAATATGAGCAATATAATTCTTTTGTCATTTCTGATTGCAGCTCTTTTTCCATGATTGACCTTACTACTTTTGGTGCTTCGAATGATTGTTGTACACAATCTTTTTCGATTACATCATAATCGTCATAGAATTGAACTTTTTCGATATTTAAGTGTAAGTTTTTTATGTACATACTTGCTTGTTTTATTGCATTTGAAGAAATTGACTTTTCAACTTTATCAAAAGGCATAGTTAGTAATTTCTTTGAAGCATACATTAAAATAATAGCAATTAAAAAATCATCATCTACTTCTGAATCTAGATCATTAATTTTTAAACTATATAATAGCCTTGAGCTTAATGGCGTCAAAGTGGTTTTTCCTATATCTTTATACCATGTGCGTCCAAAGTGATGCCTATTTCGGAAATTGAAATAATGTTTGTCAAGCCCATAACTATCATTCATATGACTTCCAGTATCTTTTATTCCTTTTTTAAATTCACTTTCAATTAATTCAAATTGATCAGTGAATTTTATATTTTTGTTACATTTTCTCCAATATACACATTGTTCATTAGGTGTACGATTATATACTTTTCTATGTAACTCACCTCCACCACCATGAAAGTGAAATTCTGTATTTAAAGATTTTTTTGCTGGGAAATACACGGGTGTATACACGCCCATTGAACCATTTTTCCATAGTGAATATTTTTCAGCAGAAGGTATATTATAATATTTAACTTTGTTGATATTTTTATTTAATTTAAAATTAAACTCTTTTGATAATTCTTTAGCGACTTTGAAATCATCAATGCAGTTTTTATTTGATATGAAGTTTATTTTATTTAAATCTACTTTTGACGCAATAATCAGAGCTAAGATAATGCGGCTATCTCTTCCGCCAGTAATATCTACATTTATATTCTCATTATTTTCTACTGCTGACTTTATGAATGATATCCAAATAGAAAGCCATTGGTTTATTATTGATATTCCTTCATCTGATTGAGGAGTTGTTGATTTGTATTGATGATTACAATCAATAATTTTAATTTTTTTTGTTTTTAAATCTATATGTAGTTTATTATCTATCCCTAATATATTAACCTCTTGGCATAACGTTGAATTTGATATTAATTGGTTCCCATGGCCTCCTGGTAGAAAAAATGCCTGACTTGAAGATATTGATAAAGTTAATTTTATGCTTTTTTTTTTCAGGTTTTTTATAATAAGATTATAAGAGTTAGATATAACCCAGTATGATTCTGATATATAATAAAACAATAGGTCTTGCCCCATTGGATCTGAATATAACTCAATAAATTTACCACTTCTTTTACAGATAGTATATCGACCTTCACTATGACTGGGTATTTCTCCTCCCATTCGATAGTACATATCTAAAACCTTTGACGAAGAAATATACATCCCATTAAAGGTAATCCAACCATTAATGAAAGAATTAATGTTCTCAACATTATCAGATGAGATAATTATTTCTTTATTTACCATAACAGTTTTTCCTAACTTTATAAATTGATTAATGATGATCAAGCATTTACAAAATCAAGCACATTGCTCTGCTCAAAGGCATAACGAATAAAGGCTTTGTGTTTGACAAGAATGGCAATGATATCGGCCTGTTTGATGGCGGCATCAAGGCTTGTGAGTTGCATGTTTTCAAGGGTATTGAATTTTTCCGGTAAGGCTTGAATATGGGGTTCAACCGCCAGAATATTATGTCCTTTAAGCGCTAAGGCTTGTGTGATGTTGAGTGCTGGGCTTTCACGTAAGTCATCAATATCGGGTTTGAATGAAAGGCCTAAGCAAGCGATAGTGGGCTTTTGAATATGGGCGACGGCCGCTTCAATTTTATTGATGATCCATTGGGGCTTAGCTTCATTGGTTTTTCGTGCCTGATGTATGAGTTGGGCCTCCATTGGATTTTGATTAACAATAAACCAAGGATCCACTGCGATGCAATGGCCCCCTACACCGGCACTCGGTTGCAAAATATTCACTCTAGGATGCAAATTTGCCAGCTCAATGAGTTCCCACACATTGATATTTTGTTTATCGCAAATCATAGAGAGTTCATTGGCGAAGGCGATTTGTGCATCTCGGCTGGCATTTTCGGTGAGCTTAGCCATTTCTGCAGTGCGTGCATTAGTGGCGATGCAACGGCCTTTATGAACAAATTGCTGGTAAAGGGCAATAGCCGCTTTAGTACTGGCGTTATCCATGCCGCCTATGATGCGATCATTTTCGACTAATTCCCGTAGTACTTGACCGGGCAGAACGCGTTCAGGGCAGTGAGCAATAAAAATGTCAGGGGTTTCGCCTGAATTCACCGTATGAGGAAAGCTTAAATCGGATCTGGCAGCTTGTAGCCAGTGGGCCATTTGTTCAGTGGCTCCCACAGGAGAAGTGGATTCTAATACCACTAAGTTTCCTTTTTGCAGTTGAGGGGCGATTGCAGTAGTGGCAGCTTGAATATAGCTTAAATCCGGTTGGTGTTCATCGCCAATAAAGGGAGTGGGCACGGCAATTAAAAAGGCGTCTGCGGCTTGCGCTTTCGTATGCGCGGTTAAGTACCCTTCTTTTACTGCTTGTTTGACGACAGTTTCAAGCCCAGGTTCAACAATATGAATTTGACCTTGGTTTATGATGTTTACCGCATTTTGATTAACATCAATACCTTTAACACGAATGCCATTACTGGCAATCACAGCTGCTGTGGGTAAGCCTATATAACCTAAGCCTATGACTGATATGGTCTCAGCTTGTATAAGATTTTGCATGATTTCCCCCTCAAGAATGATTTAACTCGAAATAATTTTTTTTTAATTTCTCTCACTTTTAGTTTTTATGTTCTAAACTTTTACTCTATTCATTTTTACTGTATTCATTTTTACTGTATTTGAATAACTGAACCTTTGTATTAATTCAATGGAGCTAGTGCGATTGTTTTTTATTGATTGCTTTTTACTGATAGCTTTTTATTTTTACTTTTGGACTTTATTGGTGGGGACAAAATATTATCTAATGTGATGTTTTATTGATGATTTTATTTTTGAACATAGCTACCGCACTAGATTTTAGCTTCTAGAATGCTGTTACTTATTGATATGTAATGATTAATTCTATTGTGTCTATGGCCTGTTTGTCTCCCGAATACAAAGTGAGGGAAGAATTATTCATTTTTTAATGTTCTATTAGATGGCATCACAGTTTTATATAATTTTTAAGCACTTGTTTATTGCACTTGTTCATCGCATTGGTTCAACGCACTGGTTTATTACACCTGTTTTAAACTAGTGCTTATGTCTATCAAGTCTCAATATCAAATTTGTTTCAAAACATCTTAATGCTGTTCATAAGCTGATAGTAAATTACAAATATTGCATTTATATGTAACGGTACCATTATTTTTGATAAAAACATATCAACTTGTATTGATAAAGTCTATTTTTGTTTTTAAAAGTAAGATTCAGATCAGAATAAATGTTTTTTTGAGTTTGTATATTTTATTTGTTTATTGATTTTGTTTTTACTAATTATAATGGCGTAATAAAAAGGCCTATGGAAATATAAATTTCCATAGGCCTTTTTTACTGGTTAAATAGATTAAATTGATATTAAAGGTAACTGATAAATAATTCAAATGGGTCGGTTTGACTTTTCTATTAAAAAGTCGTGTTTGATTTAAGCGAGTTTCATTAAAGCAGCAGGTTTTGGCTGAGTCAGAGTCAAAAAGTCATGTGGATGATGGGCTTGAATATGTTTGATGATTTTGTTTGCCGTCATGGTTTGGTGTTTAAAAAAGCTGCCATTGAGTTGAGTGCGATGACGCAATACTTGATGTAACGCTTGATATAAGTGCTCTAATACTGGGCTGGGATCTGTCCAAAAGCTATCGAGCCCTGACTGATGGGTTAAGCCCTTTAGATTATACAAGGCTCTGCCCAAACAGCAGGTGGGTACACTATGGTGTAATGCCGATAGTCCAACCGTACTATTAATAGTGATGACCCCAGTTAACAGTGGGTACAGGGGGGGCAGAGGTAATTCATAGGCGTAGTGTACTCGCCCGTGGAGTCGATATTTTTCTATTAGGCTATTGATCTGCTTTTTGTAGCTGACAAATCCTCTGTCCATGGGGTGATGTTTAAAGATGAGTTGGCTATTGTGTGGCGCATATCGGCTAAAGGAATGCATCACACGATTGATCATATCTGTGACGCTGCTGAGATCGGAATGCTGCCTAATTTGAAAGTCTTCACTTACCTGCAGAGGAACAAAAAACAGTTTGGCCGATGTTTGCCGTAAACTTTGCATTAACTGTTTATCTGGGCCTTTACGTAACAATTTGATTGCGCCTCCTTTAACCCAACTTAAGGCCTCTTGATATACATTCCAGGGGCGATGATTGTGGTAGTGGCTAAACTGCTTGGCTTTGAGGGTACGTAAAATATGGTAACGAGAAGCGAAATAAGCCCGTTGTGAAAAGGTGGGGCCGATTGCGATATTATTTTGCTCACAGCTTTCAGCAAGAGGAATGCTTTGTTCACAGATTTGTCGAATCTTAGTAAAAAGGGGGCTGAAGGCATTTACGCCTTGGGGCTCTAAAGTGATAAAGTCGGGCCTGATGTAGCCTTCTTCTAATACCCAAAAAGTCACATTCAGTTGCTGGCAGATACTGGCAGCCTGTTTATGGTAAAAGCGGCAGTCGCCAAAACAAATTACAGCATCAATAGACCATAAGCTTAGGTGGTGTTTCAAATAGCTAGACCATTCGTGCCTTTGTCCGATAAAGGCTTGATTATGACCATCTATGGGCCAAGATTGATCGCCGCCATTAAAATCAATCTTATACACTTGATGCTGTTGCTGAAGGAGTTGATTTCCCAAGGTTTGGAAAAATGAGCCCAAAGGGCCTTGTAACAACAAAATTTTCATAACATCCTATGTTCTCGTTATGAGCGCTGGGTGATGCGCAAACTCAACCTAAATTCATATAATAAGTGCAATACTCAACACGCTTTTAGTGTTTCAATTAAATATGACAGTTTGAGTTGCCAACGTCGCCAATAAGATTGCTGGCTTTTTACATTGACTTTGTTGTCAGCCATTTTGGCAATCAATTGCTCTGGAGTGATCCGTAATCGTGTTTCCCAATCAATATAGATAGGGTATAAAGCGACACAAATATACACTAAAATGGGCAAGCTAAGTGTGCGCCGCCTATCATTTGCAGGATATTTATCTTGTGTGAGTCCCCAGCCAGAATAAAAAGGTTGCCCCCAAGTCACCACAGGAACATTTCTCAGTAGGGCTTCAAAACCGCTTAATGACGTCATAGTGTGTAAAGCATTAATATGAGGGTAAAGTGCCGTTAAGCTCATGTCGGTTACATGAGCATCGACGCAAGTTTCCATGCAGGCTTTAGATATTTGTCCTTTGCGATTTCCTGCAACAACATCGGGATGGGGTTTATAGATAATAAAGGCATCTGGGTTATCGTTTCTCACGGCCCATAATAAGGCTTCATTACTGGTGATTTGTAAGCTACCGGTAATAATAGAGGCATCGCCATCCACTTGCCCTACCACGAGTAAAGGCTTTTGCTGACCGCGGGAAGGAATATTCAAATCTTTTAAGGTGAATGGGTTGCTTCCGGTGAGATTATATTTATTGATGTCGTTATCCACCAGTAACTTGATTAAGGTTTGCCCTCGGCGATACATGTCATCATCGATGTCAATATGATTGAGTTTTTCTCTTAAGGTGTTGTTCACTTGTGCATTAAAATACATGCCTAAGGGATCGATGATAAGCGACGAAGGTCTGGCTAAATTGGAACCTAAGCCACTGGAGCGAATAAAGCCATCTTCAATGCGAATGGCCTGAGTGAGTTCGGGGTATTTGTTGCCCCAAACGACAATTCTGTCATTAGGATTGATGTGCTTTGGCATTTTTTTAATAAATTTGACTTGGTTACTAAGCTTTTGACAAAACTCTAAAAGAAAAGCCCGTTTCCAAAATGAAAAGCCTAATAAATAGAGTGTGTTGTATCTAATTTCTGTTTTATTTTGTTGAGCAATTAATGCGATGGCATTTTCCGGCGTCGAAGGTTTAAGAGTGATGGGATCAAAGTACAAAGGGTATTGAATTAAGCTCGCAGCGACTAATTGATTAAGGGAAACCGATTGTCTTCGTTCGCACTCTTTATCATCTTGAGTGAGTCCCCATCCTGCATAAAAGGGCATGCCAAAACAGTGCACTGGCTTACCTAATAACAAGGCTTCAAATCCCATTTGCGAAGAGACAGTAAATACTGCTTGAGCGTGGCGAATAAGCGCATGAGGATGACAAGACTGGCTTTCTAAAATGACGCGGTTTTTTAAATGTTCGGGTAATACTTGTGCCACCTTGTTGGCCAAAACGCCGGATTTACGGCCTAAGCGTGTATCTGGATGTGTTCTAATGACCAATTGACTATTAGGGTAAAGCAGGCCTGCTTTTTCAAGCATACGATGAAAATCGGCGGGACAGGCCAATGCCCCTTCAATGGATTGATCGCCACTGACTTGATCAACAATCAGTACCATTTCTCGATTCTGTAATGCTCTGATTAACGATGAAGGCAATAGATGTTGAGCATTGAATTGGGTATAACAATTATATTTAGTGATCCCGTGTTCAATGAAGCTGGCTGCGAGTTTTTGAGCGCGAACTAAAGTGGCTTCATTACAAGGAGTATTGATTAATTGCTCTAAAGTGGAAGGCTGCCTAGCATCATAATAAATACCGATTTTATCGGCTATCATAGACACGGCTTGCCCTTGATTATTAGGGTGGCCCGCGTAGCCAATAAAGCCATCTTCTAGGTGCATAAAGGCACAAGAAAGCGTATTGGCAAGGGCTTTGAGTTTGAGGGCATTAGGTTTGACCCCCCAGCCGACAAGGGTGTCAGATCCAGGGTGCAATTGATGGTGATTATGTTTAGAAAGCCGCTGAATGTCTTGGTTTAGACAGGCTTTAATATTGGCCTTTCTCGCTAAAATGCCCGCTGATGTGGTATATAGAGTCATAAAATCGGCTACTGGTACTCGCTATTGGTTACTGAAAGTGGTTTGTCGCGTCTTTAAGCATATTAAAGGTACTGAATTAATGAAGGGCGACTTGATTAAAGAGTGTTCAACTTTGAGTCTGTGTCGAACATGCAATAACTCTGTTGTTGTGTCAATGTAATTGAGTTATTTTTTTCTTTAGAGTAGGTTACAATTAAGAATTTATAAGTGTGATGGTTTTATGGCCTTTGAATTAGATAAACAGCTTGCAAAAGAGACAATAAAAATTATCAGTTTGCCTTTGTGCGATGTTCTGCTCAGTAAGGAAGACATAGGGCCTTGGCTGATTTTAGTGCCAAGAGTCGACAATAAAACAGAACTTTTTCAATTAACGCCAAAAGAGCAACAGCAGTTATTACAAGAGTCCTCTTTGATTGGTGAAATGTTAAAAGTGGAATTTAACGCCGATAAAATCAATGTGGCCGCAATAGGCAATATTGTGTCGCAATTGCATGTGCATCATGTGGCGCGTTTTTATCAAGATGGCATTTGGCCTAAACCCATTTGGGGAAATACTTGCGGTCAGCAAATGAGTGACGATAAGCTTAATCATTTAATGGAGCAGATAGGCACTTATTTAACCGCGCGTCTGTGATCGAGTCTGTGTACGAGTCTGTTATCGGGACTGTTCTGTGAGCTGGTCTTTAATGTGCTCTATTATTTGGTCTTAAATGTGAGTCTAATGTGAAAAAATCCCCGTGCAACGTGGATCTGCACGGAGGTTTGAGATGCGTACTGTCAGAGAGCGCTGCAGCTTCTTCTATTGAAGATCCTTTTTAGACTCTTTCTTCTTCTCTTCTTCTTCTCTTCTTCTCTTCTAATTCGTTTTCTTATAACTGGTTATTTTTATACATAGTTTTCATTGACGATACTGCGCACTTTTTCTAAATCATCATAAGTGTCCACCCCATGTCTTGGGGCTTTATCAATCAAGGCTACTTGAATATGTACATCATTAAAAATGGCTCTTAGCTGCTCTAGCTTTTCTAATTCTTCAAGGGTCGAACTTGGCCAAGACTGATATTGGTATAAGGCTGAAACACGATAGGCATACATGCCAATATGGCGCAGCCACGGATTACTGGGCGTATTAAAATCGGCCTGTTCAAAACCATCTCGTGCAAAGGGAATGGCTGAGCGCGAAAAATAAATCGCTTTGCCATTGCGGTCACACACTACTTTGACACAATTGGGATTAAGCAGATCTTCTTGGTGTTTTATTTGGCAGCCTAAAGTTGCCATACCCGCTTTGGGGTGGTTGGCTAAAGTTTTTGCTGTTAATTCTATCAGTTCAGGTTCTAATAAAGGCTCGTCGCCTTGTAGATTGACCACGATAGTGTCTTCAGCCCAGTTTAAACGCCTAGCGACTTCTGCCAGCCGTGATGTGCCTGACTCATGTTCACTGGATGTCATGACCACATTGGCACCAAAGTCTGTGGCAATTTGCCCTGTTTCTGTATGATCTGTGGCAATAACAATGTTTTTATTGCCAATAAGTGTTTCCATAGCACGTTGATAGGTATGCCAAATCATAGGCTTACCCGCTATTTTCATTAAAGGTTTACCCGGTAAACGCGTCGACGCGAACCGAGCCGGAATAACAATTTTATACTGCATGTTAGTGTTCTTTTCGTCGATAAGGATTTCTATTGCTACGTGCTAATTTTTGATTATTAAAATCATATAAGTATTTGTTTTTTTTATTTATTGAAAGTTATTCAATACTTGCCCAAAAACATTAGTCTAACTAGCCAAAAGTATTAGTGTACTTTAAACTTGACAGTAAGTGTTAACTACTTTTCGCTTTCCTAATGTAAAAAAGAGTATAAGAAAATTAAATTTTATTATTTTTCATTTTATTAGATAAATAATCTAACAAATTATCCAGAGTCGACGGCTTTGTAGAGTCTGGATTAAAATATTGTGGGTATAACGTTGAATATAATAAATCAGGCAGCAGCAAATAGAACTTGGATTGTTAGTTTTTTGTTCATGCAGTGTATTTAATCTAAAAAAGTTCAGAATAAGTTCTATCATTATTTGCTTGATTGAGCTTAACACTTTTTATTACAAGGTTTTTTATTTTCATTGGTTTTGTTTGAATGGTTTTTTGTGTTTATCAATCAGGTCTTTAGTAAATAAACGAGGGTTGACATAAAGTTTTCTTATTTTTCGCCATAATGGACGTTTAATTTTTTGCTTTGCTTTCCATTGAAATAACCCACTATATTGGGGGTAATGCCAGTGGTACTCTTCTTGTTTTTGTACTAACCATGCTTCGTATTGGTGTTCAATGTTAAAGCTATTGTCAACAAGGTTGGTGTATGTATTACCCAGTTTTTCAGGCTGATTGGTGAGTAAATCTTGAATTTTTTTCATCAGGTATAAGTCATTATATTTTCGTCTACGATAATAGTTGTGAGTGAGGGGTCTTGGGTGCCAAGAATGTAAGAAAAAGCGCTGTTCAAAAAGATGTTCTAGTGCATATACACTTAAATAGCGCCTAAATCCTTTGTAATTCGCTGGATGTAATGTTTTCGTATTATTTTTAAAGTCTGATGGCAAAGGAGCCAATGGAAAATGATATGCTAATTGACAAATGAGAAAAAGATCTTCTCCTCCATGACCGATAAAAGATTCATCAAACCCACCTAATCGATTAAACCAATTTTTATTAACGAGTAAGCAGCTTGATGCCAGAGCGATACCTTCAATGATGGAATTTTCGCCTTGCATATAACTTAATAAGTAATTACTAGGACTAAAATTGTTTTTGTTCTGATTGAGGCTGGCATTCTGAGTTAAATAAAAACAAGGAAACATTTCAAAGGCTTTAGTGCTTATTTGTTTAAGCTTGTTGGCTCTACCAATGAGGCTTTGTAAAAAAGTGATGTCGGCGGTTAAGTCCACATCCATAAAAAACAAGTATTCACCTTTTGAATGTTTCACCCCTTGATTTCTGGCATAAGCGGGTGAAAAGACATCGCCGAATAGCAAAGGCTCATGCATGTAAGTTACCTTAGCATTCGCCATTAAGCCTGAATCAGTTAATCTTTGATGCGCACTATCAACACTCATATCATGAATAATAATTTCACAGTCATTGAGTGATACTAATGTGCTCACCAGCGACAAAAGTCGCTGGTGTTGTTTGTCAAACGAACGCATTCCATAGGGAATAATAAAAGAGAGTTTCATAATGGGTTGATGTTAGCTTGATAGTTCAAGACTCTAGTATGGTTTTATATGGATATCTCTATATTTCTGGGTAGATATGGAGTTCTACCTTGACGTATTTCAGCATGCCATTTTAAGTAAGTTTTTTTATATTTAGCTCTTATTCCAGTAATACCAAGTACAGGGTGTAAACTAGTTTTACCTAAACTTGTTAATGACGTAAGTTGATAACTAGCAAAATAACCTATGTAATCTAAATTAATTATTGCGTCATTCCCATAAACTAATTTTATTCGGCTTAAATACTCACTATCTGAACCAACTCTAACACTATTGAAGTAGCCAAGTTCATTAAATACCTTTCTTTTAATCATTAATGAGATAGGAGCTTTTTTTATTGCGCCTGAACGATAAAAATATGCAGTTCCTTTTTGTGTTAACCTGAAACATTTTACAGTGTTTGCTATTTTATTATTTTCTTCAATATTATTTTTCTGTATAACTAATCGATCTGGATGTGAGTAGTCATCGGAGTCTTGAAATGTAATAAGTTCCCCCTTTGCTATTGACATTCCTATATTTTTGGATTTATAGGTTCCTCCATTTTCTTTTGATTGAATTAGGGTGATTCTTGGGTCATTTATTCTTTCTATAAGGCTATTTAACTTGTAATAACTTAAGCTGTCTGATTTATCATCAATGATAATAAGTTCAAAGTTGCTATAAGATTGTTCTAATATGGATTTTATTGATACTTCTACATAATCAGAATACCCATAATTAGTCATTATTATGCTTATTAATTTATTACTATTTATTTCTTTTCCTTTAAAATTAGAACTTAATTTTATGTTTTTTATTGTTATTGGGTATTCTTTTGACACAACCTTTGAGTTAATTGTTTCTTGGAATGTTTGTATTGATTTACTCTTTAAATCTTTGTGTATATAATTGTTTAGTTTTATTAGTTTTAAGTCTGGGTCTATGCTTTTATATATTTCATCTGGTATTTCAATATTTTGTTCAATTTTAATTAATGATTCATATATTAATGTTGTTTTGTCAGCGGTTTTATATTTCTCTGATAGTTTAATTATATCTTTTTTGTCATTTAAAATGAAATATAATGTCAAAATTATTAGCTTCTTTAATTCAGGGTCATATATATACTGTTCTTTATTTTTTATAACTTCATCAATATATTTTTTTATTTTTTTATTTTCATTTTCCTCAACAAGTAGTGATAGCTTTGTTTTTATGAAAATTAAATCATCTGACTTGTTCTCAATTAAATAATTATACTTATCTAGCTTCTTTAACCTTTCTGCTACTGGTTTATCTATGTTGTTATTTATTATTAATATGTTGGCTTTTAAATATCCTTCTTTTAGCCTTCTTAATTCTTTTTTTACTTTTTTTTCTTCTCCTAGTTTATCGTACATTTCTATAACTCTAAGTATATTACGTTTTCTTTCTCTATCTTGTGTGTGATCTCTTAAATATTTAGCATGAATTAATGCATTTTTAAAGTTTCCATTTTTTTTGTTTTTTTGGAATTCAATCAAGGCCTTTTCAGAGCTATCACTACAAATCATTAAATAGTGTTCTGGATCCCCCTCTTCTAACATTCTTTTATACGTTTCAATATTGAAGCTGATTTTTTTTGAATTTTTAAACTTTTTTAATAAATTTGTTTCTCTTGCCAGTAGGTGATTGATAGTATTGCTTTCTTTAAAGCAATATAGTTCTGAACCTGGAATGGATTCTAGTAAATAAGAACAAATGTATGGATAATATTTTTTGTTTTTATCATAGAATTTTTTCTTGGTTAATGTATTAGAGTTAAATATTTTAGTAAAACTAATGTCTAGATTAGGGAAGTTTGTATTTTTGAATAAGTATACGAATTCATTTAATTTTAAATTCGATTTGGCAATGGCTTCCATACGTTTTTTATGATATGTAATATTAGGTTTTACATATTTACTTGTTATATTTGATAAAAATCCATCATTATATAATAGTGATTTTTTATGAATGTATTCATATAAGTTGTTCTTTCTGTATATGTAAGATTTCTCTTGTTGTTTAATAAAATTTTTAAGTTCTGTCTCACTGCAGAAATTTATCATTAGAGTTATAACGTAATAAAATGGCTTTCCTTTTAATTGTATATTTTTTATTTTGTCTAAAAAAATTTTAGAGTTGATATAGTCTTGGTTTGTTATGAGTGTTTTGACTATGCTAATTATTATTTTTTTATTTATCTTTTTATTTTCAATAATATTATCATAAAGTATAGATAGATCTATCTCATTATTTTTTGATAATTTAATTAAGCAATCGTAATCTAGATATTTAATTAAATTCTCTTCTTTTAAAAAAGTATAGTGTTTATTTAATGTGTTATATTTGAATCCACCATCGATTTTTTTTATTAATAGTTCTTTTGCTTCGTTTTTTCTGCTGTTGATTAAAAAATCTAATGATATTGAGTTTTCTTCAATGTTTGCATAATTAGATTTGAGATATATTGATATTACCTTATATATATTTTCTGTATTTCTATGTTTGCTGTGATATTTGAAAAGCCAAAAAATTAGACTGTTGTATGATATTTCTTTATCTAAATTTAAATTGTCAATAAAAGTGCTTTTGGTTCCTCTTTTTGTTATTGACTTAATATAAATACGTATAGCATATAGCCTTAATATATCCAGCATTGATTAACCTTATTTTAAGTGATGTTCTGTAATATCTTTTATAAGGAAACCTTATTACAAATAACAATCAACAATATCTTTAATAATGCAACCTTTTAAATCCATAATTATACTATTTTCCTTTTTAACTAAGGTTAACTTTTCGTGAGAGTAGTTTTTGAATTCATCATGAGCTACCGCAACAATGACAGCATCATATTTTTTATTTGGAAAGCTTGAAAGAGCATTAATATTATACTCGCGGAGTATTTCATCGGTACAAGCTTCTGGATCATAAATATCTACATTGGCATTGTGATGCTTTATTTCTTTGTAAAGTTTAACAACCTGAGTATTACGTATATCAGGGCAGTTTTCTTTGAAAGTGAAACCAAGAATTAATATGTCTGAGTCAACAACATGAATTTTTTTATTATTCATGGCTTTTGTTAACTTATTAGAAACGAAGCTTACCATATTTTCATTTAAGCGTCTGGACGTGAGAATTAGATCTGGATATAAACCTAAACTTTCTGCTTTATGGGCAAGGTAATAAGGATCCACTCCAATACAATGGCCACCAACTAAACCCGGTAACAGTTTTTGAAAATTCCATTTGGTACTGGCAGCTTCAATAACTTCTTTTGTATTTATGTCTAGACGATCGAAAATCATACTTAGTTCATTAATGAGTGCAATACTGACATCTCTTTGCGTATTTTCAATTACTTTTGCAGCTTCTGCTACTTTAATTGAAGGGGCCTTATGAGTGCCAGCTATAATGATCTCTTGATATACTTTATCAATATAGTCTGCAGTCTCAGGAGTTGAACCTGATGTTATTTTAATTATTGTGGGGAGTCTATTTTTTTTGTCGCCAGGGTTGATACGCTCTGGACTGTAACCAACATGAAAATCTTTATTAAAAATTAGGTTTGATTCTTGCTCTAATGCAGGTACGCTGACTTCTTCTGTTGCTCCAGGGTATACAGTTGACTCAAAAACTACAATATCATTTTTATTGAGGACGCTACCAACTAATTCGCTAGCTTTGCGAACAATACTAATATCTGGAATATTATGCTCATCAACAGGTGTTGGTACGGTCACAATGTAGAAGTTTGCTTCTGTGATTTCGTTTTTATTACTAGAAAATGTAATGTTTTTAGAATCAATAAAATCTTGTTGGTCGGTTTCCTTGGTAATATCAATGTTATCTTTTAATTGTTCTATACGTGTTTTGTTTATATCAAACCCTATAGTATGATATTTCTTACCAAATTCTAGTGCTAAAGGTAATCCTACATAGCCAAGACCAATAATACATATCTTTAAATTGTTAATGTTATACATCATTTTAATTCCTTTTTAAATATTGATATTATTTTTGAATCTGCAAAGAAATTCAATGGATTGTTAATTAGTTTTTTTAGTTTTCTATTTTTATTTATTGTTTTTAATAATGCTTTTATTAATTGATAGGCTGGTAGTTGTATATAGCGTAAAATTTTATTTTCAACCCATGGATTAGCGTTGAAAAGTAGATTGTTAACACTACATCTTAAATTTTCATTTAATTGTTTCTGTTCATGCAGTCCGTGTTGAACTAAATAATTTGCTTTTAACCATTCATGTTCTCTTTGTAGAACAATTTTTTTTATTTTATTTTTTCTTAAGAATATACTAAATGCTAAGTCAATTGAACGTGGGTATCTTAAACATTGTGAAAAAGCGGAATAACCATCAATTAATGAGCTGTGAAATGCACATACTCCAGTTCCAATAACATGTACCTTTTTATCTATAATTTGCTCTTGTGGAAACTTGTAAAATTCTTTTCTGTCAGTACGAATATCAGTTGAAAACCATTTGTAATTATTCCCATGATATGAAATAACAGCTTTATTATTATAATGTTTTAGCTTGTTAACACTTTTTTTAATGTAATCTTTTGGGTAAATTATATCATCATCACAAGTAAAGTAATATCCTTTTACTTGAGCACTCCAATATAGTTTAGCTGCTGCAGCATAGTAACCGGTAGAATCCAACATGTATTCAATTTTTCTATGGTCATATTTATTTATAAAGGATGGTATTTCCTTATAACCATTAAAACAAAGGAATAATTTATCAACTTGATTAATTAAGCTATCAATTGTTTGCTCACATGAGCGTTTTCTAGATGGGATTGTAACCAATGCCGCGTATATTCCATCTGGATTATCATTATGATGCTTTATATCTAATGTTTTTCCTAACTTAATGAACTCAAGTTGTGATATATGTTTATTATCTACTTCTATATTTCCACTGTGTTTAGTGTAAAAAACAAATGAAGTGTTTTTAGTGTTATGAGCATCTTTTTTTGCTATAAGATAGTTGTCTTCATAAAATTCAATCCTAGTTTTATTTATCAAATTTGAGTGAAAGTATACTTTCACTTTATAAGCATGTTCTGGTAATAATTCAAAATTCATTTTCATCTTATATCGCCAATACCACTGCGGCCGACATGGCTATTTGAAAAATAATTTGAGTGATGTCTTTGGCAAATTGAAAGCTTTTTTCATCGGGCTTAGATAACACAAAAATTTCATCCCCTGGGCCGATGAGGCTGCTGTCATCAAGATCATCATTGACGGTAATAAAGCTGCCATTGGGTTTCATGATGAGCACGTTCATGTCATCAAGATCTCGATGGCTGCCGCCCGCTTTGTTAATGAAAGCTTCTATATCCAATTTAGGGTTATAGGCGATGGCCGTGGGAAACATGACTTCACCATGAATGATCACTAAGTGACGTTTGGCTGGGATCACGACGCGATCCCCTTGCTGTAAAATGATTTGACTGAGATCTTGACTATCATTTAACAAGACTTGGCCTTTAGGGGTGACTTGGCGGGCCTTGTCTATCCATTGCAAAATAATTTTTGCTTCGGCGGCTCGTAGCTCTGCGGCTTCTTTGGTATCGGAGCGTTTAGTGAGTACGCTTTGCTCAAGGGAAGACAATGAGGCTTGCAGCATGTCATATTGTCTTTTGGCCACAGAAGGGCGGTAAAGTTGCACTGCAGCTTGATTAGATAGCGCCGTAAATTGGGTCTTGTCCAGTAAATCTTTCAGGCTCGCTCCCCAAGGAAGTACTGTCTCTTGAGCAGAATTATGTTCGCCAATCACATCGACGCTGATGGTTTGGGCTCTGAGTTGAGAGCTTATTTTAATCAAGGCGCCGGGATTAACTTTTACATTGGCCGCCTGAGCTAGGGTATATTGCTTGGCATTCACCGCACGATTGGTATTGCTGAATAAAGGCGATGGGCTGCTTTGTGTCTCTGCTGTTTTAGCTTTTGCATTTGCAGCTGTATTCGCCGTTACTCTAGTTGATTCAGTCGATGGGTGAGCGGCTGATGCCTCTTGTTCGGCTTCAATCACTGTAATATGAGTGGCCCGCTCGTCAATGACCACGGCCTGTAAAATACTTTCCAGGGAGGAATGGCGATTGAGTTCATATTGTCCATGAAAACCAATTTCACCTTCTAGGGTCACTTCTCCTTGTTTGGGGCCGATAAAGATCACATCACCGTCTTGAAATTGCAGGGATGGCATCTGGCCTTGTTGCAAAAATTGGTATAAGTCGACCTGCGCTAAGCTTTGATTATTCCGTTTCACTTGAATATTGCGATAACTGCCGATATCTTGGCGAATACCGCCAGCTTGATCGATAAAACGCAGCACGCTATCGGCGCTTTGACCGGGATAGAGTCCAGGTTTGACCACCATGCCTGCGAGGAAGACTTTGACCTCTTGACTGGACATGAGTGACACATAGACTTCGACATTGGCTTTATAGACACGTTTAACACTGTTTAAAATCACTTGATTTAAGTGACTATTAGTGATCCCAAGCACTTTAATGGGGCCCACTTTTGGAATGAAAATATTGCCTTGGGGATCGACACTGATCTCGGCTTGGTAATCGATAGCGCCCCAGATCTGAATAAGCAGTTTATCCCCTTGAGTGATGACATAATGGGGATTAATGGCGGAGAAGGCCGTTTCACTAAATCCCCCTTCAAATAACCAACTGCCATATCTTTGAGTGGCGTGAGTGTCGCTAATACTAGGGGTGATCTCAGTGGTAGGATCTTGCTGTAAGCTGGCTGACACGCCTTGAGTACAGGCAATAAATAAACAGAGCATACGGGTTAATGTGCGTAAGAGGGCATTCATTCGCGATGTTCCTTGATAATGGCAATAATTAAACGGCCGACTAAATACAGTAAAAGGAGAACGACAAACCAAGTCATAATGTTATAAAGGCGTTTGGGGTACTGGTTGTCTTGGGCGATTCTGGGGGACTCAACCATTAATAAATGCTTTAATTGCTTAAAGGCGTCACCTCTCATTTGTTCAAGGGTGATGAGCGATGATTGGTACAGATCCGATGCCAGTTTAGTATTGAGTTCAATGTCTTTAAAACGTAAGTTCACTTTATTTAATGAGGGTTTATCTTCTTGTGTGAGCTTTTGTTTTTCTTGTGCTAATTGCAGTTTGAGTGCATCGATTTGAAATTGCTTGGCAATGATTTCGCTGGCATCATTTTGCATATAAGCATTTAAGGACTTAAATTCGGCTTGCTTGGCAATGATTTGCGACTCGAGTTGGTTGATGGCTTCCAGTAAGGCCGCGCTTTGTCGCTCGGGATTAAATAAGCTAAATTCATCCTGAAAAGCAATCAATTTAACTTCTTGTTGTTTTAATTCGTCATAGGCGCGATTGACTTCCTTTTTTGCATATTCGAGTTGTTGCTTGGCCATGCTCTCGCCCAGCTGATTGATAAATGCCTTGCTGATCTTAAGGAGCGCTTGGGTCGTTGTTAGGGCAAACTCAGGTGTAAAAGCCTGCACTTCAACGGTTAAAATCTCTGACATTTCATCATAGCTAACGTGAATGTGTTTTTGGTAATAAGCGATGTACTCTTCTTGACTGCTGGTGCTTGATAAGCGGCTGATGATGTCCCAAGTGTGGGCTTGATAATGTTGTTTGAGTTTTACTTGTGTATTTAATGCCAGCGCCATTTCAGGTGAGCGAATGTATTCTTGTAAAATAAGCGCATCACGCATAGTGGGAGAGTTACCTGTGATGGCGGCCAGCCCCATAAGAGGCACTGGGCTCTGATCCGCTTGCTTAACGACAAATTGTGCTTGGCTCACATATCTGGGCGAGGCGATAACGCTAAAGTAAACCACTATGAGTAAGGAGGCGGCGATCACTAGTGCAAATGATCCTAACTTGGCCCATGTTTGGTATAAGGTTTTTCTTGTGTGTATATAGGCTTTAGAGTCTGCGAGAAATAATTTGGGATTTCGGCGTAACTTGCGTATTTTTCGTTCCACTTGACTCAGTGGTTGTCCTTTTTTTTGAAAAGTCATTTTGTTAAAAGTCATGGGCATAATGGTTAACTTATATACGTTTTCTGGTATTCATTGATGGCATCATCCAGTGTGTCGAAATACAACAAGCTTTGCTGCTTTATGAGCAGACCCGCCTGACAATGACGTTTGAGTTCGGTTAATGAGTGGCTCACCATAATGAGTCGAGTTTGGTTGAATTTTTCTTTGAGTATGGCTTCACTTTTTCGTCTAAAGTTCGCGTCACCAACGGCACCAAGCTCATCGATGAGCAAGACATCAAAGTCAAAATCAAAGGCCATGGTCAGTCCAAAGGTGATGCGTGACCGCATGCCGCTGGAGTAGTTTTTAACGGGCTCATCAAAAAACGCGCCAATTTCTGCAAAATCTTGCACGCTTTGCTCTATGGGTAATGTGTGTTTATAGCCGTGTATTCTTGCGACAAAACGCACATTTTCACGTGCACTCATGGAGCCTTGCAGGCCACCTTGTAAGCCTAACGGCCAGGAAATATTGAGCGGTGAATGAATATGCCCTTTAGTAGGGTTGTCGGCGCCGCCCATCATACGAATGAGTGTGGACTTGCCCACGCCATTGGGGCCCAGCACGGCAATATTTTTATGGGTCGGTAAGTCGAGACTGACATTGTTAAAAACGTAATGGCGTCCTTGCTTAGTGGCGTAAGATTTAGTGATATTGTCAAAATAAATCATGAGCCGATAAACCTTTGGCGAAATAAATGAAAAGTGGCTAAGCCGCTACTAAAGCTCAGTAAGGCACTTAAACTTAAATAAGCCCAACTGCCTACGGGTGAATCATAAGCATAAAAAAAGCAGGCTCTGCTGAGCTCAATGGCATGAAAAATGGGATTCCAGTCAAACAAATACCAATATTGCGCTGGGATCATGACGGCGCAGAAAAAAATGCCCGAAACAAAAAAGAGTGGCCGAGTGATCAACTGGATGAGTTTTTTACTGTCTGGCCAATAGCTGACAGCGGTGCAAAGCAATAAGCCTAATCCAATCGTAAAAATTATCAGCAGCAGGCTGGCGCTTAGCACGCCCAGTAAGTTATTGGGCCTAGCATCAAATCCCAGCCAAGCCATCACACAAAAGATAAGGCAATAAACAACCAAAAAGGTCATCAGCTCTATGATGATCCGCGTGATAATAGGATCCATTGCTGTGACTTGGCGATAGCTTAATAGTCCTTTGTTCGCTTCGATGGCGGCGCTTAGTTGAGTGAGCAGTTTTCCAAAGAGTTTAAAAGGTAAGATCCCCGTAAAAAGAAACAGAGCAACGGGAATATCGGCGACACTATTGCGGCCTATTAAGGAAAAGATGAGGCCTAAAATGGCAACTTGTCCTACAGGCTCGGCAATGGCCCAAAAATAGCCCAGTCGATTGCTGCCAAAGCGAGTTTTTATTTCCCGCATTAACAAAGCAAAAATCACATCTTTGGTAATTTGCCAGCTATTGCGTTGAGGGCGAATGACGTCCAATTTCGATCCTTGATGATTTTGAATAAGTTTTGAATAAGTTTTGAATAAGTTTGAATATAAGTTTGAATATAAGTTTGAATATAAGTTTGAATGAGTTTGAATGAGTTTGAATGAGTTTGATAAATAAGTGTGAATGCAGACGAATATCGTGCTTCAGCTTTCAATCCTTGATGATTTTGAATAAGTTTGAATATAAGTTTGAATATAAGTTTGAATATAAGTTTGAATGAGTTTGATAAATAAGTGTGTGAATGCAGACGAATATCGTGCTTCAGCTTTCAATCCTTGATGATTTTGAATAAGTTTGAATATAAGTTTGAATGAGTTTGATAAATAAGTGTGAATGCAGACGAATATCGTGCTTCAGTTTCAATCCTTGATGATTTTGAATATAAGTTTGAATGAGCTTGATGTACTCGTTCTCTATATATTTCGGTATTGTGTTTCAGTTTTAATGTTTGTGTGTCGCTTTAAGGTTTTGTGTGGCTCTGTATGGGTCCTTTGATTTTGCTATAGGCACATTTTCTACAGGTATAGCTACCGCACAAAGTTATGGCTCTTTGAATGCCGATGTCATGATTTGTACGAAAATAAAAGTGGAATAAATCAAGGCGCAGCAGGGCAGGTCAGCGCTTTATTGAGGCTGAGCTGTATCCACTGAATGCGTTAATGATGTAATCGAGATGGGAGGCTAGGCGACCAACTCAATGTCCTTATTTTTACTTCTTGTCCGTTTTTTTGTTGGTGCTGATATAGAAGCTAAATGGCTTATTTTTTTGCCAATTTAAGCATGACTTTCAGAGCGGATAGAATAAATTTCCTTCTTGTTTGTGTCAACATTGTGTTGACTCATGGAATACTCAAGTGCGGGTTGCTTTTTCAATAAGTTTATTTGTAAGTATTTGTTTATAAAGTGTTTAATGTTTTTTGTGATTGGCTTGTGAATGTTTTGAGTGGTAATTCACAGTTTATTAATGGCTTATCTCTTACATTTTTAATCTTCATTCTCTGAAAGTCAGTCAAGCCCTTCGCTTACCTTTTAGGTTGTATACCCGTGACTGATGAATCCCCAGTTTTTTTACTCACAGGTGATTCCCAGGAAGTTGATTTTATTTGGGAACTTT
>NZ_CANLZC010000061.1 GCF_947495455.1 uncultured Shewanella sp. | reverse complement strand
TTATATGAAGAACCATCTTATTTATCGCAATGTCTTCGGGATTATTTAGAATAAAAATATGAGGGGATCTTTAAGGTGCGACATAGTCTTTGGCGATTGTACAAACTGGCGCTAAATCAAATATAATGGCTTGCCGTTGAGGATAAGCATCACAAAAAGCGAGGGCAATAGTCCCTGATCCAGCTCCTGCATCGAGTAACCTGTTTACATGGTTAAAAATGCCTGTGTTTATTGCCGATACGGCAGAAGCAAATCCCTGAGAATGCATTAAATGGGTAAAAGCGGCGGCAGATTGTTGATCTAAGGTATCTTGTTGCCACATATCCGTTACCGAACGCTGATTACATTCAAGCTCATATTCATGTTTTAGGCTGGTCAATATTTTTTTATCTAAGTGGTTAATATTATAGATATTATTGGGATCTTTTAAGACTTCCCCCCAAAAATAGGGGCTGTGTTGATTTAAATAATCTTGTGCCAATGACGTATTGCTGATCTGTTCATCGATTATCTTGATATAACCTAAATGCGCTAATATGAGTAAGTAAAGTTGCATGCCTTTTTGGCTGAGATTGAGCTGTTGGCTCAGTTTGTTTGGCGTATTCATGCCAGCATCTATGAGGCCTGTGATGTCCAACTGAACAGCCACCATGAGGCAAGCAAAGGTATAGTTGCCCATGAGTTGATCCCACATAGGGCTATCGCTTGTTGTGATGGGGGGGATTGAAGCAGGCATAAGCAATCGATAGATAAAAAGAGGACGCTTCTTTTAAGCATAGTGTGTTGCGCGAAAAATGCTGCTTAAAAGTAAAGTTGACGGTCTAACTATCAGTATTAAACCGTCAGAAGTGTTTATGCCAGTAAAGGTTTTAAAAAGCGCGCTGTGTGTGATGTGGGGTGCTTTGCGACTTCTTCGGGAGTGCCATAAGCTAAAATGGTACCGCCTCCATCGCCTCCTTCTGGGCCGAGATCAACAATCCAGTCTGCCGTTTTGATCACATCTAAATTATGCTCGATCACCACAATAGTATTACCGTGGGATTTTAAGCGATGTAATACATCAAGGAGCATTTGAATATCGGCAAAGTGAAGGCCTGTGGTAGGCTCATCAAGAATGTATAACGTTTTACCTGTATCTCGTTTTGAGAGCTCCTTGGCTAATTTAACCCTTTGTGCTTCCCCTCCTGATAAGGTTGTTGCGCTTTGTCCTAGACGAATGTAAGACAAGCCAACGTCCATTAAGGTCTGTAATTTACGGGCGACGGCAGGAATAGCGTCAAAGAAAGGACGGGCTTCCTCAACAGTCATTTGCAAGACTTGGTGAATATTTTTCCCCTTAAATTTCACGTCTAAGGTTTCACGGTTATAGCGTTTACCTTTACACACATCACAAGGAACATATACATCCGGTAAAAAGTGCATTTCCACTTTAATTAAGCCATCACCTTGGCAGGCTTCACAGCGGCCACCTTTGACGTTAAAAGAAAAACGACCAGGTTGATAGCCTCGTGTTCTGGCCTCTTGTGTGGCGGCAAAAATTTCACGAATGGGCGTAAAAATACCTGTGTAAGTCGCCGGATTAGAGCGGGGAGTTCGGCCAATGGGGCTTTGATCTATGTCCACCACTTTATCGCAGTGCTCCATACCTGTTATGCTTTTATAAGGTGAAGGTTCAGCGACGGTGGCACCATTTAATTGAATATGAGCAATCTTGTAGAAAGTGTCGTTAATTAAAGTGGATTTTCCAGAGCCGGATACACCAGTAATGCAGGTAAATAAGCCTACTGGAATGGTCAAATCGACATTTTTAAGGTTATTTCCTGTCGCGCCATTCAGTTCAATGACTTTCTCAGGATTGTAGAGGGCTCTTTCTGAGTCGATATGAATGGCTTTCGTACCAGATAAATATTGCCCTGTAATGGATTCTTTTGAGGCGAGAATATCCTTAAGTGTCCCTTCGCTGATGACTTCACCACCATGAACGCCAGCGCCAGGACCAATATCAATTACATGATCGGCCATACGAATGGCATCTTCATCATGCTCTACGACAATGACCGTATTTCCGAGATCGCGAAGATGCAATAATGTTTTTAATAATCGTTCATTATCCCGCTGATGAAGGCCTATAGAAGGTTCATCTAACACGTACATGACGCCAACAAGGCCGGCACCAATTTGGCTGGCAAGGCGTATACGCTGCGCTTCACCACCTGACAAGGTTTCAGCTGAGCGAGACAAACTTAAATAATTTAATCCTACATTTACTAAGAAGCCTAAGCGATCTCGAATTTCTTTTAAAATTTTATCGGCAATTTGAGCTCGTTGGCCTTCTAAAGACAAGTGCTCAAAATAATCCATGGCTTCACCAATGGACCACTGATTAAGTGTAGGTAGATTCAAATCTTCAATGAAGACATTGCGCGCTTCTTCTCGTAGGCGTGAGCCGCTGCAGCTTTGGCAGGCTTGAGTGTTAATAAATTTGTTGAGTTCATCACGAACAGAGTTAGACTCTGTTTCACGATAACGCCTATCCATATTGTTTAAAATGCCTTCAAAAGGGTGATTGCGAACAACCACATCGCCTCTGTCATTAACATATTTAAAGGCGATGTTTTGTTTACCTGAGCCATACAGAATAATCTTTTGAATGGATTTATCGAGTTGCTCGAAAGGTTTTTCAATATCAAATTCATAATGCTCAGCTAATGAAGTGAGCATTTGAAAATAATAAAAGTTACGTCTATCCCAGCCTCGAATCGCGCCGCCGGCTAAAGATAATTCGCTGTTGGTGATGACACGTTCAGGATCAAAAAATTGTTGTACACCTAAGCCATCGCAGGTTTGGCAAGCACCAGCGGGATTATTAAAAGAGAAGACTCTTGGCTCAAGCTCTGCCATAGAATAACCACAAGTCGGGCAGGCAAAATTAGCAGAAAACACTTGTTCTTCAGGGGGCGTGTTATCATCCTTGCTATCCATACTTGTGACAATGGCCAGACCGCCGGATAACTCTAGCGTGGTTTCAATCGATTCTGCGAGTCGTTGCCCAATATCATCACGCACTTTAAAGCGATCAACTACTACTTCAATGGTATGTTTGATGTGCAAGTCAAGGGCTGGCGGATCGGACAAATCACACACTTCACCATCGATACGGGCACGTATGTAGCCTTGAGCTGCGAGGCTGTCCAGTAATTTGACATGTTCACCCTTACGGTTATTGACCACAGGGGCCAAGAGCATTTGTCGACTCCCCTCAGGTAAAGTCAATATTTTATCAACAATTTGGCTGACGGTTTGTGCAGCAAGGGGTAAGCCATGAGTAGGACAGCGAGGCTCTCCTACTCGAGCAAATAGCAATCGCAAATAATCATAAATTTCGGTAATGGTGCCGACGGTCGAACGAGGGTTATGAGACGTTGATTTCTGCTCAATGGAAATCGCTGGACTTAATCCTTCAATATGATCGACATCGGGCTTTTCCATGAGGCTTAAAAACTGGCGGGCATAGGCCGATAATGATTCGACATATCGCCTTTGTCCTTCGGCGTAGAGGGTATCAAATGCCAGAGAGGATTTACCTGAACCAGATAGCCCTGTAATGACGATGAGTTTGTCTCTTGGTATGGTCAGGTTAATATTTTTGAGATTGTGAGTCCGAGCTCCACGTACTTCAATCTTGTCCATCTATCTCTCTGGCTTAGCCGTAAAAAAGAGGCTAATTATGCCACAGTCCATTAACGGGGTAAAACGCGATAAGATGGATCGCCATCCCCATTTAAGCAAATCAATGATCGATTCAGAGTCGTTCAGGAGCTTCAATTCAGGATGCGCTCTTTTTATTGGAGGATTTTTGAAACACATAAAGGAGCAGCAGGCTAAGGCTGGTAATAACAATACAACTAGGCAGTATATAAAGTACGGTTTGCCATTCTGCTTTAGTGGTTTTTTCTATAAGTTGGTGATGTGTTAATTGGGCTAATGTCATGCCTATGAGCAGTTGTAAAACAGTGCCGCCAGCCATGTTACACATATTTGTTGAAGCTTGTGTTGTGGCTTGAGGAAGTGTTGAAAAAAAGGAGCCGATATAGGCAAAAACAATGGCATTAGCATTGGTGATAAGTCCTGCTAAGAATAGCATAAATAATAATAAATCTAATGATATCTGACTGTTGATGATGATGCTGATAATGCTGGCAGAGACGAGTCCGCAGCCGCAAAGGATGATAGGTGTATATTTGAAATGCTTGTTGATAATCAAGTCTCCTATTAAGCCTAATAAAATACCTCCAAAGATTGAACCGATAGAAAATGAAGAAATAAAAAATGCTGAACTTTCAAAAGGTAAACTATAAGCCGTATGCATAAAACTGGTTCCCCAAAGTGCGGAAAAAACACTTTGTGGGCTGTTTATGGCACCAATATAAAAACCAAGCAAAATAAAAGTCGGGGAGCAAATGAGTTGCTTCAATGAAGGAAAGATACGCTTAAAGCCCACGTTAATATTTAAATGCTGACTTTGTTGTCCAAAGTATATCCATAAGATGAGAAAGGAAAAGCTAAAAGCGGTTGCGAGCCAGTAGGCCGTTTGCCAGCTATTGAGTAAGTCGGATAATAATCTCCAAGGGCCCTGACCTAAAAAGGCGCCAAAGCTGGCTAAGGCCAATGATATACCAATTAAGAGCCCCCTTCTTTTGGAATGAATAACTAAAGCCAGAGTGCCGACCGTGGCAAAATTAGAGCCTATCCCCATGAGTATTCTGGCGATAATCATGATATTTAAATTCGGTGCCCAGGCAAAAATAGCACATCCCGAGGTGAAGAGTGAAATGGCATAAATCCAAGTTTTATAAAGGCCAAATTTATCAATGAGTATGCCTGCTGGCAGCATAAAAATGACATAGGTAAAGTAATAAGCCGAGGACAGAGCACTGAGATCGGCAATATCCAGTTGTAAATGTAGAGACAGGGGCGTGAGGATAACACTGTCGGAGACACGGATCGTATATTCGTAGATGACAAAAATCCAAGCGAGGGGCAGTATTTTTGTTAAAGGAGGATTATCTATCAATATATTGACCTATTGTCAGTTTAAACAGATTTTTGTGTTAACAGTGATAGCACGCACAGAATTAATTAGCATTATAGATTAAAATTTGTTCTTCATCTTATCATTTTAATGTATTTAAGGGAGGGAGAGTCATGCATACATTATTGCAAGAACTTTATGATTATCATCATAATGCTTCGTCTATTATTGATGAGTTGTCCACACTACTAATTCAGTTAAAGCGGGAAAAAGCAACCTCATCGGATTTAAAAGCAGTATTTCGTTTACTGGCTGTTTTACATTCAAATGAAGAGAGAGAACACCATCAAAACGAGGAGTTGATCCGCCAAAAACTTGAGGCAACCGAATTGCCTTTACATCCCAGAATACAGGAATTAGAAAATGATCATCACGGTTTTGATCGTATTGCCGATCATCTTATGTTGCTGGTGGATTCTGAGTTAAGCCAAAGAGAAATGGCGGCAATTATCGATGATTATATTCGTAAGTATTATGATCATATTGATGGAGAAGAAAATATTTTCTTTCCTATGGCGGATAAATACTTGACCGATGAGGACTGGCAAGAGATTCGACAAAAATGGTGTGTGACTCAAGTCGAGCAGGCCTAGGTTATTCCCGTGATACAAGTATCACGGGAATAGGCGCGATTGTATTGTGACTTAAATTTGATATAGAACAAATTTTTTCTGTGAGGCATGGCCTATAGTGAATACATATTGATTTAGCTATAAGCCCATGTTTGGAATAAGCTGTGATGGAGGAACCCATGACGGAAGTTCAAGAAATTATCGCGCTAAAAAAATATGTTCGAGTCACCAACTTTTTAGCCACATCGCAAATCTATTTAAAGCAAAATGTATTATACAAGCGCCCATTGAGTCATGCTGATATTAAACCTAGGTTATTAGGTCATTGGGGCACTTGCCCAGGGATCAATTTTGTTTACGCTAATATCAATCGTTTAATTGTTAAATTCAAACAGAATTTTATTTACCTTGTGGGGCCGGGTCATGGTTTTCCAGCGATTCAGGCTAATTTATTTCTTGAAGGTTCCTTGAGTCATTTTTACCCTGAAAAAATTCCTTACAACGAAAAAGGGGTTGAGGATATTTGTAAAAAATTCTCAGCCGCTTACGGCTACCCTTCACATGCGAACCCTGAAGCACCGGGTCAAATTTTAGAAGGGGGAGAGCTGGGCTATTCGTTATCTGTGGCTTGGGGCGCAGTATTAGATAATCCAGAGTTAATTGCGGCAGTACTCATCGGTGACGGTGAGTCTGAAACGGGGCCGCTTGCCGCATCTTGGTATGCCAATCGTTTGGTTTCGCCAAAAACCAATGGTGCCGTTTTACCTATTGTGCATATTAATGGTTATAAAATATCGGGCCCGACACGTATGGGCCGTATGAGCCATGAAGAGCTAACCTACGAGTTTAAGGGTCTAGGCTATCATCCTATTATTGTCGATGATGAGCTAGTGGAAGATGTCTTTGTGCAAATGACACAAGCCATGGATACGGCTTATGCCATGATAAAAGATATTCAAACACGAGCACGAAGTGGTGAGGATATCGTCAAGCCTAAATGGCCTGTGATCTTAATGCGTACCGCCAAAGGGTGGACAGGAGTGGAAAGCTATGATGGAGAAAAACTTGCGGGAAATTGTCAATCTCATCAAGTGATAGTGGGTCAGTGTGCGACGGATAAAGGGCATTTGGCGGCATTGAATAAATGGCTTGCCAGTTATCAGATTGATGAGTTATATGAAATGAATGAGCAAGGGGAGCTCATTTTTGATGAAGATATTCGTTCTTTACTGCCTCCAAGTACACTGACTTGTGGTCAGCAGCGGCTGAGTTACGGAGGTGAAATAGTCAGAGCGTTAGCTAAACCTCAATTAGAGACTTTGGCTTATGGTCCTGAAACGCCTCGTGGCCAACGTGGGCGCTCGATGAATAAAATGGGGCAGTGGATGCGAGAAGCCTTTAAGCTCAATCGTAATCAGGCTAATTTGCGAATATTCAGTCCAGATGAAACTTATTCAAATCAGCTGCAGGCGGTGTTTGAAGAGACAGACCGCGCATGGCAATGGCCTATTGAAGCGTGGGATAAAGATATGTCCCGTGAAGGCAGAGTCATTGAGTTATTATCTGAAAACTTGTTATTTGGCATGTTACATGGTTATACGGTCACGGGGCGTCATGCTATTTTTCCCACTTATGAGTCATTTTCTCAGGTGGTGTCTTCTATGGCCGATCAATATTGTAAATATGTTTATGCCAGTAAAGGTGTGCCCTTTAGAAAACCCATTCCTGCCTGTAATGTAGTGCTTTCTTCGTTATTAGAGCGGCAAGATCATAATGGTTATTCCCATCAAAATCCGTCATTTTTAGGGGCCATGCTGGAAAAACACCCTAAGATTATTTCAGCCTATTTGCCCGCCGATGGTAACAGTACTTTAGTGTATACAGAGCGGGCTTTTGAAGGGCGAGATAAGCTTAATATTTTGGTGGCGGGTAAGAAAGACTTGCCTCAATGGTTAACGTTAACAGAGGCGAGAAAGCAGGCTGAAGAGGGTGTCATGGTTTGGGATTTTGCATCCGATAATCATCCCGATATTGTGCTTGCAGCTTGTGGTGACTACGTCACACAAGAGTCGATGGCAGCATTAGTGCTTATTCGAGAACTCTTGCCTAGAGTCAAAATCCGTTTTGTGTCAGTCACAGAGCTCACCAGCAGCGGTTTAGGAAGCATTGAGTTTCAAGAAAAACCTTGGTTAATGGATGAGGTTTTCACTCAAGATAAAGGCGTGGTGTTTAATTATCATGGCTATCCCAATACCATTAAAAAATTGATTTTTGATTACAGTGGCAGTAAACGGTTTAGAATTAAAGGATATGAGGAGCAAGGCTCAACCACTACACCTTTTGATATGGGAGTGAGAAATGCCACATCTCGTTATCATTTAGTCATTGATATGGCTTATAAGTTGTTTCAGCAGGCTGTGATAGATGAAATGCAGCATATTGAGATCACCACTAAGATGCTACAGGCCTTAGTCGATCATCGAAACTATATTAAAGAAAATGGTGTGGATCCTGAAGGGATCGCAAATTGGGTTTGGCACAGGTGATATAATTAAAGGATGAGGGCATAAGTACCTGTGTGCTGATGCCGAGAGTCGCTTCAGGAGGGAATATGCATCCTTTGCTTAAAGAGCTTTACGCTTATCATAATAATACATCAGTAACAATGGATGAAGTGGAAAGGCTTTTGGCTAAACTGAAGGCAAATGATTCACAGCTCAAAGACAATGATAAGCTGTTTCATCTTTTAACTGTGCTCCACAGTCAAAAAGAAAGCGTTCATCATCAAAATGAAGAGGTGATTCGAAAGCGACTGGTGGATAACCATGTGTCATTACACCCTAGTATTTTAGCCCTTGAGCATGCCCATAAACATTTCTATGATATCGCCAATAGTTTAAAGACATTAGTGGATTCTGAGCTGAACAGGCAGGAGATTATTGCGATTATCGAAGATTATTTACGGCAGTATTTTGATCATATCGACACTGAAGAAAATATATTTTTTCCTGTTGCTAATAAATTGTTGACCGATGAAGACTGGAAGATTATTGCCCGTCAGTGGCAATATGCATAAACACATAATGCATTGACAGGCATTAAGGACTATTGCTGAGGCTTGTCTTTGGGTTTTGGCATATTTTCCTTCATGACTTCCTCTAGTTTATCCTGGGTTATAGCAGGGTTGGCATTTTGTAAGCACGTGAGCATGGCTGCTTTATTGGGTTTATCCCCAGGAGATGCGGGCTTGCCTTCTTCCATACACATTTGCAATTGATCTGCAGTCACATCTAGCTCTAAGCTCATTTTGGATATTGGGGGTTTAGGTGGCATTTGACCATCATCAGGTGCAGCGATAGCATGATTGAAAAAGATAAAACTGATGATAAACGCCATAATTAAAAAGGCACTGATAAACAAACTACTAATAACAAGGTTAGATGAGCGGTTAGACATAATACATTCCTTTAGTATGAATATTCCTGTATTAAGCATATGCCAATTTTAAAATATCGCACTTTTTATAGGGGAAAAGTATTAGTTCGATCTGGTTTTAGTTTTGGTGAATAATTGAATCCAATTAAATTTCAATTTGTTATTTTATAAATCTAAGGAGAATGATGGAAAGTTATCGACTATTATGATGGTGAGGGAAGCTGCGCCACATTACCCACTTATGATGCCAGCCCTACACCTGTCTATATTGGGGTAAAATAGTTTGTCATTGTAACTCAGTTGGAGTGGGGCATCTTTTCTCACTCATATCCTTTTCTACTCATCATACAGACATTTACTTATTTGATTTTATTCTATAAATCGCCCGTGTTTATCTATTTTTATCTATTTTTATCTATTTTTATCTATTTTAGTGTATTTTTAACAACGTCTTATTGGATTTTTATATCATGAATATATTCGTGAAGGCTTTGTGGTGCTAGAAACCAGTGTGTCAGAAGGTGATGTGATAACTCAGTAATACATACTTAAAGGAAAGGCAAACAAGAAATGGTTTGCCTTTGCAAGTCAGCTTAGATTTCTTCAGCACTTGGCGCTCGCATGGCTTGCCACCATTCATCACTGGCGACAATTTGCCCTTTATCGTCGATGGCCGGATAAGGCAAGTTTTTACGCTTACAGGCTTTGGCGTAAATGGGGTGACCTTGTTCAAAGAGCTTAGTTTGACAATATTCATTATCGAGTTTACATTCGCCATACATGCCTGCTGCTTGGCGTTGACGTTGAGCTTCGTACATGACCAGCGCAGCCGCAACCGAGACATTTAAGGATTGCACCATGCCTTGCATGGGAATGATGATATGTTGGTCGGCGCAGGCAATGCCCTCTTCACTCACACCATCACGCTCGTTTCCTAATAGCACTACTGTTGGGCGAGTGTAATCAATCTCTCGAAAATCTTTTGCTGTTTCAGAGAAGTTAGTGGCTAAAATTTGCATGCCTTTTTCGCGAAAGGTACTGACGGCCTCATTCATATGATGGTGCTTGACTGTTTTGACCCATTGCTGACTGCCTGATGCGGTATTGCCAGAGACGCGCATTTCAATGTCAGGCCAAACCGCATGGATCTCGTGAATGCCCACAGCATCAGCGGTACGAATAACCGCGGCGATATTATTGCATTTATGAACTTTATCGAGGCACAGGGTCAGATCGGGCTGGCGATTATTGAGCATGGTATTGATGCGAGTGAAGCGTTCTGGACTCATGATGATATGTCTTATTTTTATAGTCGAGGAGTGAAAGCCGATAGCAAAAGAGCGCCTTAGCGCCCTTATTTTATGCGATTTGAAGAGAATAGAGATTAAAGCTCCATGATCCCGTCCATCTCAACCAGTGAATCTTTTGGCAGCTGTTTCACACCAATAGCGGCGCGTGCAGGGAAGGGCTGTTTAAAATACTGCCCCATGATTTCGTTAACGGTAGCAAAATGACTTAAGTCAGTTAAAAAGATATTGAGTTTAACAATATCACTTAATTGGCCACCAGCGGCTTGGCATACCGCGGTCAAGTTTTCAAAAACTTGTACCACTTGCGGGGCAAATTCCTCGCTGGCCATTTGCATAGTGTCTGGATCGAGTGGGATCTGTCCAGATAAATACACAGTACTGCCCACTTTAACGGCTTGAGAATAAGTGCCAATTGCTTGAGGGGCTTTATCTGTTGCGATAATAGTTTTTTCTGCCATGACGTTCTCTCTAAAAGTTGACTATCGATTACGTGATGTGCGCAAGACTTCAGGTAGCACTCGAATTCTGCGCATAACATTTGCTAAATGAATACGATCTTTGACTGAGACACGCAAATTAATTAAAAATACGCGACCATCTCTCTCTTCCGTGCTGAGATTATGAATGTTCGAGCCTTCTGCGGCCACAATGGAGGTGATTTTAGCCAATGCCCCTTGATGGTTAACAATCTCAATGCGCAGATTAGCTTGGTACTCTTCACCATCTCCTGTATCCCATTCAACGGCAATATATTTATTGGGTTCGTCTTGATAACCGCGAATATTGGCGCAGCTTTCCATGTGGATCACTAGGCCTTTTCCTGGGCTCACATGGGCAATGACGGCATCGCCAGGAATTGGGCGGCAACAATTGGCAAAGGTCACCAGCATGCCTTCAGCGCCGCGAATAGACATAGTATGGGTATCTTTATCTTTTGCATCTTCAATATGCGCGCCAATGAGACGTTGGGCTATCACTATACTCATGGCATTGCCTAAACCAATGTCGGCAAGCAAGTCTTCCAAAGACTCATGCTTAGTATCGGTAAGTACGTGATCAATTTGCTCTTGTGGAATGCAATCGAGATTATGCTCACCCAATGCATGATTGAGTAAACGCTTGCCTAAGATCACAGCGTCATCGGCCTTAAGGTTTTTCAATAAATGACGAATTTTGGCGCGAGCTTTACCTGTAACCACAAAATTGAGCCAAGCGGCATTGGGCCTGACCCCTTTTGCCGTGATAATTTCGACGGTTTGTCCTGAAATGAGTGGCTGGCTTAAGGGGTAAGCTTGACGGTTGACCCGCGCACCGACACAAGTATTACCGACGTCAGTATGCACTTCATAAGCAAAGTCGACGGCGGTGGCGCCAACAGGAAGCTCTAAAATGCGGCCTTCAGGGGTGAAAACATAAATTTCATCGGGAAAGAGCTCGGTTTTCACATTTTCAACAAACTCAAAGGAGGTGCTGGCACTTTGTTGTAGCTCTAATAAACTTTGCATCCACTTACGAGCACGAAGTTGGGTCGTCGTGCCTTGCTCTTGCGAACCGCCTTTTTTATAAAGCCAATGTGCAGCGACCCCTTTATCGGCCATTTGATCCATGTCTTCGGTGCGAATTTGTATTTCGACAGGCACACCTAATGGGCCAAAAAGTGAGGTATGTAATGATTGATAGCCGTTCGCTTTGGGAATGGCAATATAATCTTTAAAACGTCCTGGACGGGGTTTATATAAGCCATGCATGGCGCCCATCACGCGGTAACAAGTATCGATGGAGTCCACAATAATACGAAAGGCATAAATATCCATGACTTCTTGAAATTGCAGCTCTTTATTTTTCATCTTATTGTAGATGGAAAAGAGATTTTTCTCGCGACCTTTAACTTTACCGATAAGGTCAGTGTCTTCTAGGCGAGTGACAATGGCACCTTCAATGCTGGCAATGAGTTCATTTCGATTGCCTCTTGCGGCTTTGACCACTTCTTTTAGTACGCGATGCCGCATAGGATAATAAGCTTGAAAGCCTAAATCTTCTAATTCGGTTTTTATATTGTGAATACCGAGACGATTGGCAATGGGAGCGTAAATTTCTAAGGTTTCTCGAGCGATACGGCGACGTTTATCTGGGCGTAATGCCCCTAATGTGCGCATATTGTGGGTTCTATCGGCGAGCTTGATGAGAATGACACGAATATCTTGTGTCATGGCCATCATCATTTTACGAAAATTTTCCGCTTGCGCTTCTTTTTTATCGCGAAATTTCAGCTTATCGAGTTTAGAGACCCCTTCGACTAATTCGGCAACCGCATCGCCAAATAACTCAGCGAGCTCTTCGCGAGTCACTGGAGTATCTTCAATGGTATCATGCAGCAAAGCAGCCATCAGCGTCTCATGATCGAGACGCATTTCTGCCAGTATGCGGGCAACCGCAACAGGATGGGTGATATAAGGTTCGCCACTAGTGCGCATCTGACCTTCATGGGCAGCGTGTGCTACCTTGTAGGCCTTTATGAGTAATTCTAGCTGCTCTTGTTCTAAATAGGCTGAAGCAGACTCCCTAAGACCTTCAAACAGATACAAGTGGCACTACTCCCTATATGATATGACTACGACCTTCAGCAATTGCAGCAACAGCAGCAATTTCAGCCGCTTCACGTTCACGAACCGTTTGGCGTTCAGCAGCGTCTAAGGTGTCAGCTGTGACTAAGCCTAATTCGATTTCACGTAAAGCAATAACCGTTGGCTTATCGTTCTCTTCATCAACCATAGGATCTTTACCCTGAACGGCGATTTGGCGAGCACGACGCGCTGCAACTAGGATCATGTCAAAACGGTTGCCGATTTGTTCTACGGCGTCTTCTACAGTTACGCGAGCCATGTATTGAAACTCCAATGTGTTATCGATCGAAAAAATGACGCAGAATTGTACACTATGCTAGCTACTCTGCCAACAGATCTTTAAGCATACCATTATGTGTATGAATTTGGCTAGTCGCAGTCAGTCTTTGGCTGTGAATAATGGCCAATAAATCTTGTTGTGCGGTAATAAAATTATCATTGATGATGATATAGTCATATTCATTGTAATGTGACATTTCTGATACGGCTTGAGCCATGCGGCTGTTAATGACTTCAATGCTATCTTGCCCACGTCCGGTTAAGCGGCGTTCGAGTTCGGTTTTCGATGGCGGTAGAATGAAGACACTAATGGCTTCAGGCATGATTTTTTTCACTTGTTGTGCCCCTTGCCAATCAATATCCAGAAAGACATCAATCCCTTGATTTAATGTGTTTTCGATTGCAATTCTTGAGGTGCCGTAAAAATTGCCAAAGACTTCTGCCCATTCAAAAAAAGCCTCTTTTTGAATCAGTGACTTAAAATCATCTGGAGTCACAAAATGATAGTGTTTCCCATCGACTTCACCTTGCCTTGGTTGGCGTGTGGTGTGAGAAACTGAGACTTGCATATCGGTTGGCTGATTTTCCAGTAATGCCGAGATAAGCGATGATTTACCTGCGCCACTGGGGGCAGAGACAATAAATAAATTTCCGCGAGCGGTCATTGAAGAATACCTGATAGTGAAAACATGGAGGTGATTGGAACAGTATAATATGGGGGAGACTTTGAATGCTATACCTTTAAAGAAGAGGACTGTTTTTTTGCTGTTAAAGCAGTAATGCAGTTTGAATCATAATTGTCGCTAACTTGTTATTGAAAGTGCTGAAAATCGAGTCTTCAATCAGAAGAGGCAAAACAAGATGAATTTCTGGCGAAAAATAGCAATGGCGCCTGACTTTTATGGGGTTATTCGCTAGGCTATTTCCGCCGGAAGTTTTGTTTTCGCGAGTATAATAATCAATAAACCGAATTTTAGAATGAGTAAGAACATGATGCAGTTTATCTCTCTTTGGTGTGTGCAAGGTTATGATAATGGTTTAAGAAGTGCTGTGATTACAGGGGTGATTTACTGTTTTATTTTGTTGTTGAGCTTGCTATTAGGGCCAACAGCTTGGCTGTTTTTTTTCGGTGCCTTGCTGACACCTTTTTTATTACTGACCCATAGGCGTCGCTTACGTGATAGTGATCATCCTAGGCAGTGGGTTTGGCTTCCATTGCTCCCTTTTTTTGCTGTAATTGCAACACTTGTCAATAGTGATAATCCCGTTTTACTATTGGTTTTTATCGGCTTTGCCGTTTGTATGATGGTATATTTCTCAAGCTTAAAAGCGAATAGAAAGCGTGTGTATACTCAAGGGTATGCAGGAAGAAGTCTTCAAATAAACAGAGGAAATATAGGGTTGAGTCAACACCATAAAGAAAAAAAACGCGTTGAACCGACACTGTCATCAAAGATCAATGATCTGACCCAATATCAAGATGATCAAAGGGATTCTGCTATTGAGTCTAGTGCGTCAGAGCCATTTGAAGCGAGTATGTCACAAGGTAATAGCAAGGCGTTTAACCACAGTAAGCCTGATGAAGCGGCATTTATCAGTGATAAGAATACAGAAGCACATATTCATTTAAATGGATCCACAGGATTGAGATCAAAGCTATTCACTTTTTTTAAGGGTTATGATTTACATGAATTAAAGGCTCAACTTGAATGGGTAAAAGCGCGTATTAAAACGCGGGATCGAAAAGTTATGATCTGTGGAGCGGTTTTTCTGGTGTTTGCTTCAGTGCTTGTATTAGGACTCGTCTCTTGGCTGGGTTTTAATCGCGATGAGGAGGAGAATTTGCCACCCGTCGCATCATTACCAGAGCCGATCGTTGAGCGCCATGAAGCGAAGTTACCCGATGGTTTTAGTTTAGTCTTGGAGAATAATATTCTGATTGTGCGTTGGTTAGGGGAAGTGCAAGAACCACAAACCTTATGGTCATTGGCCCAAGCCAAAGGGGATAAGAGCTGCGCAGAACTGACTTTTAATAATGGGGCTAAGTACCGACCATTGACTGTGTCGATTCATTCCGATACGGCGATTGAAGCGCGTTTTTCTCCTTTAGATAATGCAGCCATTATCAATGATGTTGCAAAGCGTGGCAGTGTCAGCTTGTGTGGTTACCAGTTTAGCTTAAAAGGCAGCTTAGCGGTATTGGGGAAAAATCCAATTTTTGGAGATTATTTATAAGTTGGAAGCCAGATTAATGTGTTTCATGTTGGGAGTGCGCTTTTTAACGGATTATTTAGCGGGGGATTGCTACTTTGCGGCTCAGCATGCTGAACATAACTTACAAAGAGCGGCGAATCAATTAACATTTTACTCGCTATTTTTCAGCGTGTCAGCCTGTTAAGGTGTCAGCGTGTTAGGGTGTTAGGGTGTTAGGGTGTTAGGGTGTTAGGGTGTTAGCCATGTGCGCAAACTTGGAGAAAATGGTTAATGAGAAAGGAGTAAGGTATTGTCTGTTTTAGAGCGTATCTTGTTGCAGAAAAATAGTGTAAATCGGAAAAGTAGAAAAGTTGGGAAAATTAGAAAAGTTAGGGAAATAGAAAAGTGAAAAAATCGTCGTTGTTATTATTGCGCCTAATAGTCCGCTTAAGATCCCGCCTAATATTGCGTTTGATATCAAGAGTCGGACTGGTGTTTTTGTTTGCCCTCACAGGGTGTGCATCAAATCCTCATGAGCCGAATGCGCCTAAACTCGGCTCTGATGCGAGTTTTATGCAAATTGAGTGTGTTGATTTTACTGACATGGATAAAGCGCAAATTGAGGCCGATCTTAAGCAATACCAAGACTGGAACACAATTTATGCAGTCGAGGATGTGACGTTAAAGGATGCTATGCCTAACGATACTCATTTAACAAACGCGAGTCCTCAAGGCATGGTTTGCTTTGAAAAGCCAAAAGAATAATGGCAAATAAGAGGTGAGAATCGAGAACGCCCTCCTCATTCATCCTTCTTAGATGTTCGGGGTAATTTTTATTCAATATTATACTCATTGTTTTTGTGGTTGCATAACTCTCTAGCGAATCCGGTATGATACTTTTCTAGCACTGCGGGGGCTAAGGTGAAAAGGGTATCATTCATGTCTTTTCTCTCCTCTGCGTATAGTCGCATCATAGGCAGAAACATCTCTGCTAATTGCGTCGATACCTCTTCAAAATACTCAAATGCCTTCATTTGGAGTCTTATCCAGTCTTGAAACTCGTCCGGCTCATTAAAAGATTTTAGCACTGCTGGACTTAACAAGTTTAACATCAGCCTGAATTGATTCACTTCGTTAATGCGTGTTATGGAATAAGGCGTTGTATTATTTGTTTGTTCGGTTACCGCTTGAAAAGCTGTATCGTAATCGTTAGCATCATTTGGTTTGTTTATCTTGTTATTTTTTAGCTCTTGTTCAATTCGCAGCGTCATATCATTTGTGATTGTAAACTTGGATGCAGTTATTGCTGTCTCTAACTGTGTTAGTTTTATCCTCATAGTTTCTGATGGTAATTCATTGCCTTTCGGCCTGTTTGTTTTTTCTATTTGCTCTAAGTCAGTATAAAGCCTGATGTCATCAAAATAGAGCTGTCTGAAGCCAATTTCAAAAATATCACTCTGGTGGTTGCCTAGCTTTAGTTTGCTTGAAAAGAGTGTTTTAGATGCTGCTGATGAATTCGATTTTAGTATAATAAGCAGGTATTCGTCGTCGTTTCCTTTTTTAAATCTCAAATAGTCTCTAAACGCAGGTTTTAAGGCATTCCAAAGTATTAAAAGTGACTCAACTTGTTTTATAAATTTTTTGCAATCTAATGGCTTATCATCATATAAGCTTAGTTCATAGAGTATCGGAAACACATCTTTCTCGGAGCGATTCGTTTTAAGCCAACTTAAGATTTTCCCACAATCTTTCTGAAGCTTATTCCACTCCTCCTTTGGTACAGTTACTTTGCGGATCTGAGCCAAATGGCTTTGAAATTTTTTATCAATTTCAGCCGAGCGTACAGATAAAATATCCTGACCGAATATCCCCTGCATAGGTGCTATGTGAGTATTAGAATGAAATTTCTCACCCAGAAAATACGTATCTAATTCGATGCCATTTTCATCATACATTTTGATTGTTTCTTGTTCTATATCGATAATATGAAAGCCCCAGGTAATTTCTGTGTTAGAGTTAAATTGAAAGTCATCTTGAGTCGCTAAGCTAGGGCCAAGCCTAGGTGAGAGACCTGCAAAGGGAGAGGGTTTAGGCATAGTCCTTGGGGAGCTTGAAAAAGCGCTTGTTCCTGTATACCCGGCTTGATTCATTGCTTTATCTCTAAAAATGTTACCTCTATTAGCATTTTGGGCTTCATCGTGTGGTGAGTTAGCCAAATTTCCACCACCACCGCCAGAGATCACTTGAGTTAAGGGCACATCATTTCGAGTTGAGGGGTAAGGTAAGGTATCAATACTGAGGAGATGATCATGGGCGCATAGAAGTAAGTCAAAAAGAATGTCTATGTTGTTTTCTTTTGATAGATTGAGTATTTTTTCGTAAATTTTCTCGCCTACTTCCCCTTTTATCTCATTGTCTGTATTATTTTCTTTGTTTTTTTTGTAATGACCAAAGGCTTTTTGATAAATCAACAAATCACTGTCTTTATCGAGTCGTTTGGCCGCGGGAAGAATGGGGTGATGCATGACCAGCACTTTAGTATTCTTTTTATGCGCTCGAGCTTTGTAGCGATCGACTAAGTAGGCTTGTTGTTTGTCATCAAATAAAAAAGCATTGGAATCTAATATAAAAAAATCGGCAATGTCAGAGAACAAAGTATAATAGCGATAAGGCATGTTCCAAGAGAGGTAAGGATTGCAGTTTTGTTCATAAGTTAAATGAACTTGTGCCAGTTCTCTTTCAATGGTTTTATCCGGTGAGGAATGTCTATGTTTTATCCAGTTAAAGCCGATTATATTTTGTACTCCATCAGCCCAATTGCTCAAACCATGGATGAATGCATCATGATTGCCTAAGACAGAAAAACATTGTAAGCACCCAAAAGGTTCACTAAAGTCCCAAGTAAAGCGATTACCATTATCTTTTGGGTTGTCTTTCCAATTACTGCTTAAGCCATCATCATAAAAATTATCCCCCAGCACAAAGACAATGCTTTCAGCGTCTTTATAGTCATCTTTTTGTAATTTAAGATGTATTTGATTGCCAATTTTTGTTTGAATATCATTGCGTTCAAATATTTTGGGGCTCCATAGTCCTTTGCCTCTTTTTATCCATTTTCCTCTGACGCCTTGACAGCCAACTAGGCCTATTTTTCCGGAAAAAGGCGCGCCTTTTTTGATCAGGTTTTGTAATGAGAAATCGGCATCGGGAGTTGTTGAATCGTAGTCTCTATTTGATGTTTGTTGGTCTCTAGTTCCATCTGTAGTGGGTTTCGTGAGCCGTTTTTCTCTAGCAGTCTTGTCAGTATAAAGTCCATTTCTAGCACGTGGTTCATCACAGTGCACATAGTAAAAGTAGTTAAATTTTTGACGATCATTAAAGTGTTTTGTATTGAATCTTTCATACATGTCATCATGTCTGGCTTCACGATTTATTGAGAGTTGTTTATTGCCATCACTTAGTTTGTTATTTAAAGTGGAGTTAGAAAACGCATTGCCGCTTACTTTATTATTGGGAATAACCATATCTTTGCTTTTTATTTCATCTTGAAATGAATCGTCTTCATTGTCATTGTAACCTAGGTTATCGTTAAGGTGTTTATTCGTATTGACTGTGATGATTTCATTATTACCTGCATAGGGATTGTAGTTATCTGCACTTAATAAGTTATTATCTTGACTGTTATTTCCTGCGTAAGGGCTGCTGTCATAATTGTTCAATGAGCGGTTATTTTGATTATTAGATTGGTAAGGATAATCTGTTTTAGTGTCAGTATCCTCAAAGCGAAAATTTTTTAGTATTTGTTCTAATTGAGGATTTGTGCTGCTATATTGCATATCTTGTTGATTAACATCCATACCTATATTAGCTTTAGCAAGGTATGCTGAAAGTGTTTTTCCAGGGGAATGGATTTGATAAAGATTATAAGGAAAGATATTACAAAGCCTGTCTAAGTCTATGCTAAAATGAGTCGCTTGTTGATATAGTAGTTTTGCTGTCGGGGCCATTTGTTGAAGTTGGCGGTGGTATTCTTGCTTAAAGCGTTTTTCTTTATCGCTATCGGAGAACTTTTTTGGCGCTTTGAAAGCAGAGTGAGTTATCATTGCGTCCCATTCTTCCTTTTCCCAGCTTTGAATATAATTTTGTTTCAATTGTGGTTGATTATCATCGATATACAAGGCGCCTAAATAACCATATAAGCATAAAAATTCGCCAGCATAAAGGGATTTTTTGTATGAAAACTCTGCTAATTCATCTGCTCGATAATAGAGTTTGTGAGGATCTTTCCTTGAATTTTTATTTTTAGGCATAGTCAGTAACACCGCGAATATTCATTGATACTTAAAAAGTATAATCCACCATCGAGTATTTGAAGGTTTTTTGAGTGATGCTAAAGCAGTTGTAAGGGAGGCTGATTTAAGTGTTTAAGTGTTTAAGTGTTTAAGTGTTTGAATGTAATCGATTGACTATGCGAATCATTACTAACCCCTGTCTTCACTGTTATGAAAAAACAGAAGATGGAATAAAAAATACATGGGGTGGATGATACCACCCTCAATGGTGATACGCCTTTAGTGAATGCTTGCTTAGATGTATTAGTTCAGACAAATTGCATATGAGCATTTTGTGAAAGAGCCACCTTTTTATTCATCTCATCGGCAAAAGGTTTTGCTGCTTGACTCGATTCGTGATAATGAGTCATCATTTGTGTCGCCTTCATTGACCAATGACCTTGCTGTTTGTCGCCTGATATATCCTGTGGTAAAAAATGGGCGAGTTTGATAAAAATTTTATCGGATTGCTCGGCAAGATAATCAAGTCGTTGTATTTGTGAAGTGATCCATTCTTGTACTAATGCTGGTTCTTCGATAAATTTTAGATGTGTTTCAGGTGTTAATAAGTGAAAAGCCAATCTATCTATGTTGCCTTCTTCAACATTTGTGACTCTAAAATCCTTTGCTGTGACTGTCTTTGGATTTAATACTTCATCTTGATTTCTTTGAGTATATCTGACTTTTTTCAACTCTGTTTGAACTTTTTGTTCATGTTCTTGCTGAGAAAGATCCTTTGAGTCTCTTGTGACAAAATTTGCTCGATCAATGACAGGAAATTTTTTGATATTTTCCATTTCAGTTTCAACATCACCAAGGGAAAACGTACTATTCATTAGCTCGTTATTTGTGTTGTCGACTAACTTGATGTTCAGGTTGATAGGTGTCGTTTTATAATTAAAATTTTTTTTCTTTGCTAGTTCAGGATCATAATCACATGTGACTTGTATATTATCGCGGTATTTTGGCTTGAGTGAGTCATTGAGCGTTGTTAATGCGTCAATTTTTTCTAATAATTGTTCACTGGTTAACGGTTTACCACTATCATGAGTTAATGTATACAGGGACTCAAAAGCTTTATCGATATGGGTGATTTCTAACCAGTCTGTGATTTTAGCAAATATGCTTCTTGCGGCTTTTGCCTCATCTAACGTTGTAGCCTGATTTATTTTACTTAAGCAGTTCTCATCAATATTGGCATTAAAAACATTCCAATCATGTGTTTTAATTGTAAGGGCGTTTGTCATATTGAATAACCTTTATTGAAAGAGTGACTGTATTCTTGCTCTTGGTTATTTTGATTGCTATCAAAAAAAAACGTTTTTATCACTTTTTTGCAACCATGTTTAAAAAGTACTCATTTCATTGGGTGCATTGATTAATTTTTTAGTCTATTTGAATTTATAAAGGGCTACGACTAAAGTCGAGTGTGTTTTTTGGAAGTTTGTCATTAATTTGATAGCCAAATATCGGTCGTTTTTGCAACAATTTCTCACGAGAAGACAAGCGTGTTGGATTTTTAAATGACTGTAAAAGGCTAAATGAACAGGTTAATGCATGATAGATTTCAGAGATAAATGGCTTAAAGGGCTTAAAATGAGTGGAACTGATCAATTTTTCACTTTTGATGAAAAAGGCATTTGTCAGTTAGCGGTTAACGATGACATGCTGATCACGCTATTTAAGCCTGAAGCCGGTTATCAAATCACCATATTTGGCCAGTTTCATGTCGGGGAAGTGTCACCGTCTATGCAGCAAAATATGCTGATCGCCAATAGAAATAACGCGATTAATGCAGCGCCTATCGTTTCGCTTTCTGAAAATGCCGATGCTGTAGAGGTACATTTAGTACTCAATCAGCAAGAATTGAAACTTAAACCCAGTATCAGTCTTAAAAAAGTGATCGATGGACTGAAATATTGGCAAGAGCAAATTCGGAATGAAGTAGGAACGCCTCAGCGTTTACAGCCCAATAAAGTCAATAACAAGCCCCAATCCACATCGAATCATATCCATTTTATTTAAGAGAGAAGAGTATTATGTCCAGTATTATACCTGATGTGAGTATTAATACTTCCACATCAATGGTTAACTTCATTGCTGAAGAACAACAAAAATTAGCTGAAACCCTGATCCAGGGGATTTTAGAAGGTATTCCTGATAGTGAATACATTCGTGAGGTTAAACAAGCTGCGATAGCTGAAAATATCCAAAATGAAAATATACAAAAGAGTCAACAGTTTTCATCAGAGATCATGAGTTTATCGTCAACAAGCTATGATTTTTTTACCAGCAAAAGTAATACTGATGGCCATTTAGTCGGTTCAAAATCAACGTATGCTACTGACAGTAAGTCATCTCTAAAGCAAGAAAGTGATGAGTTGCGTGCAAAAATGCAAAACTTAGAAATCGCAAGAGGCCAACGTGATGAGATGGCAAGCGGTCAAGGTAAAGATCGCGTGTGATGACTCAGGTTATATTTGCCACTTCAATGACATTTTAGCCATTTGAAGGCTTGATGTGATACTTTAGTGATTTGAACCTTTGATGTACTTAATGGATACGATGACTTGGCTCTATTGGCTAGTTGAGTTTGTGTGCTTAATATTGGCGCATTAATGATATTGAGCCATTTGAAAGCTTGATGGATGCGATGACTTGGATCTATTGGCTATGAGTCGTTTGATGTACTTGATGGAAACGTTGAATTGAATCTATTTGAAGTGGTGTGTTTAATATTAACCTTAGTGATAGGTATGAGTATTATCATCTCGACATTAAGGACAGGTATTTCACCTATGCCCAGCAGTGCTAAGGTGCGTCGAGTCATGCTAGAGCAGCTTAGTGTCGATGACAATACACACGCTATTGCTGATTTAGGCTCAGGTTGGGGCCATGTGAGTATTGCACTGGCTAAAGCTTATCCCAATATTCAGGTGACAGGATTTGAGCTTTCTTTTTTTCCTTGGCTAGTGTCTGTGATATGGGCAAAAATCGCTAGGTTAAATAATATTACTTTTAAACGAAAAGATTTTTTAACGGTTGATTTGTTACCGTTTCAGATTTATTGCTGTTATTTATTTCCAAAGGGGATGCAGCATCTTGCAAATAAGCTCAAGCAGCAAACATTAATCCAGTCAACACAGGTTTCACATCGCCGTCAATTAATCAGTAATACCTTTGCTTTGCCGAATTATCAAGCCACCCGTACGATGACCATGACAGATTTGTTTCGCACTAAGATCTATACCTATGATTTATACCTTTGCTTTGCCGAATTATCAAGCCACTCGTATTATGACCATGACAGATTTGTTTCGCACTAAGATCTATACCTATGATTTATAGTGATAAGGCTGCATGATGCAGTGAGCCTATATCAAGGTATTTAAGGCTGCTCAAACACTTTCAAAACCACTTGTGCCACTTGCTCTAATTCTTCTTTAGTTGCGCCATTAGTGACTTGAATGGCCATGCCTTGTAAGACTGTGACTAAATATTTAGCCAGCACACAAGGATTGGCATCTTTTGCTAAGTCCCCTTCTTGGTGCGCACGCACGAATCGTTGATATAATTTTTGTTCGTTTTCACGACGCCTTTGAATGAGGGCTTCTTTAACACTTGCTCCAGATTCACTACAGGAAAGCGCACTCTGTACGATAATACAGCCTTGGGGATGCTCTGCGTTTGTTAAACTCATCGCTGCGCCTTTGAGCATGAATAAAGCGACATCATAAGCGGTTTTTTGCTCTAATGCGGGTAAAAAATAACCGCAAGGACGTTGCTCATAAAGCTCAATGGCTTTGAGAAAGAGTTGCTCCTTATTACCAAAGGCAGAGTATAAGCTGGGTTTGTTAATGCCCATTGCTTGGGTTAAATCTGCAAGAGATGCTCCTTCATAGCCTTTACGCCAAAAAACATCCAAAGCTTTTTCTAACGCTTGCTCTAGATCAAAGGCGCGAGGACGACCTATTGGCTGACCATTGCACATGGGTGACATATTGTTTTCCTCTTTCACTAGTGTGTCTGCACTGACGTTTTTAAAAGATGCGCTATTGCATACTATTTTGACGCTTTGTCTATTCGCTTTTGGCCATTCTGGCTACATTATCACATAAATAACATATTTTCATACCAGGCAGTACAAAAAATGTTGACAGAGATTAAAAAGTCTTTATATTTACCGATCGGTACATAAACATATTATTCACTCTTGAATAATCTCAGTTCAGGATGAGCAAATAAATTAGGGGCATTGTCATGGGTAAACAATACACTATGAGACTTTTTATTTTAAGCAGCATCACGGCCTTAGTGTTAACAGCTTGTGGCGGTTCAGAGGTAAAAACACCTACAGCTTTGGCAATGCCCGCACCGACAGTGGATGTGGCAAATGTGGTGTCCCAGCGTATAACGGAATGGGATCAATTTACGGGCCGTTTACAAGCGCCGCAGACAGTCGATCTGATGCCAAGAGTGTCAGGTTATATTCAAAAGGTGAATTTTAAAGAAGGGGCATTGGTTAATGAAGGTGCGTTATTATTTCAAATTGATGCTGCGCCTTTTAAGGCCGAAGTGTCACGCTTAAAGGCGCAATTAAAGAGTGCCAATGCCGCTAAAAAATTAGCGGATAGCGAATATGCCAGAGCTGAAAAGTTATATCGTAAAAAAGCGGTATCTGAAGAAACCTTAGAAGCACGTTTGGCCACTAAGCATCAAGCCGCAGCCAGTGTGAATGCTCAAAAAGCGGCGCTCACTCGTGCTCAGTTAGATCTCGCTTATACGCAAATTAAAGCGCCTATTACTGGTCGAGTGTCTTATGCACAAGTGACTGCGGGTAATTATGTCACAGCGGGACAAACTGAGCTGACTCGACTCGTATCCACTGAAAAAATGTATGCATATTTTGATGTGGATGAGCAAAGTTATCTTGGCTATACACAGTTAATCAACAAAACAAGACTAAAGGGTCAGCAAGCGCAAGGTAGCCAAGTGTATATGGCGCTGGCAAATGATAAAGACTATCGTCATTTAGGCCATATTGATTTTGTGGATAATGCCATCAACCCTAAAACAGGCACCATACGTCTTCGTGCGACTTTTAATAATGATGACCAAAGCTTATTACCCGGTTTATTTGCACGCATTAAGCTTATGAGCAGTGATGCTTATCAAGGCATTTTAATTAATGAGAAAGCCATTGGCACAGATTTAAATAATAAATTTGTATTAGTGGTGAACAATGAACAAAAGCTGGAATATCGCCCTGTGGTCTTAGGTGAAAAACTCAATGGTCTGCGTATTGTTAGCAGCGGCTTGACGGCCGATGACAAGATAGTAGTGAATGGACTGCAACGGGTGAGACCGAGCATGCAAGTCACAGCAAATCAAGTCGATATGGCAACTAAGGCACAGCTCACCCAATTGCAGCGTGAGCAACAACTTTTTGATGCAAATAACGACGATTCCTTAACAGTGAATACTGGCACACAACAAAATCGCGGATAAAAGGAGCGGTTGTATGTTTTCGCAATTTTTTATTAAAAGGCCGATCTTTGCGGCCGTGATCTCCATGATTTTTGTGATCACAGGCTTGATTGCCGTTTGGCAATTACCCATTACAGAATACCCTGAGGTCGTTCCGCCAACGGTTGTAGTGACAGCCAATTACCCCGGTGCTAACCCTAAAGTCATCGCCGATACAGTAGCATCACCTTTAGAGCAAGAAATTAATGGTGTAGAAGACATGTTATACATGTCCTCTCAAGCCACCTCTGACGGTCTCATGACGCTGACTATCACTTTTGCTATTGGCACCGATGTGGATAAAGCACAAGCACAAGTGCAAAGTCGTGTGGATAGGGCGAAACCCAGATTGCCACAAGAAGTGCAGCGTTTGGGGATCATTACAGAGAAATCTTCACCGGATTTAACTATGGTGGTGCATTTAACCTCGCCTGATGATCGTTATGACATGCTGTATTTGTCAAATTATGCTGCGCTTAATGTAAAAGATGAGCTAGCCCGTATTGAAGGTGTGGGTGCGGTGCGTTTATTTGGCGCGGGAGAATACAGTTTACGTATTTGGCTCGATCCTAATAAAGTTTCAGCATTGGGCATGTCTCCAACACAAATTATTGCTGCCGTTCGAGAGCAAAATCAGCAAGCGGCGGCAGGGAGTTTAGGCTCTCAGCCCAGTGGTGATGCAGATTTTCAATTATTGATCAACGTAAAAGGCCGCTTAACTACAGTTGAAGAATTTGAAAATATTATTATTAAAGTAGGTCAGCAAGGCGAAGTCACGCGTTTAAAAGATGTCGCAAGAGTCGAGCTGGGCGCCTCAAGTTATTCATTACGTTCATTGCTTGATAATAAAGATGCGGTGGCAATTCCCATTTTCCAAGCGTCAGGTTCTAATGCGATTCAAATCTCAAATGATGTGCGAAGCACCATGGCGCAGCTGTCTGAACATTTCCCTGAAGGATTAAGCTACTCGATTGTTTACGACCCAACGGTTTTTGTTCGAGATTCAATTAAGGCTGTCGTCAAAACCTTATTAGAAGCCGTATTGTTAGTTGTGCTTGTGGTTGTGTTGTTTTTACAAACTTGGCGCGCTTCTATCATTCCCTTAGTGGCGGTGCCTGTCTCTCTCATTGGTACTTTTACTTTCATGTACCTTATGGGATTTTCTCTTAATGCATTGTCATTATTTGGCCTAGTTCTCGCCATTGGTATTGTTGTAGATGATGCCATTGTGGTGGTGGAAAACGTCGAGCGTAATATTGCTGAAGGATTAGCCCCCATTGCTGCGACACAAAAAGCCATGAAGGAAGTGACAGGTCCCATTGTGGCAACCACTTTAGTGTTAGCGGCTGTGTTTATTCCTACCGCATTTATGTCAGGACTGACAGGGCAGTTTTATAAGCAGTTTGCATTAACCATTACCATTTCGACATTTATTTCAGCGATTAACTCGTTAACTTTAAGTCCAGCCTTATCAGCTTTACTCTTAAAGGGCCGTCATGAGAAAAAAGATGTATTAACACGGGGCATGGACAAAGTGTTTGGCACTTGGTTATTTACCCCTTTTAATCGCTTTTTCAATCGTGCGTCTAATGGGTATGTTTGGTTGGTGAAGAAAGTTATTCGCTTAGGCGTGATTTTTGGAGTGCTGTATATTGCTCTGGTGGGCGTTGCTGGATTACAGTTTCATTCGACACCGACAGGTTATGTGCCAGGACAAGACAAGCAATATTTGATTGCCTTTGCACAGCTGCCCGATGCCGCATCCCTTGACAGAACGGAAGCTGTGATTAAAGAAATGTCACGTATTGCCATGTCGCACCCTGGTGTCGATCATTCTGTTGCGTTTCCAGGGCTGAGTATTAATGGTTTCACTAATAGCCCTAATAGCGGCATTGTGTTTACGCCATTAAAAGACTTTGCCGATCGTACCGATCCCAGTCTGTCGGCCAATGCCATTGCCGCGGATTTAAATCGTCAGTTTGCGGGTATTCAAGATGCCTTCATTGCCATATTCCCCCCTCCACCTGTACAAGGTCTAGGCACCATTGGTGGCTTTAGATTACAAATTGAAGATAGAGCAAATCTGGGCTATGAAGAACTGTATAAAGTGACCATGCAAGTGATGCAAAAAGCATGGGCTGCACCGGAATTGAAGGGGGTATTTTCAAGCTATCAAGTGAATGTTCCTCAGCTTGATTTGGATGTCGATCGCACCAAAGCGAAGCAGCAGGGGGTGTCACTCAATGAGGTTTTTCAAACCTTGCAGGCCTATATGGGCTCGACGTATGTCAATGACTTTAACCAATTTGGCCGAACCTATCAGGTCAATATTCAGGCCGATGAAGCCTTTAGGCAAAGCCCTGAGCAAATCAGTCAGTTAAAAGTGCCTAATAACCAAGGTGACATGGTGCCTCTTGGATCATTTGTGACTGTGAGTAATATTGCCGGCCCAGATCGTGTGATGCATTACAATGGCTTTACCACGGCTGAGTTAAATGGCGGGCCAGCACCGGGTTACAGTTCGGGAGAGGCGCAAGCGGCGATTGAGAAAATTCTGGCTGACACTTTGCCCAATGGCATGACATATGAATGGACTGAGTTAACGTACCAGCAAATTTTGGCTGGCAACACAGGTTTAATTGTCTTTCCCTTAGTGATCTTACTGGTCTTTATGGTACTTGCGGCGCAATATGAGAGTTTGTCTTTACCTTTAGCCATTATATTGATTATTCCCATGACCTTGCTATCGGCGATAAGCGGTGTGCTTATCTATGGTGGGGATAATAATATTTTCACCCAAATTGGCTTGATTGTACTGGTAGGGTTAGCGACTAAAAATGCGATTTTGATTGTTGAGTTTGCGAAGGAAAAGCAAGATGAAGGCGCATCACCTATGGAAGCGATTACTGAGGCGGCACGCTTACGATTGCGTCCTATTCTAATGACATCCATTGCCTTTATTATGGGCGTGGTGCCTATGGTATTGTCCACAGGAGCAGGTGCTGAAATGCGTCAAGCCATAGGGGTCGCAGTATTTGCTGGCATGATAGGTGTCACGGTATTTGGTTTATTACTCACGCCTCTATTTTACTTTTTTTTAACAAGAAGGGCGGAAAGGAGTGATTAACAAGTAACAATAATTGAAAAGAAATATTTTGTTCAATCAAGACATTTATTTACGTAACTTTATAAAAACGCGCCTTTTTAGGTGCGTTTTTTTAAATGATTTTTTAACCATAATAATGATGGATTATATAAATATATTAATTATATCTATGGTAAAGGCGATTGATTGTGGTTGAATATCGCACCTTCATTTGGTGAGTTACTGACTATTCTACTATGCTCAATTGACAGACGAGCACAGTAAAGGATCACATTATGTATGTACCGGATATCGATAAAGTAAAAGAGAAAATGACTGCATTATCTGCCGCTGGTGTATTGACTCAGTGGGAGCTACCTTATGAGAATTTATTAACTCGGTTGTCAGCCGCTATTTTTTTTGCCGAAGTGTCTGACGAGAGTCAATTGAAGGCTTTGTCTGCTGATTTCTCTGACTATGAACACTTTCTCGTGCAAATTAACCGCAAAAAAGAGGATGCAAATACGCTGTCAAGAATGAGCTATCGAATCACTTTTAGTCAAGAAGAGATTGATAAGTATCAAGAAGAGTGTGCTGCAGAAAATAGCGAATGAATAACAGGACGCACATTTATGCCTGTGAGCCCTGCTACAGAATCTAGTCATGGTAAAAGGTATTGGTTTCGATAAACTTTTGATTATGTTCTTGAATGTATCGTTTGAAACGTTCTAGTGAGTCAAAGTCTAAATGTGCGGTGCTCAGTTGCGTGTCTTTTTCAATACCTAATCCTTTGAGCTGTGTGGGATCGATACAGGCAGAGACTTCTAGAATGTAACGGCCATTTTTAAGCGTAAAAGTGGCTAAATGATTACTGAATAGTTGGCTAACATGGGCACACAACATCAGGCCATTGGCTCCGTCGAATTTTTCTTCCTCGGTGCAGTGCTCCCAAGACTTAATGTGTGTGGCCGTGAGCATGCAAGCAATGTCCACTAAGGTCACAGCGCAGCGTTCTGATTGCCATAAATCAATGACGTTGCGCCTAAAAACGCCTTGCCCTATTCTGTTATTCACCGCTTCTATTTTTTCATTCACTGTGTGCGGTGCTGCTAAGATATGGGTTAAATCGAAAGACAGATCATCTTCGAGTAAGTGTTCTTCTTTAAAGTCAGGATCCACTAAATCCATGAGGACATAGCGGTGATTGGCATAATGATGACTAATATCTTTAGGCTCTTTAAACCAAGTTAAATCTTTGAGTTTAAACTTGATATTAAACATTGATAATGCGGGAGTCTCAATTAATGAGGTGGGATCAATATTCAGTTCATTCAACTGAGCTTGCATGTCGTTTAACCAGCCTTCTTCTTTATAGGTATCCAGTGCTTTTTGGGCGTCTTCTTCTGTGATACATAAAGTTCTTTTGATATGACCGACGCACAGCTTGCGGTTATCTTTTAGCGTGTATAGCCATATATTCCATTTATTGCCTTGAAGCCGATTATTATGGATATCGATAGCGGGTAAAAAGGCATATTTGAAACCGTCAATGTGGTGACTTTGTTCACCTAACCATTCTTCAAAACTGTAACCTTGTTGATATTCCAAGCTTTCTTTATCTTGACTTTTTCCTTCTTTACCCGAAGGGAGTGCCCAATGATGGCTATTCCAGCAAATGCGTGTAATTTTATTATCCATATAAGCTTTTCCTTCTCGCTGTTTATGCTTCCCAGATTATGGGTATTGCTCTCCTCATATTGCTGCTTTTATGAGCTAAAGGCAAAGCCTAATTGATAATGGCTAAAGGTGCGAGTGAATTTTGATTTTTTTCAGTGAGCCTTGCTAGGCTTAATTAAGACAAATCAATGAAGGAAAAGTTGAAATGAAATATTCTATTACTATTATATTATTGTTTTTTAAATTATTTTTTATTCAGAGACTGTCGATCTTGCTGTGAATGGCGCATTTTTGCGGGGTTTGGCCCTTGAAAAGCACATGACTGAAAATCAGGCCGTGTTTGTCAAAGAGGCGAAAACACAATCCATTTACCGAATGTGGTCGATTAATGATGAGTATCCGGCCATGGAACGGGTCGCGATGGGGGGGACTTGGTTGGCACTTGAAATATGGAGCATACACTCAAAAAAATAATTGAATCAATGTTATCAAAACGTGATAACATTGATTATTGTTATCACTTTTTCAATACCTCTATGGGTGCAAGTACCAGGGGGATATATGCTAGGGTAATTGAGTGATAAGTTTATAATACGCTTATTTTGCGGCTGCTGTGTCACTCACAACAGCATTACACTGGTAGGCATGCAGTGACACTTCGCCTAACTGACGACTGCTTACTGATTGGCATTTCTCTGATGCAGAAGCGAATTGCTCAATATAGCTGTCAAAAGCGGCTTTATTATCGTCAGAACTAAAGGCGAACATTTGACCGGCTATGTCTTCTTTTTTCACTGGAACGGTATTTTTGTCAGCATCGCTAGCAGAAATCACATTGAAGGTTTCTTTTTTCGGATCGATGGCGACTTGTGCCGTGCCTAAATATGCTTGGTTGGCATTTTCAAATTGAATGTTAAGGTGTAAGCCAATACCATCATAGACATCCATAGGCAATTTGAAGCTGATCAAGGCTTTCGATAGCATGCTGAAAAGGTAAGTGGCATAGTTGTCACCAAAATACTCATGATAGGCCTTGTTACGTAAATAAGAGGCTTGCATGAAGTCATACACATTCACTTGTTGCTTAAAGCTACCATAGTAAAGGTATTGGTAATCGAAGTTGAATGAAGGTTTAGTTTTCAATGTGTGAGCATGAAAATGTGACTTAGTGCCATCGGTGGCTTCTGGGTTAATCACCACAGATTCAGGCATTAATTCAACCAATGCCTTACGGGCTTCGATGACAGCCTTGATATTGTCAGCCTCTTCCGTCGTTAATTCGACAGCGGTAAGTTGATTAACGGTTTTACCGTATTTATTGGTGACGGGGTTCACTTGGAATTTGCTAGCCTGTTCATTTTGGTAATCCACAACCGCAATGAATTCATCCTTGTGTGTTCTTAAGTGGTGTTGTGTTACCGCTTCCATTTGAGTCGGCGAGCATCCATTGCAAGTCAGTAGTGTAGTCTCTGTTGCTGCAGAAACGTTAACAGCACTGAACAATCCAGTGGCCAATAAAGAAAGTGTCAGTGGTTTAATCATTTGCATGGGTAGCCTTTCTAATAGTTAAGAAGTTTCATGACGTTAGTTACGTCACCTGAATATAGTAGTAATGAGTCATCCATTGGCGCAATGAGGCTTAAGTCGAAGATTTTTTAATAATCTGTAGCGCAAAAGTTAACTTTAGCGAATTTAATGATAATAATTATCATTACCCTTAAGCAATTAGCATTAGGTCGATTAACCTTAAGTCTGAATGGGTTAAGCCTGTGGCGGCCGAATCGAGAGCAGACAAGTGAGCGGAAAGAAGTGAGAGCAGATAAATGAGAGGGCGTGAGAGGAGACAAGTGAGAGAGGCAAGTCAATGCAGGGTGGCAGCAGTGCAAGCTGCTCAAGTTAAGGCTACCACTAGAGTGAAAGGGGGTTGTCATAGGGTGGGATTGGATTGAAGAGAAAGAGAAAAGGTTTGAAGTGGGGAGTCGAGGATTGTGGAGGGAAAGAGGGGAGCTGGAATTGAAGGAGAGGAAGGGTAGCGTTAAATGTAGGACTATATTCCCATTAATACTCTAAAAATGGGAATACAGTCCTACCAGTATATTAATACTTAGGTTGAATTTGTGTGATTAAGGGACTATATTCCTATTAATATCTTTAAAATGGGATTATAGTCCGTTTATAGGTGAATTCATGGCAAAGAGAGACTTACATAAAGTATTGTTCCCTAAACAACGCAAGGTATTGAGCACTTTTGGTGAAGATTTGCTGTTGGCGATGAAACGTCGTGGTTTTACCAAAAAAATGATCTGTGAACGTACAGGTTTTGATAATAAAACGATCAATAAGGTATTTGCGGGTGATCCTGGCGTCGCTATAGGCACTTACTTGAAAATAATGGCTGTATTGGGAATGGAAGATAATTTTTCCGAATTAGCCGCCCTCGATGAAGTCGGTATCAAATTGCAAAATATTAAACTCTTGGGTGGTGATAAATGAGTCGCAGTGTCGTTGAGGTTTATGCTTCTTGGGATCCCATTGAGATCCCTTTATTGCTTGGCAAATTAACTTACAGTGATTCTAGTCGTGGTGGAGTATTTAGCTTTGCGTATGACAATGCATTTTTAAAATCAGCATATCGCTTACAGATAGATCCACTACTTACCCTTCATAGTGGTGAATTGTACAATGACGCTGCCGATAAAAACTTTCGCGCCTTTTTGGACTCGTCACCCGATCGTTGGGGGCGAATTCTGATGCAGCGCCGAGCAGCTATTGAGCAGCGTAAGGGTTTACGAAGCAGTGGCCGCTTGAGTGAGTTGGACTATTTATTGGGCGTGCATGATTCATACCGAATGGGTGGGATCCGATTTAAGATAGCGGATTCGCAAGATTTTCTTGATAATAACGCCGAGTTTTCAGCCCCTCCTATGGCGTCATTAAGAGAGCTGGAATACGCTGCTATTCAAATTGAAAAAGATGAAAATATTGAGAGTGATGAGTACTATCGCTGGCTCAATATGCTTATTTCCCCCGGCTCCTCGTTGGGCGGAGCAAGGCCTAAAGCGTGTGTCACCGATGAGTATGACCAACTTTGGATAGCTAAATTCCCTAACCAAAACGATACTTTTGATGTCGGAATATGGGAAATGTTGTGTTACGAGTTGGCATTGGCTGCAGGGGTTGAGATGTTTTCAAGTGAAGTCCGAAAATTCTCATCGCAGCATCATACCTTCATTACTAAACGTTTCGATCGGATGGGCAGTAAACGACTTCATTTTTCATCGGCTATGACGCAACTGCAATACTATGATGGTGAGCATTCAGACGGTGCTAGTTATCTTGAAATCGCGGAGTTCTTGACTAACCAAGGTGCACAGACCAAGGTGGATTTAGCTCAACTATGGCGCCGGATCGTGTTTAATATTGCGATATCTAATACCGATGATCATCTCCGTAATCATGGTTTTTTATTGACGAGTCAAGGATGGCGGTTATCGCCAGCTTATGATTTGAACCCCATTGTCGGCAAGCAAGGGTTACATCTGAACATTACCGATACTGCCAATGCGTTAGATTATAGTTTGGCATTTGAGGTTATCGACTTTTTTCGTTTAACCCATGATGAGGCGACTCAGATTTATGATGAAGTGCTAAGTGCAGTGCAACATTGGCAGAAACTTGCGGATCGCTTGGGGATCAGCAGAGCGCAGCAATTAATGAAGCAAGCAGCCTTTAATGTGTAAGTAAAACGCTATTGTCGCTATTGTCGCTATTTTGGCAATCGTCATCAAACGGGTGTTTAGCTGCAATAGGGGCGTTGTCATTGTTTAGTGCTATTGGAGTGGGGGGAAAGCTTGAAGGAGAGGAGGAAATTGGGTTGAAGAGAAAAGGTTTGAGCTGGGGAGTCGAGGATTGTGGCCTAGATAGTAATATCTAGGCCTTTATTTTACAAAGGCCTCATCGAGCTGTTTATATAAATCTGTTTATATATCAACCTTGAAGAATGTCTGATTCGGTTTTAATGTTGTGTCTTTTTATCTTTTTGTCTTTTCATAGAGCAAGGCCGCTGGGTCTGTTGCATATGAGGGCGCGAATAGTGTGTGAATAGTGTGTCGCTTATTGAGGAGTGGGGGGAGTGTTTTATGAAGGGAGGCTGGGGGAAGTTTAGTGTGTAAATACTTAAAGATCCCCTCATATTTTTATTCTAAATAATCCCGAAGACATTGCGATAAATAAGATGGTTCTTCATATAAC
>NZ_CANLZC010000060.1 GCF_947495455.1 uncultured Shewanella sp. | reverse complement strand
ATTTCGAATAACTTAATCTCTGTGAGTGCCCACACAGATTTGCTTGTCTAATTTTTAAAGAACGACGCTCTAAATAAATGCTAAAGAACGTTTCGCCATATTGGCTGAGGAGGCGTATTCTACGCTTTTCCTCGTGTGCGTCAAGTGTTTTTTTAAGAAGTTTTTCAAAGGTTAACTCTTATACAAGATAGGAATCACCTTCGCACTTCATAACTACTTGAAACGCTTGTCACCGCTGCTTTTTCCTATCGCTATAGGAAGCTGCTTTGCCGTGTCAGTGGGTGCGCATTATAGGGAGATTTGAAATTAGCGCAAGGGCTTTTTAAAGAAAAAAAGCATTTATTTTCACTTTATTTATTAAACACAAGTTCCTCACCACTTACCCCCCAACTTATCCCCAAATACCGCTGTAAATGCGGATTTTATCGACAATTGAGAAAAACCACTATAAACAAAATTTGAAGATATATATTTTTAATACCAATTCGATTGACTATTTATGGTCATTCAAGATCAAAAAAGCCAACCTCATAAAGGTTGGCTCTTGTGTTATCTACTGACCACTTAATCTATTGGCCACTTAACCTAAATCTCTTAAGTTAACTTTCCATGGCACTGCTTATACTTACGTCCAGAGCCACAAGGACAAGGCTCATTTCGCCCTACCTTTTCGCCGGAACGCACAACAGGCGTATGAGCAGCATCGGCTTCAGTTTCATTACTACCAACCAGAGCATCAGCAGCGGCATGCTGATAATCACGATGAATTTTCGCTTCTTCTTGTCTACGCTGCGCTTCCATTTGTTCAACATCAGCTTGCGCCTGCACTTGCACTTTAGACAAAATGGAAATTACATCTTGCTTTAATGACTCCAACATATCTTGAAACAGCTGAAATGATTCTCGCTTATATTCTTGCTTAGGATTCTTCTGTGCATAACCCCGTAAATGAATACCTTGACGTAAATGATCCATCGCTGACAAGTGCTCTTTCCATAAACCATCCAGTGTTTGCAACATTACTGCCTTTTCAAATTGACGTAATACTTGCTCACCTACCATTTCTTCTTTAGCTTTGTAAGCTTTTACCCAAAAATCAGCAATACGTTCACGTAATGTCTCTTCATAAAGATCATCTTCTTTATCTAGCCATTCTTGAACAGGTAACGATAAGCCATATTCATAATCTAAGCGCTTTTCAAGACCCGCAACATCCCATAATTCTTCAACGGACTGCGGTGGAATATATTGATCGACGATATCATTAATCACATCACCTTGAATATTAGTGATGGTATCTTGAATACTCTCAGCATCCATCAGCTCATTACGTTGGTTATACACCACTTGGCGTTGATCATTAGCAACATCATCAAACTCGAGCAATTGCTTACGAATATCAAAGTTTCTCGCCTCAACTTTACGTTGTGCATTTTCAATGGCGCGGGATACCCAAGGATGCTCGATAGCCTCCCCTTCTTCCATTCCTAATTTTTTCATCATTGAAGAAACACGATCTGAGGCAAAAATACGCATCAAGCTATCTTCCATAGAAAGATAAAAACGCGAAGATCCCGCATCCCCTTGACGACCTGAACGACCTCGTAACTGATTATCAATACGACGAGACTCATGGCGCTCTGTACCTAAAATGTGCAACCCGCCTAACTTAACAACTTCATCATGACGTGCTTGCCAATCAGCTTTCACTTTGGCTTTCTGTTCATCAGTTGGGTTATTGAGTGCATCGATTTCCATATTCCAATTGCCGCCCAACACAATATCTGTGCCTCGACCCGCCATATTGGTCGCAATTGTCACAGCACCTTTACGGCCCGCTTGAGCAACAATATCCGCTTCACGTTCATGGAATTTAGCATTTAACACTTCATGAGGAATTTTCTCTTTCTTCATCAAGCTATGCAGCAATTCAGATTGTTCAATGGATACCGTACCCACCAACACTGGTTGTCCTCTTTCACGGCAGTCGCGAATGTCATCAATAATCGCCGTGTATTTCTCTGCAGCCGTTAAATAAACTAAATCTGGTTTATCTTGACGAACCATAGGTTTATTCGTCGGAACGACCACAGTATCTAAGTTATAGATATGCTGAAATTCAAACGCTTCTGTATCCGCGGTTCCCGTCATCCCTGCAAGTTTTTCATATTGACGGAAATAATTCTGAAAAGTAATTGACGCAAGCGTTTGATTTTCATTTTGAATTTTAACGTTTTCTTTGGCTTCAACCGCTTGATGTAAGCCTTCAGACCAACGGCGACCAGGCATGGTTCTGCCCGTATGTTCATCGACAATGATAACTTCATCATCTTGAACAATATAATCCACGTCTTTTTCAAAAAGTGTATGCGCACGTAGAGCGGCATTGACATGATGAAGCAGAGAAATATTGGTTGCAGAATAAAGCGAATCACCTTCTGCTAACATGCCTCGCTCGGTAAGTATTAATTCAACTTTCTCTTGACCACGCTCAGTCATATGCACTTGCTTGGCTTTTTCATCAATCGAATAATCACCCGTACCAGTATATTCATCACTGTCTTCTTTGTCTTGACGAATAAGGTTAGGGATTAATGTATTGATTTTAATATAAAGCTCTGAGCTATCTTCGGCAGCACCTGAAATAATAAGGGGGGTACGAGCTTCATCAATTAAAATAGAATCCACTTCATCAATTAATGCATAATGTAATGGGCGCTGAACACGTTCAGCTGGCGAAAAAGCCATATTGTCGCGTAAATAGTCAAAACCAAATTCATTATTGGTTCCGTAGGTAATATCAGCATCATAAGCCGCTTTCTTCTCAGCTTGAGCTAAACCCGCCACATTAATGCCGACACTTAACCCTAAAAATTCAAATAAAGGACGATTGAATTCAGCATCACGTGCAGCAAGGTAATCGTTCACTGTAATGACATGAACACCTTTGCCCGTTAGGCCATTAAGATAAGCAGGCAAAGTCGCAGTGAGTGTTTTACCTTCACCGGTACGCATTTCTGCAATACGATTACTGTTTAAAATCATGCCACCAATAAGCTGAACATCGAAATGACGCATCTCAAACACACGCACAGAGGCTTCGCGAACAACTGCAAACGCTTCAGGCATAATACTTTCTAAACTTTCGCCTTTCTCTAAACGCTCACGAAAAGAAACCGTTTTCGCCTTAAGCTCAGCATCACTGAGCTTTTGATACGCTTCTTCTAACTCATTCACTTGCGCAGCGATTTTTTTGAACCCTTTGAGCGTACGCTCATTTCGACTACCAAATATTTTTGTCAGTAATTTACCAAACATCTGAACCACTTATTATGTTGTTGGCCAAGTCCCTTTGCGAGTCTGAAAGCCTATTGATATGATTAACCCGCTTTGCGATAAACAAATGTTTTGGGGTCGATTTGTTTTCCATCACGTAGCACTTCATAATGCACATGGGGCCCAGTTGAACGACCAGTACTCCCCATTACAGCTATATCCTCGCCTTTCGTGACAACATCACCAACACGAACAAGTAAGGTTTTATTATGACCGTATCGAGTCCGTAAACCATTACCATGATCTATCTCGACTAATTCACCATAACCAAACCGCGGACCTGCCCATGTGACAACACCACCACCGGTTGAGACAACTTCGGATCCATCCTTACCGGCAAAATCAATTCCTTTATGAAAAGCTCTTCGCCCATTAAAGGGATCATTTCGAAATCCAAAATGGGATGATAACCAACCTTTAGTAATTGGTCGACCTGAAATATAACGCTCTTTATCTATATGGAGATTCGATGACACAGTTTCAAGTAAAGAAAGCTGAACATTATTCTTATTAATACGAGAAACTAAACTGTCCATATCAGCAAGTAACTGCTCTATCTCGATATTGGCGCCTATATCACTTAACCCACCTACACCGACTTCATCAGAAAAATCAAACTGGTCATCCAATTTATTGGTCTGCGCAACTTGTTGTCCCAATGCTTCTAAGCGAGTTAATTTAGCCTGCATACGAGCGACATGCATCGCCAGCATAGATAGTTGAGAAGCAGTAGCATTTTTGAGTTCGACTAATTCTTTTTGCTGTTCTTGCCGTGCTGCTTTCTCACCATCCACACTCACTTGTTGCTGATGAAGTTGTTGCTCATTATGTTTATAAACACTAATTCCAGCTGCAACTAAGAGTGCAGGTAATAATAACCAACGCTTTCCTGGCTGCCAACGTTTTGCACCATTTCGACTTTGAATAAAAACTGTTACACTCATAACCTAACCAAGCCATTTTATTATCATATGAAAAAGCTCCCTCTGGATCTTAGCCAACTGCTCCATCAACAAAGCGGTTTACCGCAATTAGCTGAGAAAGCAGAACTCCTATTGCATCTAAATCATCATGTAAAATGTGTACTTAAAGGCCCAGTTGCAAAACAATTAAAAGTCGCGAACTTACGTCAAGGCACTCTCGTCATAGAAACGAGCACTTCTGCCTGGGCTGCTAGAATTAATTTCCAAAAAATACAAATATTACAACAATTGCAAGCAGAAATCTTACCTATGCTTACTGCGATTGAAGTCAAAGTCAACCCAAGGTTACACACTCAAACTTCCCCAGTCACACCAAATAATAGGCATATAAGTCATACTGCTGCATCACATATTGAAGCCATTGCCGAGCAAACAGATGGTTCACTTGCTCAGAAACTAAAACGGCTGGCTGCATTAGCCAGCCGTTCAAGGCAATCTTAAATTCAATAATTAGGCAAAAACTGCGCCTGCAGGTACCGTGAAGTTAACAGGAGCATCGGCTTCTTCAAAACTCACTATCTCCCATGCTTCTTGCTGCGCGAGCATAGCTCTAACAAGTTGGTTATTTAATGCATGACCCGTTTTATAAGCACTAAATTCACCTACTATGGCGTGCCCTGCAACATATAAATCCCCAAATGCATCTAAAATTTTATGTTTAACAAATTCATCATCATAACGCAGGCCATCTGGGTTTAATACGCGATATTCATCTAGCACAACGGCATTTTCCATGCTGCCACCCAGTGCTAAATTATTGGCTCTTAAATATTCAATGTCACGCATAAAACCAAAGGTTCTCGCTCGACTAATGTCTTTAATAAAAGCAGCCGAGGAAAAATCCATCGTAACATGTTGCTGACTACGTGCTATTTCAGGGTGATTAAAATCAATCGCGAAATTCACTCTAAAACCTTGAAAAGGTTTTAGCTCTGCCCACTTATCACCATCTTCAACGCGAATAGGTTTAGTGATTCTAATATATTTCTTTGCTGCACTTTGCTCTGCAATTCCCACTGATTGCAATAAAAAAACAAAAGGACTCGCACTCCCATCCATAATCGGAATTTCCGGTGCATCAACCTCAATAATGGCATTATCAACGCCAAGGCCAGCCAGTGCTGCAAATAAATGTTCAATGGTTGAAACACGAACACCATCGTCATTCACTAATGCAGTGCACATTGTCGTTTCACGAACCTGATCTGCTATGGCAGGGATCTCAACCGCTGGCGTTAAATCGGTGCGAACAAGCACTATCCCTGTATTGATCGGGGCAGGCCTGATGATCAAAGTGACCTTGTTGCCAGAATGTAATCCGACACCAGTGGTTTTTACCATTTCTTTGACTGTTCTTTGAAAAATCATTTAAATACCTGTCATTTCGCCACAAAAGCATGCACAAAACACAAAAATAGCCAACTGAGCCTAATAGACTCGGCGAATGATTCTAGCATAACTTTACTCATTAACCAAAATAAGTAGACACACAGAATCCCACCCTTAATAGGGGGCATTTATTCCAGTTAACTTCAGCAAGTTACCACTTTTAGTCAGCTTGTTTACGTAAAAAAGCTGGAATATCGAGATAATCTAACTCATTTTTCTTCTCAGGTGTCGGTACAACAACTTGCTGTTGTGGTACTGGCGCTGCACTACCTTGAGGAATATTCGGTGTTATCATCTCTTCAGCAACAAAGCTTTCAGTACGAGGTTGCTCAGTGGCCACTGTAGGCTCTGTACGAGGTGTAGGCTTAGTCACAAGTTGAATATCAGGTTTTTTTTCTGATCCAATACCAGTAGCAACAACCGTTACACGTAATTCATCGCTCATTTCAGGATCAATCACCGCACCCACAACAACAGTCGCATTATCCGAAGCGTAAGCCTTAACATGGTTACCCACAGTCTCAAACTCTTCAATGCTCATGTCCATACCCGCAGTGATATTGACGAGTACACCTCGTGCGCCGGCTAAATCAATATCTTCAAGTAAAGGACTCGCTACTGCTGCTTCAGCCGCTTCCTCAGCTCTATCTTCTCCACTTGCAACCCCTGTTCCCATCATCGCATTGCCCATTTCAGACATGACAGTTTTCACATCTGCGAAATCGACATTAATCAGGCCAGGACGCGTAATAAGCTCCGCAATACCTTGTACCGCACCTAAAAGAACATTATTAGCTGCAGCGAATGCATCCAGTAGCGATGTACCACGGCCTAACACTTTTAGTAACTTTTCATTTGGAATAGTAATTAATGAATCAACATGTTTAGCAAGTTGTTCAATACCAAGCTCCGCAAAACTCATGCGCTTTTTCCCTTCAAAAGGAAAAGGCTTAGTCACTACAGCAACCGTTAAAATCCCTTCTTCACGCGCAACTTCCGCAACAACGGGGGCAGCACCTGTTCCAGTACCGCCACCCATACCCGCCGCAATAAAGATCATGTCCGAACCTTTAATTGCGTTACGAATACTTTCTTTATCTTCTTCGGCCGCTAAACGCCCAATCTCAGGGTTGGCCCCTGCGCCTAATCCTTTGGTGACATCACGTCCCAATTGGATTGTCGTACTTGCAGCCGATTTACGTAATGCTTGTGCATCCGTATTTGTTGCAACAAACTCAACACCCTCGATGTTGTGTTTCACCATATGTTCTACGGCATTACCACCGCCACCACCAACGCCGATGACCTTAATCACCGCTTCGTCTGTATGACTGTCCATGATCTCAAACATGGCCTTTTCTCCGTTATGCATGCGTTAAAAACTAAAATTCACCTTTAAACCAGCTTTGGATACGTGCCCAAAAACTGGAAACCCCTTGGCGTTCTGGACGCTCAAACTGACGTTCGATAATCCGGCGTGCGCCATAATGCAACAAACCAACTCCAGTTGAATAGATAGGATCATCAACATATTCATGTAAGCCTTTCACCGGTAATGGCTGAGCCATTCGCACCGGCATACCGAAAGTGGCTTCAGCAATGTCAACTGCCCCTTCTATTGATGCCGTCCCTCCTGTTAACACGATCCCCGCAGCGACCTGTTCTTCAAGGCCTGAGTCTCGTAACTGTGTTAATACCAATTCAAACAATTCTTGGTATCTCGGCTCCACTACTTCTGCTAAGGTATGTCTCGACATACTGCGTGAAGGACGTCCTCCCACTGAAGGGACTTCAATGCTGTCTTCTCGACTCACCATGGAACTTCTTGCACTTGCATGTTTAACTTTAATTTGTTCTGCATGAGACAAAGGTGTTCTAAATATTTTGGCAATATCATTGGTCACTTGATTTCCTGCAACAGGAACCACTGCACAGTGACGTAGGGCCCCATTAGTGTAAATGGCAATATCCGTTGTTCCACCACCCATATCAACCAAACACACACCTAAATCTTTTTCATCATCCGTTAATACCGCATCAGCCGAAGCTATCGCAGTAAAAACTAAATCATCCACTTTCAATCCACATCGTTCGACACTTTTGATGATATTTTTCGCCATATCATTGGCACAAGTGACAATATGCACCTTGGCTTCCATCCGCATGCCTGACATGCCGATAGGGCTTCTTATGCCATCTTGTACATCAATAGCGTACTCCTGAGGCAGCACATGTAAAATACGTCTTTCTGTGGGAATTTTGACTGAACGCGCCGTGTGGATCACATTGTCAACATCATCTTGGGTGACTTCTTCGTCATTAATGGACACCATGCCATTTTCATTCTGACATTCAATATGCTTACCTGAAATTCCCAAATAGACTGAAGACACTTGACAATCAGCCATTAACTCGGCTTGATCCAATGCTCTTTGCACGCTGCGCACAATAGAATCAAGATCGTTCACTCCCCCCTTATCCATTCCTCTGGAAACGTGACTTCCGAGCCCCACAATGCTTATTTCTCCGTCCGGCAAGACTTCGCCGATAATAACTGCGACCTTAGATGTCCCTATGTCTAATCCAACGATCAGATTTCTATCTTGATTTTTGGTCATTAATTCACGGCTCTCTTATGTGCATCTTCCCAACCTACGGCCAATCCAGTGTCGTAGCGTAAATCAACAGTTGCAACCTTTTTAACTTGCTCAGCTAATTTTGGAAAAACATTAATAAATCTTTGTATTCTTGCCATTTTATCTTCCCTTCCCAGCTCTAACTTAATGCCATTATCTAAAGTAGCATGCCAAGCATGTCTTGGATTCAAGCTTAAACCAGTTAAGGAAAAACCATTAATACTTAACAGTTTACTCACTTGCCTATAGGCCTCTAGTACCTCTTTAGCTTCATCATTTGGACCTGCTAATTGAGGTAATATTTTCATTTCCTCGTTTGCTGGTGCTTCAAACACATCACCTTGAATATTCAACCAAGCCGTTTCATTCCAATGAGCAACCGCCTGTTGTTCAATCAGATACACCTTTAATTTAGCAGGCCATTCTCGCCTCACTGAAGCCTGGTAAACCCAAGGCAAGGCTTCTAATGCAGCCTGAACCTGATTCACATCAGCAGAAAAAAAGCTACGCTGCATTAAATTCTCCAAAGCTATTTGGATCTCCTTATCACTGGTAAAATGCCTCTCACCTTTAATCGCCACCGCTTCGATAGGTAAAGCACTCGCATCATGAATAACGGTATTTAATTTCACCGCAGCAACGCCCAGTCCAACTAAAACAGCAAAAAGGAAAAACACACCAAACGTGAAATACCAATTAACTTGCTTTACATATTGACCCAATGCTTGCCTTTTATTTATCCACGACACTGAAAATAATCCTTTTTCACTGTGCAAGTATAAAACCTCTTATTATATAGTCCCTTAAGAATGAATCAAAGGACGATTTAACAAGGGCGCCATCAATATTCAATCGAGCAATCCATTATGAATCTGCATCGATTGAGTCGAAACTGATAATGCTTGTGCTAAATCACGAGATATCGCACCGATATTACCCGCTCCCTGTGTCAATAACAGATCCCCTCCCTTCAATATCTCAGGTAACAAGCTATCCAACATGTTTTTATCTGAGATAAAGATCGGTTCCAGCTGGCCTCTTTGACGGATTGAGCGACATAAAGCGCGGCTATCCGCTCCCGCAATAGGCGCCTCTCCAGCACTGTAAACATCAAGTAATAATAAACAGTCTACTTGTGACAAAACATCCACAAAATCTTCATACAAATCTCGCGTTCGACTAAATCTATGGGGCTGATAGATCATGACGATTCTTTTTTCTGGCCATCCCATTTTCGCCGCTTTAATCGTTGCTGCAACCTCACTAGGATGATGACCATAGTCATCGACTAACTTAATCAAGCCCTTGTCAGTCTCAAACTCGCCCACTTGTTCAAAACGTCGGCCAATACCTTGAAAATCATTGAGTGCCTTCTCAATGGCACCATCTTCTATATCATCTTCACACGCAACGGCGATGGCAGCTAATGCATTAAGGACATTATGCTGACCTGGTAAATTAACATTTAAAGAAACATCATTATACCCTTGCCTGCGGACTGTGAACTGGCTTTGATAACCTTGTTGGCTAAAGTTGATCCCCTGCACATCGGCATCTTCGCTAAACCCATAAGTCACCACTTTACGGCCGAACCTAGGTAAGAGATCTCGCACGATAGGATCATCAATACACGCCACAACCACACCGTAAAAAGGTAAGTTATGAACAAAGTCAACGAATGTATTTTTCAATTTTTCTACATCTCCGTCATAAGTGTCCATATGATCGGCTTCTATATTAGTGATCACACTCACCATAGGTTGAAGATGTAAAAAGCTCGCATCGCTCTCATCTGCTTCAGCGATTAAATAACGACTACTGCCTAATCGTGCATTGGTACCGGCACTATTGAGTAACCCTCCAATGACAAAAGTAGGATCACGCTGAGCCTGAGCATAAACACTGGCAATTAAACTCGTGGTTGTGGTTTTTCCATGTGTTCCAGCCACTGCAACACCATGGCGATAACGCATTAACTCAGCCAGCATTTCGGCACGCCTAACAATGGGGATCCTCAATGCCTTAGCCGCTATAATTTCAGGGTTTTCATTATCGATTGCCGTGGAAACCACCACAACATCGGCGCCTTCAACTTGATTAGCCCCATGGCCCAAATGCACTGTTACCCCCAGAGACTCTAACCGACTTGTTACCGCATTCTTTGCAATATCAGAGCCACTCAATCGATAACCTTCATTCACCAAAACCTCAGCAATTCCTCCCATTCCCGCGCCACCAATACCCACGAAGTGAATATGCTTTACCCGTCGCATTTCAGGGATCATACTTCTTAACTGTGAAGATTTCTGTTCTTTACTACTCATATCAAACCTTTTCAGCCAGCTTAATGCACACGTTTGCAACTTGTTCAGTTGCATCAACAACTGCAACATCTTTTGCACGTTGCCCCATTTGATTTAAGGCGTGCCTTTGTGTCGCTAGCAATACTAATTTACTGGTTAATTTTTCAACTGTCACAATAGGTTGAGGCAACAAAAATGCAGCGCCTGCTTGAACCAAGACTTGTGCATTCTTTGTTTGATGATCGTCAACGGCATGGGGGTATGGCACCAATAAACTTGGCAAGCCAACGGCAGCCAGCTCTGAGACTGTCAGCGCACCCGCTCGACATATGACAACATCAGCCCAAGCATAAGCGGCTTCCATATCATCGATAAATTCAGTGACTTTAACACTGCCTGCCAGCCCTAACTGCTGGTATTCATGATGCACACTTTTCAAGTTATTACGCCCAACTTGATGCCACAAGGTCATCGAATGTGTTTTTCCTATATTATCAAGCACACTTGGCATTAAATCATTAAATACCTTTGCCCCTAGACTACCGCCTACAACCAGCAGCTTTAACGAGTCATCTGGTTCATCATGTTCATTTTTTCCTAATTCAATGAGCTCATGCCTAATGGGATTCCCCACAGTCTTTGCGTCGACACCGTTAAAAGTCCCTTCAAAAGCACACAAAACTTGATTGGCTATTTTTGACAATAATTTATTCGTCATGCCTGCAATGGCATTTTGTTCATGCAGTACTAAAGGAATACTCGACAATTTAGCAGCCACACCTCCTGGACCACTTGCAAAGCCGCCCATTCCCAGCACAACATCAGGCTTAAAATGCTTCATCACTTTTCTAGCCTGAAAAATAGAACGAATAATGTTAAATGGTGCCGCTAATTTACGCATCACACCGTTTCCACGAACTCCTTTAATATCAATAAACTCAATATCAAATCCATGTTGAGGCACCAACTGTGCCTCCATACGTTCCGCCGTGCCTAACCACTTAACCTGCCAGCCTTGCAAAGTCAGATATTTTGCAACAGCAAGCGCAGGAAACACATGACCACCCGTTCCTCCAGCCATGATCAAAATACGCTTATTCGATGTTGCTGACATCAACCTTTTCTCCCTTGTATCGCCTGAACTGAACTCAAACGTCTTTCATAATCAATACGAATTAATATCATCGCAGCAGCAGTCATGATCCAGAGGCTACTCCCCCCATAGCTAATAAAAGGCAAGGTTAATCCCTTTGTTGGCAATATACCTATACTCGCTCCAACATTTACAACGGTTTGAAAGCAAAACCAAATCCCTATTCCGTAAGCTAAATAACCATCAAAAGCTCTGTCTATCATCAAACATAGATTGCCTAGCTTTATGGCCTTTAACGCAACAAATAACAAAACAGATAAAACAATAACTATGCCAATAAAACCTAACTCTTCCCCAATAACGGCAAAAATAAAATCCGTATGGGCTTCGGGTAAATATTCCAACTTTTGAATACTGTTACCTAAACCTTGCCCTAACCAATCCCCGCGCCCATAAGCCATAAGCGACTGAGTGAGCTGATAACCGCTTCCAAAAGGATCTTGCCAAGGATCGAGAAATGACGTTACCCGCCGCATACGATAAGGTTCTAATAAGACTAATGCCACAAAAGCCAATATGCCGGTTAAAATAAGGGCGAAAAAGTCCAATAGCCTTGCGCCAGCGAGAAATAAAAGACCAACAGTGCCGACAAATAACACGACTACAGTGCCTAAATCTGGCTGCATTAAAATTAAAAAAGCATAAACAGCAAATACCGCAATGGGCTTATAAAAACCTTTTGCATTTTCTCTGATCTCTTGATGCCTTCTAACCAGATATCCTGCCATGTAAATGACAAAAGCTAATTTTGCTAATTCTGCAACTTGGATCCTTACAGGCCCAACAGATAGCCAGCGGGTCGCTCCATTTACGGTCGTCCCTACAACCAACACTGACACTAACATGATCCCGACTATCATCAATAACCAAGGACTCACACGCTGCCAATGCTGCATTTCGACTTGCAATACCACCGCAGCAATGGCCATACAACCTATTAAATAAATCAGTTGTCTCACAACAAAATGAAAGGGATCGCCTGTCAAACTTCTTGCTTCAGGCATTGAAGCAGACATCACCATAACGAAACCAAAACCCAATAAGCCAATAATGGCAAACAGCAGATTCCTATCGTAAAGACAGTTATCATCGTTATTGTCACGTAATAAGTGCCATTTTGGCCAGTGCACATTCTGACCCAATCCCGTCATCCCCTTAACTAAGCTACGCATCCTGCTTCTCTGTCAGTAAAGTCCCCTGAGTCACTAGCTTGAGTACTTGTGTTTTAAAGTCATCTCCTCTAGCCATAAAATTGTCATACATATCCAAACTGGCACACGCCGGAGATAGCAATACTGTATCCCCAGAAAGCGCAATTTCACTGGCTTTTTTAACGGCCTCTTCCATCGATTGAACTGAATAATATTCGGCCTTTAATCCGCCGATTTTATCGCCATCTCGACCTAAGGTAATCAGGCATTTGACCTTAGATAATGCTTGTTCTAACGGTGTAAAATCAGCGCCTTTCCCCTCTCCGCCCGCAATCAAAATAATACCATCATGGGATGATAAGCCCTCTAATGCGGCCAAGGTGGCTCCAACATTCGTCGCTTTAGAGTCATTGATATACTGAACGCCTTCTACACAACTTATTAATTCACAGCGATGAGCAACGCCTAAAAATGTTTTCGCTACTTGCTTCATTGCATCGAATCCAATGCCAGCCTTCTCTGCTAATGCCATAGCCGCAATGATATTGGCTTGATTATGCTTACCCACTAACGCAAAATCCGCCACAGGCATTATGGGAATGTCACCTTTGACAACATAACCCTCTTTCACCCCCCAGTTTTGCTCTTTGGGTTGATCTAAGCCAAAACTGTTCAGTTTTCCATATTGATTAGAGAATGTTAATATATCATCCCGATTAAAAAAAGCAGCTTTACTTTGGGCGTACAAACCTAACTTCACTTGCTGATATTCTTCAATGGATAAGTACCTATCCATATGATCTTCCGATATATTCAAACAAGTCGATGCAATACACTCTAAGCTGTGAGTGGTTTCTAATTGAAAGCTGGATAATTCTAAAATGTACAGTTCTGTGGGATTAATCAGTAGATCTAACACTGGAATGCCAATATTGCCACCCACACTGTAATCCAGCCCCGCAGCTTTAGCCATTTCAGCCACTAGGGTAGTCACCGTTGTTTTACCATTAGAACCCGTAATAGCCACAACATTGGCCTCTTGATGCTGAAGGGCTCGAGCGAAAAGTTCAACATCCCCCACCACTTCCACACCCGCTTTTATTGCTCGATTGATTGCAGGAGTACTCAACGCAATACCTGGGCTGATAACAATTTGCTCAGCTTGAATGAGTACATCAGCATCAAACTCCCCCGTCATTAAGTCCACATTGGGGTAATCTTTAGCAAGCTTCTTTGCACTAGGCGGAAGCAAACGAGAGTCCATGACTAATGGCACCACTCCTTGGGCACATAAGTAACGTACAACCGATAACCCGGTTGCACCTAACCCTAATACTATGTGCGAATACTGCTTACTCATGTTTTATCGTTACCTTAACTTCAATGTCGCTAAACCCAATAAAACTAAAAATAAAGAAATAATCCAAAAGCGAACAATCACCCTTGGTTCTGGCCAGCCTTTTAATTCATAATGATGATGAATGGGCGCCATACGAAAAATCCGCTGTCCACGTAATTTATAGGAGCCAACTTGCAAAATAACTGAAACGGTTTCAACAACAAAAACCCCTCCCATTATCACTAGCAAGATTTCTTGGCGAACCAAAATCGCAATGACGCCTAATGCCGCTCCCAACGCTAGCGAGCCGACATCCCCCATAAAAACTTGAGCGGGATAGGTATTAAACCACAAGAAACCCAGTCCAGCGCCAACAATAGCCGTGCAGACTATCACCAGTTCAGCAGAACCCGGTAAATAGGGAATATGAAGGTAATTGGCAAATTGGGCATGTCCAGAGAGGTAAGCTATTAATGCAAATGCAGCCGAAACCATGACCGTAGGCATGATAGCCAAACCATCTAAGCCATCGGTTAAATTCACCGCATTACTGGATCCTACGATAGTAAAGTAAGCCAACAAAATGAAAAAGCCACCCAATTGCGGCATCACATCTTTGAAAAAAGGCAATACTAATTGTGTTTCTCCAGCAGTTTCAGCAGAACCATATAAATACACGGCCACTAGCAATGCCGCTAATGATTGAAAAAAGTACTTCCATCTCGCGATTAAGCCTTTAGGATCTTTACGAACCACCTTTCTATAATCATCGATAAATCCAATTAAACCAAAACTTCCTAATACAAATAGCAATGTCCACACATAACGACTTGATAGATCACCCCATAACAAAACACTGATAAAAATACTGCCTAATATGAGTAACCCACCCATTGTCGGCGTGCCACGCTTACTGAAATGAGATTCAGGCCCATCATTTCTAACAACTTGCCCAATTTGCATCAATTGCAGGCGCTCGATCATTTTCGGCCCCCACCATAAACTAAACAATAGTGCAGTTAACAAGCCTAAAATGGCTCTAAAGGTGACATAAGAAAAAACATTAAACCCACTGTAAAATTGGGTTAAATACTCAGTCAAATAGACTAGCATTAAACAAACTCCCCTTGCCCATAGGCAACTGTTAAGGCTTCAACAACACGCTCCATTTGCGCACTACGTGAGCCTTTAACTAATACAGTCACCTCATCGGGCAACTTATTAATATAATTGATTAAACTATTTGATAATTGATGAATATCAACACAATGTTGACTACCAAATGCTCGACTCGTTTCTTGGGTTAACTCCCCCAGACATAACACATTTTGAATACCGCTTTTTTTAGCCAACAGTCCAATCTGTTCATGTAAAGCTGGCGCATTGTCGCCTAATTCAGCCAAATCGCCCAGCACTAAACACGTATTTCCACCAATTTCTTTAAGCCAATTTATTGCAGCGGTAACAGAACTCGGATTAGCATTGTAACTGTCATCAATGAGCCGCACCCGCCCCAATGCTTTAGGCTGCATTCTTCCTTTCACAGGAGAGAGTAAATGCAATCCCTCTCTAATCTCATTTAAAGACAGTCCAAGCGCCAAACAAACCGTACTGGCGCCCAATGCATTACTGACTTGATGTCGACCCGCTAAAGGCATGGCAATATCGCAGACATCCCCGTTATAGTGAAGCTCGAAACGATAGCAACCTAAATGATTCGACACTAAGTTTTTGGCCATCACATCGGCAGAATGCTCAATACCAAAGGTCAACTGCTGATGATTGTCGGATGCTTTCAGCATGACATGAGCAAAATCATCATCCGCATTAATCACAGCAACTCCACCGGATTCAAGATGATTAAAAATTTCTGACTTTGCCTCGGCCACCCCTTCTAACGAGCCAAAGCCTTCTAGATGCGCAGAAGCCACATTGTTTACCATAGCAACACTTGGCTTAACCAATGCTGAGGTATAATCAATTTCACCTTTATGATTGGCTCCTAACTCAAAAACACCAAATTCATCGCCCATTTCCAAACGCAATAATGTTAAAGGCACGCCAATTTCATTATTAAAATTACCTGCGGTATACCTCACACTGTGATATTGAGACAAAATGGTCGCCACCATCTCCTTGACGCTTGTTTTGCCATTGGATCCGGTAATAGCCACACTCGTCGGCCCCACAAACTCACGAACAATAGCGGCAATTTCTCCCATGGCTATCTGCGTATTAGGCACCACAATTTGTGGCACATCAATGGGCAACCGCTTCTCTACGAGTAACGCAATGGCTCCATTATCAACCGCAGATAGAGCAAATTCATGACCATCAAAATGCTCTCCTTTAAGCGCAACAAACATGCCATGCTTTGGGATCTTACGGCTGTCGGTCGTCAGTTGATAAATATAAATATCCGAACCTTGTAGCTGAATAGCATCTAATTCATATGGCTTACTACAACTAGAACTTGCTCGCAAATGCTCACAAATTTGAGATAAGGTTAACACTATCATCAGGCCCCCTCCGTTAATGCATAAGCTAACTGACGCTCATCATAATCGTATTTTACCCCTTTTACTTCTTGATAGGTTTCATGCCCTTTACCTGCCAATAAGATTAAATCACCGGGCTGAGCCTTCATCGCAACTTTGCGTATCGCTTGCTCTCTGTTTATTTCCACAACAACTTGAGAGGTATCACTTAATCCCGCCAGCATATCGTCAATGATATTGAGAGGATCTTCTCCTCGAGCGTTATCACTGGTTAACATGACATAATCCGCGCCACTTTGTGCCGCCTGAGCCATTAAAGGGCGTTTTCCCTTATCTCTATCACCACCGCAACCAATAACACACCATAATTTGCCATCACAATGCACTCTCAGTGCAGATAATGCCTGAGTCACGGCATCTGGCGTGTGCGCATAATCCACAACAAAAGTGACCCCATCGCTTCGAGTAAATCGCTCCATTCTGCCTGCCACGGGCGTCAACTGAGGGACTAATGAGAGCAAAGACGTCATATTTTCTTTAAACCCATAAAGGGCCGTTAATGCCGCCAATAAATTAGATAAATTAAATGCGCCTAACAATGGAGAGTGGAATTTTGCCTGACCTTCTGGCCAAACGAGTGTGGCATTCACACCTAATGCACTAAAAGTAATATCTTTTGCATAAACCGAAGCAGATTCATTACCATTAGCACTGAAACCAAGTAGATTGAGATGCTTACCATTATCTTGTGCTAAAGATGCTAACCAAGCTTGACCTAACTCATCATCCTGATTAATCACGGCTGTTTTAACACTGGGAAATTGAAACAGTCTTTTTTTAGCTGCACCATACTCATCCATACTGCCATGGTAATCTAAATGATCACGACTCAAATTCGTAAAAATGGCCAAATCAAAAGGCACAGCTTGTACACGCGCCTGCACTAAACCGTGACTAGACACCTCCATTGCACAAAGGTTGACTTCCTGACGATCAAAGTCTTGTAACTGCTGCATCATAGTCACGGCATCTGCCGTAGTATTGTTACTGTGAACTAGCTTACCGAATAAACCATTACCTAAGGTTCCCATGACAGCGGACTTCTTCCCCTGCAAATGCATCAATTGAGCAATCAATTGACTCACTGAAGTCTTACCATTAGTGCCTGTTATTCCAATTATTTTGAAGCGATTTGTCGACAAGGGATAAGCATGTGATGCTAAAGCTGACAGTTGATTATTGAGTTGAAAAAATGAAATAATCAAGTGTCCATCATGACTGACTTTTCCATGTTCATCGGGATTATCTGTGTGCACCAGCGCAGCAATAGCGCCAAGATTAAATGCGGCTTGAATATAGTTACGACCATCAACAACGTGGCCAGGGATCGCAATAAAAAGATCCCCTTTGGAAATATGACGGCTATCTAAAGTCATATTATTGATATTTTCATTGCCCGCATAATGAAACCAGGGCGCTAATAAATCTTGCAATAACATCTTATTGATTTGTCCTTGCTAAAGTAGCAATCTTAACTTTGTCTTTTGATATAACAGGTTCAACATTTAACATTTGTAGAGAACCTGACATGACTTTTGCAAAAGGGGGACCTGCGATATCTCCACCATAATAATGATCACCTTTTGGCTCATTAATCATGACTGCTATGGCGAGTCTGGGATTATTAACAGGGGCGACACCTGCAAAAGAAGCAACATAATCATCACCATAACCTCCAGCAACCGCTTTACGACTGGTTCCCGTTTTACCCGCAACTGGGTATCCCTCAATATGCGCCCTTACCGCTGTGCCTTCCGCTTTCGTCACCCCTTGCAACATGTGCATGACTTTCTTGGCAACATCGGCAGATAAGACGCGAGTTCCTTCTGGTTTTTTCTTTAATTTCACTATAGATGTAGGATATAAAATCCCTTCGCTACCTAAGGTGGCATACATTCTTGCCAGCTGAAGTGCGGTAACTGTTAAGCCATAACCAAAAGAGAGCGTCGCACGCTCAAAATCAGACCATCTATGGCTATCCCTCACTAAGCCAGTGCTTTCACCAATTAAATCGATACCGCTATAAGTCCCTAATCCCAAAGCGGCATAAGTGCCTAAAAGCTGCTCGATAGGCATAGATAAGGCGACCTTAGAGATACCCACATTACTTGAATGCACCAAAATATCAGTCAAAGAGATATCACCATAGTTTCTCCCATCTCTCACCCTTCTCCCTCCGAGGCGCATCCAACCAGGAGAAGTATGGATCAATTGATTTTCTTCTATAGTACCGGCTTCTAATGCCGCAGCCATCACAAAGGGCTTAATCACAGATCCCGGCTCAAAGGTATCGGTTAGCGCACGATTTCGCATACGAAATGCTTGCAATTTATCACTTGAATTGGGGTTATAAGAAGGCGTATTGGCCATGGCCAATACCTCACCGGTGTGAATATCAATCACCACAATAGAGCCTGACGTCGCTCGATTAATCTCAGTGGCTATTTTTAATTCTCGATAGGCTAATTGCTGAAGACGCTGATCAATACTCAGCACTAAATCATTTGAGTTTTCACCCTCTTGAACCATATCGAGACGTTCAACCACATTACCATCACGAGATTTACGCACCTTTTGCTTGCTCGGCGTCCCCGTCAACCAAGTGTCATAGGTTTTCTCAATCCCTTCTATGCCGATGCCATCAATATTGGTGATCCCAATTAATTGAGAATCAATCTCTCCGGTAGGATAATAGCGACGTGACTCTGATTTTAAATACACCCCTGGCAGGTTTAACTGCTTAATATAATCCGCTACCGCAGGCGTCACTTGCCGTTTTAAATAAGCAAAACGCTTTTTAGGGTGGTTTTGAACACGTGATAAAATGTCACTCAAGGGCTCATGCAACACATCCGCCAGCGCTTGCCAACGACGCATGTCTTTAAATCCATCACTTTCATAAACACGTTTAGGATCAACCCATACCGCACGAACGGGCACACTGACCGCCAGCATTTCACCATTTCGATCTGTGATCAGTCCACGCTGAACTTCACGACTGGTGGTCCGTAAGGTTCGCATATCACTTTCATAACGAAGTTTATCGGGCTCAATAATTTGAATGTAAGCTGCACGGCCCACCAAACTGATAAATAAGAGGCACACAAAGGCGACAACGACGTATAAACGCCAATGGATCAGCTGTGGTTTTTGAACTCGCTTTGCTTGTTTATTCATTTCACCCTCACAACCACCTCTTCGTTAGGCAATGGACGCTTCATATTCAGGTCTTTCGTCGCAATTCGAGTGACTTTGCTATGCTCCGATTGCGACTGTTCTTCTAACAATAAATTACGCCATTCGATATCTAACCTATCTCTTTCTTGCAACATTTGATCCCATTGGTTAGTGTAACTACGACTCATATAACTGGTATAGACCACAGCAACCGCATTTAACATCACCAAAGTCGCTATCAATAAGACCCACTTATGCTGCCATAGATCCTGCAAGATAATACGCGTTAAATCTAACCGTGATTGTGCCACTTTTATCTCCTTGCATTCTCTTAATCCGCCAAGCGATAAACGCTAACTTGATAATCGCTCGGCAACTCTTAACACTGAACTTCGCGCTCTAGTGTTACGCTCAATTTCTTCATCAGAGGGCTTAATCGCTTTACCAATTGGCTTTAATTTACGGCTTTTATTAATTTCATCTTCAGTGATCGGCAAACCATGGGGGACACTTTCACCTTGACTGTGGCGACGAATAAATCGCTTCACCATTCTGTCTTCTAATGAATGGAAGCTGATCACAGAAATCCGCCCTTTCGGTGCCAAAACAGCCAAAGCCCCTTCTAGTGCTTGGTCAATTTGCTCCAACTCACTGTTAATATAAATTCTGATGGCTTGAAAGACCCGCGTTGCCGGATGCTTGTTTCTTTCTTTACTTTTACTGACTCGCGCAATCAAGTCTGCCAATTCCTTAGTACGTAAAAAAGGCGTTTTTTCCCTGTCGGCAGCGATACAACGCGCGATATGCCGTGCATTTTTCTCTTCACCATAAGTTTTAAAAACCCATGCCATATCTTCAACTTCAGCGCGCGCAATCCACTGAGCCGCGGTTTCGCCTTGAGAATTATCCATTCGCATATCAAGGGGACCGTCACGTAAAAAGCTAAACCCACGCTCGGCATCATCTAATTGAGGAGAAGACACCCCAAAATCTAGTAACACACCATCGATTTTTTGCGTTAACCCTAACTCACTGACATAACTGGCTAACTGACCAAAACCACCATGGACAATTTGGAAACGAGGATCATCTTTAAACTGCTCAGCCGCTTTAATCGCTTGTGGATCTCTGTCGATGGCAATTAATCGTCCCTTTGGACCTAAATGCTTTAACACTTCTCGAGAATGACCACCACGGCCGAAAGTACCGTCAATATAGACGCCTTCGGCCTGTATATTTAATCCTGCAACCGTTTCAGTTAATAAAACGGATAAATGTGAAAATACTTCGTTCATTGTACTCTTCTTGGTTAATCTCAAATCAAAGTGAGAAATCAGCTAATCCTGGGTTCGCTGCTAAGTCCTCTTTTTGAATCGCGTCTAAACTGGAAGCGATTTCTTGCTTCCAAGTCACTTCATTCCACAATTCAAATTTATTTAATTGCCCTACTAACATTGCGTGCTTTTCCAAAGCCGCATATTGTCTTAAAGGAGGAGGTAGTAATAATCGACCATTAGCATCAAGTTCACATTCGTGGGCATAGCCCAAAAGTAAGCGCTTGATTGCTCTTTGTGGAGGTTGAGTGTCGGATAGCACCTGTAATTTTGCTTCTATTTTACACCATTCTTGCTTGGGGTAGACTAATAAACAAGGTGATTGGATATCAACTGTAATAACCAGTTCATTATTATGTTCCACATGCAAGAGCTCTCGGTATCGCTTTGGTATCGCGATCCGACCTTTCACATCAAGGTTGATAGCACTTGCTCCACAAAACACTAATGTCTTCCCTGTATCGTTATATAAGTCAATAAAGCCCACTTATACCCACAATTACCCACTAGACATAAGTTTAGGGATAGAATACAAGTCTTGTCAAGGGATCCCGCTATTTAACAAATCCAGTAACCAAGCGGGTTAGCAAGGTTTTTTTCCATATGATTAAAATGGAGCGAAAGGGATATTTGTGGATATTTTTTCCTAAAAAGTAACAAAAACAGGAAGAAATAAAGATTATATACTTATTTATAATGCATAAAAGTGGGAAAATAGTCACTTAGAGGGAGGACTGAAGCCTTAAGTTAAGTCATTCATTCTCCTTTTTATGCCTATTCTTCAACCATCAAAGCGATATGTCGCTTATCTTCGATTCTCCTTTAAACACTAAAGCATTAAGAAAAAAAGAGTGCTACATACCGCTCAGAAACTTGTATGCCTAAATGACTACCATTGATAACTCAGCTGTAAGCCCACTAACCATACATGGCCCATTGCTTCAGCTTGATAATTTATCTGTGCTAAATCCAACAATGTTATTTGCTCATCAATAGGCGCATCACCTATCGCTTTGATGTAAGTTGCAGCAAAATCAATTGCTAATTTAGATGTTAATTGATATTCAGTACCCACACTAAGCCATAATCTGTCGGAATCAGGAATGGTAGCCGTTCGATATTCATCATCAACTGCGGTTTTATCTAACGCCACTCCCGCCTGTAAAGACCAACGATGACTTATCTGATAAGCACTGCCTAAAGCAAAACGCCAATTATCTTTAAAATTCTCTTCTTTCACTAAATCAGTCGTTATTCCCCCAACAGGCTTATCATTATTAGGAAAATAAGCCACCAATTCATCAAACACTTTCCATTGTGTCCAATTAATGCTTGCCTGTAAGCTCCAATTATCACCGAGCTGATGATATGATGCCAGCTCTGCCGTTGCGGGTAATTCTAATGGTAAATACCCTTCAATATTAACTGGTTGCCCACCAGTATAACTCAGTCCTGATGCTTGCCCTTCTAATTTCAGATCAACACTGCTGTGATAAACAATCCCTAAACGATGATCGGCATTAAGCTGCCAACTGGCCCCGATTTTCCACCCGTAACCTATATCATCACCTTCCATGCCCTTTAATTCAGTACCCGCGGCAGGGATTTGCTCACGAATACTATTAGGCAAAGGTAACTTCTCCATCCAAGACGGTGTCGAAGCACTGATTTTCCCTTCGCCATAAACTAAGCGTAAACCTGCTCCCACACTGATTGATTCATTCACTTTATAAGCAATATTAGGGTTCAATTCTAAAGTCGTAATGGATGTTTCACTGCCAAAAAGCGCAGCATTATGATCCACTGAGACTTGAGTTTTTAATCCATAATTCGCGTTAATCGCCACACCAACTACCCAATTATCATTCAATTGGCTTGATAAGTAAAAATTTGGCACAAGGGCATCGTCCGCAACATCAATGGCATCGGCATTAAACTGATAATCTTCTACGCCTAATACTGGTGCTGATATGACTATACTTCCTTTTACATCCACATCTGGCATGACATAAATCGCCCCTACGGACATTTGAGTCCCTTTTAAATAACTCATCATTGCGGGGTTTCGCCCTTGTGTTGAAGCGTTATCGGCGGTGGCCGCTTCTCCCGCGAAAGCACGGGATAGCCCTGATGCTGAATATTCTGCTAATTGAAATCCTGCTGCGTGTACTTGCGTAACCGCCCCTAACATGGCTGAACTCACAGCCAAAGTTAACATACGCTTCTTCATTGCGACTCTCTACTTTAATTATATGATCAAAGGTTTAGAGCAAAAGCTCCATTTTATATGGAAGCGAAGTGTACTGACAGAAAAAGACTTTACAAGTTTGATAATAAAAACAGTATAAAAAACCATATCAAATTCAATAAACAAGAAATTAACTTAACACTAACCATTTAAGCATGATGAATACAACAAAAATAAACAAAGTAGAGATGATGTTGAAATGTCCCAATAAAAGTATAAAAAACAAAATACTTTTTAAATTCATGCAAATAAATAGAAAAAACTGACAATACAAGCGTAAACTTAATAAAACTCTCATGTGTAGCATAAATCACTACTAAAGCGTTAAAAGTACAATTTAAGGAGGGGTTGTTTAACTTAATCAATAAAAAAAACAGTAGTTTACAAAGCGTGAAATTTAAACGTAAGAGATGAAAAGCTGACTAAAACCACGCACAACATGGATATAAAAAATAATGTGACGAGTGTACGCTAAAAAATATAATACCAATAATGATCTCGTGTATCTTTGAAGATACACGAGAGCCACTCAATTAACCGACTTTATGTAACCAATCTGGTAACTTATCTTCATGGGCTTCAATATGCTCAAGTTCTGATAAAGTTAAGCCTATAGAATCTAATCCATTCAATAAGTTGTGACGAGAAGCACTATTAATTTCAAAGTTAAAAATAGCACCTTTAGGTGATGTAACCGTGAGTTTTTCTAAATCAACCGATACATTCGCCCCTTCCACTTCTTCTATTTCATCCATTAACTGCTGAACTTGTGCAGTTGTTAATTTAACGGGTAACAAACCATTATTGATTGAATTACCATAAAAAATATCGGCAAAACTCGGCGCAATAATCACTTTCAAACCAAAGTCAGCTAACGCCCATGGGGCATGCTCACGACTCGATCCGCAACCAAAGTTCTCCTGAGCAACAAGCACTGAAGCCCCATGATAACGAGGATGATTTAGCGTAAAATCAGGATCATGTACCTCTCCGGCATCATCTAAATAACGCCAGTCATGAAATAAATGGACACCAAAACCTTCTCTCGTCACTTTAGATAAAAATTGTTTTGGAATGATTTGATCTGTATCGATATTCGCACTATCGATCATGACGGCTAACCCCGTATGTACTGTAAAAGGTTCCATTGTTTCCCCCTAAAATGGATAGCGAATATCAACAAAATGGCCCGCAATCGCAGCAGCTGATGCCATTGCCGGACTAACGAGGTGAGTACGACTGCCTCGCCCTTGACGGCCCTCAAAATTACGGTTACTCGTTGATGCACAACGATCACCCGCTTCCAATCTATCATCATTCATAGCAAGGCACATAGAACAGCCAGGTAAACGCCATTCAAAGCCTGCATCAATAAAGATTTTATCTAGCCCTTCCATTTCTGCTTGTTCTTTCACCAAACCTGATCCTGGTACCACAATCGCCGTCACGCCATCGGCCACTTTACGCCCTTTAGCATGCACGGCCGCCGCCCGTAAATCTTCAATACGAGAGTTAGTGCAAGAACCAATAAAGACTTTATTGATGCTCACATCTGTCATTTTAGTACCAGGTGTAAGATCGATGTAATGTAAGGCTTTTTCAATGCTGTCTCGAACCGTAGGATTAGGTTCATCTTCTGGTGCAGGCACAGGCTGATCAATAGCCACGACTTGTCCTGGATTAGTTCCCCAAGTTAATTGAGGTGCAATTTGCGCAGCATCCAAAATCACCTCAGCATCAAATACAGCATCCTCATCGGTTTTTAATTCTTTCCAATGAGCAACAGCCTCATCCCAAGATTCACCTTGAGGGGCGTATTTTCTGCCTTTTAGGTATTCAAATGTCGTCTCATCAGGGGCTATCATGCCAGCTTTAGCTCCCATTTCAATCGCCATATTACATACCGTCATGCGCCCTTCCATTGAAAGCGATTCGATAGCCTCGCCGCAAAACTCAACCACATGGCCCGTACCGCCATCCATGCCAGTTTTTCCAATAATGGCCAACACGATATCTTTTGCAGTGATCCCTTCCGCCACTTGACCGCGCACTTCGATTTTCATGGTTTTGGCTTTAGTTTGACGTAAAGTTTGCGTCGCCATGACATGCTCAACTTCAGAGGTACCAATACCAAATGCCAAAGCGCCAAACGCACCATGTGTCGCCGTATGAGAATCGCCACATACTATGACAGTACCTGGCACAGTAATGCCTAGCTCTGGCCCCATAACATGCACAATACCTTGGTTTTTGTGCGTAATATCATATAATTTAACGCCAAACTCTTCACAGTTCTCTTTTAACGTATCCACCTGAAGTCGCGCCATCGGACTTAAGGCATCTAAACTTGAACTGCGAGTCGAAGTATTATGATCCATAGTCGCAAAGGTTTTTTCAGGTGCTCTTAACTTACGCCCTGCTGCTCTTAAACCGCTAAATGCTTGCGGCGAAGTCACCTCATGGACTAAATGTCGTCCCACATAAAGGATCGGCGTTTGGCCATCAACCTCTCTAACAAGATGGCTGTTCCAAACTTTTTCATACAGTGTCTTACCCATTACGCACCTTCCTTTACAGCTTGAGCGATATAATCACCCATTTCACTCGTGGATTTTGCTTGGCTTCGCTGATCAGCTGAAAGTAACTCACCAGTCAAATAACCATTACGTAAGGCTTTTGAAACAGCAGACTCAATCGCCACTGCAGCAGCTTCTTCTTTTAAACTGTGACGCAGCAATAATGCTGCAGACAATATTTGAGCAACGGGATTCGCAATTCCAAGACCTGCAATATCCGGCGCACTGCCGCCTGCGGGTTCATATAAACCAAAACCGTCACTGTTCATGCTGACTGATGATAATAATCCCATAGAACCAGTCAACATAGCGACCTCATCTGAAATAATATCGCCAAACAAGTTTGAGCAAAGCATCACGTCAAATTCATTGGGTCGGCGTAAAAGCTGCATGGTCGCATTATCAATATAGATATGCTCAAGTTCCACATCAGGATACTGCTTAGCCACTTCTTCTACGACTTCACGCCATAAAACAGAACAAGCCAATACATTCGCTTTATCAACAGAAGTGACTTTTTTACGGCGCCCTTGAGCAGCTTCAAAGGCAATATGGGCAATGCGCTCAATTTCTTTACGGCTATAGCGCATCGTATCAAATGCTTCTTCTGTCTCACCTTCTCCTTGTCGGCCTTTAGGTTTACCAAAGTAAATGCCCCCTGTGAGCTCTCGTACACACAGTACATCAAAGCCTTTTTCTGAAATATCACTTCGCAGCGGTGACATATGCTCTAAACCTTGATGCAATTTCGCCGGACGAATATTACAAAAAAGCTCAAAGTGCCCTCGAAGGGGAAGCAATGCGCCTCGCTCAGGCTGAGAGTTGGGTGGCAAATGCTCCCACTTTGGACCGCCAACCGAGCCAAATAAAATCGCATCAGCCGCCTCACACCCTTTTAAAGTCGACTCAGGAAGCGGACAACCATGATTATCAATGGCAGCTCCACCCACATCAAAAGAGGTATATTCAATCTCAAGAGAAAAACGCTCTTCTACTGCACTGAGCACCTTACGCGCCTCTGCCATCACCTCTGGCCCTATACCATCTCCTGCCAACACTGCTACTCGATAACTCATACGCTTCTCGGCTCCGCTTACTCTAATTTATGGTCTTTATATTATGGTCTTTATATTATGGTCTTTATATTATGGTCTTTATATTATGGTCTTTGTGTATCGCTCTATCTTGACGACATACTTCATTTATACTGTGGTAAAATCGCGATTCTTCAATCTTTTTTGTTTATTATCAGCCACCTTATCTGCACGGCGCGCCAAATTCATCACATGGATCAGCGCTTGTACAGATGCCTCAACCACATCCGTTGCTAAGCCAACACCATGAAAATGTTGATCATTGTAACTAGCTGTAATATCCACTTGACCTAACGCGTTTTGTCCCTCACCTTTGGCACTGAGTTGGTAACTGGTAATATCGATTTTGCAATCACTGGCTTGAGATATGGCTTGATAAGCCGCATCGACAGGTCCATTCCCCGTTGCCGTTTGAGTGTTTTCCTCGCCATTGACGCCTAATGTCACCGTTGCACTGGCTTTACCTGCAACAGAGTCAGACTGTACAGCCAAGGCTTGCAGAGTAAAATGATCATCTTGCTCAGCTTGCGCCTCAATAAAAACAAGCGCCTCAAGATCGTAATCAAAGACTTGACCTTTTTTGTCCGCTAAATCCAAAAAGGCATCATAAAGTGTATCCATATCATAATCTTGATCGGTATAGCCCATTTCCATCATACGATGTTTAATCACATGCCTACCTGAACGAGAAGTCATATTTAAATTATTGCGATTTAAGCCAATACTTTCAGGCGTCATAATTTCATAGGTATTTTTCGATTTCAGCATACCATCTTGATGTATACCCGATGAATGAGTAAAAGCATTCGCCCCTACAATGGCTTTATTCGCCTGCACAGGCATATTGCATAAGTTACTCACCAATGCCGACGTGCGGTGGATCTCTTTCGCATTGATCCCCGTTTCAAGACCCAGTTCACTCTTTCGAGTTTCCAAAATCATCGCAATTTCTTCTAAAGAGCAGTTACCCGCTCGCTCGCCAATACCGTTAACGGTACATTCAATTTGACGGGCACCATGCTGCACAGCGGTAATTGAATTGGCAACAGATAAGCCTAAATCATCATGGCAGTGGACAGAGATAACCGCTTGATCAATATTAGGCACACGATTAAACAAGGTTTGAATAATACCGCCAAATTCACTCGGTAGGGTATAACCCACTGTATCGGGAATATTAATGGTTCGCGCACCCGCTTTGATTGCTTGCTCTACCATACGGCATAAATCGTCAATGGGTGTGCGGCCAGCATCTTCACAGGAAAACTCAACATCATCAGTAAAACGACGAGCATATTTCACCGCCCCCACTGCCATGTCTAGTACCTGATCGAAAGAGCGCTTTAACTTACTTTCAACATGGATCGTGGAAGTTGAAATAAAAGTATGAATTCTGAACTGTTCAGCGACAGATAACGCCTGAGCCGCTGCATCAATATCTTTTTCTAATGCACGAGAAAGTGCACATACTCTACTATTTTTCACTGTGTTAGCGATGGTTTGAACCGACTGAAAATCCCCTGGTGACGAAACTGGGAATCCAACTTCCATCACATCGACACCAAGTCGTTCAAGTGCTAAAGCAATTTGCAGCTTCTCTTTTACTGTTAAACTTGCCGCTAAAGCTTGTTCACCATCACGTAGTGTGGTGTCAAATATCATCACTCGGTTAGACATCTTCATTTCTCCATCGAAAACTAAAATTCGATTTATCGGCCGCTCAATCAATTGAGCACGTTTAAATAGCAAAAACCCCGCGACTTAAGGCGCGGGGTTTATGAATGTTGTTCTATGCTATCTAGCATTTATGCAACACTAATCCCTCCGCGCATTAACTGCGAGAATGAGGAGGAGGTTAAGGAGTGCATTAAAGACGTTCAACATTATTTATTCAAAAATCCTAGATAACTATATACAATTCGGTATTCTATAAATGGGCTAAATTTATTAGCTACGTTATTTTTTAACCCGTTCATAAGCTGGTGTCAACTGCAATTGCTTCATTCATATCAGGTCATACCAGAATAAAAATCACCGTAAAATATCATTAAAATAAAAAGCCATAAAGATTAACATTGATTACATTTTAGGCGCATTTAATTTAAGCCTATTTGCCTCTATTGACTTCATTTAAAATTACCTTATTTTTTATGCGTTTTTTATTTAAAAATCAGTATAATTCACGATAAATAGGATTCTTGTATTAAATTAAAGCAGGTGTGTTTAAAATGGACTTTCGTTGTATTTTGTTCAGTCTCATATTTTGGCTTACACCTACAGAAATAAGTTGTGAGGAACTGGATTATTCAAACAAGCCTCTTTTATCTCCTCAACCTGAACAGGTCATCGCCACCATAGATACCTTTTTACGTAACCAACCTGAAGCCCCCCTCAACCGCTTTAACACGCTTTTATATCAATATCCAAATCAAGTCTTAACGACAGTCAATCATTTAGAAGAAGCCTTAAGCACGAATAGCCTTTCAGAAAATGTTCAACTTCGAATTAACTTAATAAAATGTAACGCCTACTTACAAATAGGTGAAAATGAAGCCGCATTAGCTTTAGCCAAACTGAGTGAAGCTAAAATAAAAACCATCAAAAATGAGCAAGCTAAACCTTATTTCATGTTGTGTATGGCTGAAGCCTACGCCAACCTCAATAATATTCAGCAAGCCTTACCTTTACTGTATTCGGCGATCACACTCGCCCAACAAAACGAACAGCCTCAAGCTTTGATAAGCGGGCTATGGTTAAGAAGTCAACTCGATACTCGCATTGAAAATTACGACCCCGCAAAAGATGACTTAACCCTAGCGCTCGATCTGTACTCAGAAATAGAACAGCAACAAAACCCATGGAGCTGGCCACCTAAAGCCTATTTATACGCCAGTATGGCTAAGCTACAACAAAAAACAGGCCAAGTAGAAAAAGCTGAAATGTTTATGCAGTACGCATTCAACAGCCCCAATGTGGCAGGTAAAATCGCTCTAAATTTAGCCTTAGATATGGCAAAAATCACTCTAGAAAATAAACAAGTCAAAAAACGCAAAAATGCACTCAAACAAGCCAGATTACTATTACCAGAATTAGGCAGTGAGCTAGAGCTCGCTTATGCCTATAGCAAAATCGCTTATATTGATTTCCATACTCGTCGTTTCGATAGTGCGACTCAACTGCTCAATTTGAGTATTAGAACCTTCAGCCAACAAAATAAAACCATCGAAAACATGCGGGCAAAATGTTTACTCGCTCAAGTTAAGCTCACACGAGGGATCAGAAGTGAAGGGGTAAAATTAATGTTAGAGGCGATAAATATGGGTCTTCAACATCAATTTTATCAAGATTTAGAACAAGCTTACCGAGTGCTCAGTCAATATTATGCCGAAAATGGCCATTTCAAACAGGCATACCATTATCAAGAACGACGCTTTGAAACCCAAAAGAATGAAAATGACTATATTAAACGCATTTGGTTATTACAACTTAAGGCTGACGCCAGTCGTCAAGAAGTCCTGAATGCTTATAAACCCCAACAGCCGAGCAATTACTTTAATGCTGCCTTCATCTTGCCTCAATCAGGTTATATCCTCGCTGTCGTCGCTTTGTTGATATTACTGGCAATCATGCTCTATCAATATTTTTCAAAAGCGCAATATACCGTTCAAGCACACCAGATCCCCGAAAAATCGCTGACCGAACTATCTGTGATGGAAAGGATCCTCATCAGCAGTAAGCAAGATAATACACCTTTATCGCTACTCGTGTTTAATACAAGCCATGTGCACAAATCCCAGATATCCGATCTGGTCTCTGAATTAAAAAAGACCCTAAGAGAAGAAGATAAAATTATCAAAAATAAGCAACAGGTTCTTATTCTGTTACCCCGAACTTCCGAAACTGGAGCCAATAATGTGATCCAACAACTCACGCTTACCCTGACGCCTTGGCAACCCCCTTACAAAGTCAGTATTGGTCTCAGTACTATGCAGCAATTTGATAACTTAGAGTCAATGATAAAACGAGCAAGCATTAATTTACTCAGTAAAATCAAATCCAATTAATGTCGCTCGCCAGCCTAAGAGCGAGTCAAATACTGAGTGATTTCATCTAAAAACTCTCCACCAAAACGCTCAAGTTTTCTCTCACCAACACCATTAACCGCCAGTAACTCACCGGGACTGGTGGGTAAAATCGCCGCCATTTCAGCTAAGGTTGCATCATTAAAGACCAAGTAAGGCGGCACATCCAGCTCTTCTGCCAGCGTGCGCCGTAACAATTTTAATTTAGCAAATAGTTTACGATCGTAATCAAGGCGAGTTTTGCTCGTGCTACTTCGCCGCTTGATAGTGGGCAATACCTTCCTAGGCTCAGCCAGCTGCAATGCCACTTCACCTTTCAGAATCGCTCTTGCAGATGGATTCAAGGTAACCGATGAACCACGAGTAATATCTTGGCTCGCCAAGCCTAAATGAATCAATTGCCTTGTCACGCTCAGCCAATATTCATGACTTTTTTCTTTACCCACTCCCCAAGTCGATAATTTATTATGCCCTCTATCAAGTACATTAGCCGCTTTTGATCCCCGTAACACATCAATAAGATGATTCACGCCAAAACCTTGCTTTAACCGATAAATACAAGACAGCACTTTCTGCGCATCTTCTATTCCGTCATAACGCTTAGGCGGATCGAGACAAATATCACAGTTACCACAAGGTTTAAGAGCGCTTTCATCAAAGTAATGCAACAATACCTGTCTGCGACAAGTTTGCGCTTCAGCAAAAGCCGCCATAGTATTAAGCTTATGAAATTCCACTTGTTGCTGAGGACCCGGCTGTGCTTGCTCAATTAAATGCCGAACTCGTCCAATATCATTGGGATCAAACAAAAGTAAAGCTTCAGAATCAAGCCCATCTCTACCGGCACGTCCTGTTTCCTGATAATAGGCTTCAACACTTTTTGGAATATCATAATGCACCACATACCGAACATTGGATTTATTAATTCCCATTCCAAACGCAACGGTTGCCACCACAATATCGACTTGATCTTTTAAAAATTTATCTTGAACTTTTGCTCTTTCTTCTTGGGTTTTACCTGCATGGTAAGCCTCAGCTTTAAAACCTTGCAAGGTTAACCGCTCTGCAACTTCATCAACACGACGTCGACTGCCACAATACACAATACCACTATGGCCTTTCTGTTGCTCAACAAATTGCCGCAATTGATTAGCCGCGCTGAGCTTTTCAGCCACAGTATAACGAATATTAGGTCGGTCAAAACTGGTTAACAGTTTATAGGGCTCAATGGTTAATCGCTGACAAATATCATGACGTGTGGCCTGATCTGCCGTTGCTGTTAACGCCATAATGGGCACATGGCCAAAGTCTTCTCGCAATTGTCCTAAGGCGGCATACTCAGGTCTAAAATCATGCCCCCATTGAGAAATACAATGCGCCTCGTCTATGGCAAAAAGTGAAACAGTCAATGACTTTAACCGCTCAATAAATGCCCCTTGTAATAACCTCTCAGGCGACACGTAAAGCAACTTCAGTTCTCCACTGTGCATCTGTTGCAGTACTTTGGCACTTTCTTCCCAAGGCAAAGAGGAATTCAAATAAGCAGCAGCGACGCCCATTTGAATTAAACTATCAACCTGATCTTTCATTAAAGAAATAAGGGGCGACACCACTAAGGTCAATCCCGGTAACAATAATGCGGGTAACTGATAGCACAAACTTTTTCCGCCACCCGTTGGCATGATCACTAGGCAATCTTGTCCACGACAGATCTGCTCTACCACATCACGCTGTCCGATTCGAAAATCACGATAGCCAAAAACAGATTGAAGACAGGATAAAAATTCATCTTGGGGAGTGTCGAGAAGTGCTTGTTCCATGTTCTGCCAACGTCAAAAAATGAACTGCTCATTCTAATCGAGCCGCCTTCTCTTGTCTCTGCTTGACTTAAAAATTAACGCGAAAAAATCACCTCATTCTCTTCAGTCAGCTCAAAGCGAGATTAAAAGTGTAGACTTTTTGCTCTAATTTAGTCATTTTAAATATTCATGCCAACTTAATATGCCTCTATAAGGATAACTATGCACTCAAACATCAAAATGGAAACCATACGTCAATTGGCTGAAGTGATCGATACACACATTCCTTTCCATAATTTGTTAGGCATGCGCGTTAAAAAATACGACTTAAATGGCCTTGAAATGACTGTTAATATGCGCACAGAGCTTGTTGGTAATATTCATCAAAATATTCTTCATGGGGGCGTCACAGCATCGGTTTTGGATGTGGTCGGCGGCTTTACGGCTTTTGCGGGACTCATCGATAGTCGTGAAGATTGGCGCATTGATGAACTTAAAGATAGAGTCAAAACCCTTAGCACTATCGATTTACGCATTGATTATTTACGCCCAGGTAAAGGTGAAACTTTTACCGGAACAGGCAGTGTGATACGAGCGGGTAATCGTGTTTCTGTTTGCCGCATGGAATTACACAATGAACAAGACGATCATATTGCCTTTGGCACAGGTACCTACATGGTAGGTTAGGCACAGTTCAATAGAATAAACTCAGTAATTGATTGAGTTAACAACAATAGAGGCTTACAATCTGCGCCACTGTTATTTTTCTGGTTAAATATCATGCACGATACTGAATATCACAAAGGCATTTTCTATGCCATTGTGGCCTATACGTTGTGGGGAATTGCACCTCTGTATTTTAAATTACTCAGTGATGTGCCTGCCACCGAAATTTTACTCCATCGTATTTTGTGGTCCTTTATTTTTGTCACTCTACTGGTTGGCATCTCAGGTAATGCCGATCGTCTCAGGGGAATATTAAAAAAGCCCAAACAATTGGGTGTATTATGTATAACATCACTGTTAATTGCCGCTAACTGGCTCATTTTCATCTGGGCTGTCAATAACGGTCATATGCTCGATGCCAGTCTAGGCTATTTTATTAATCCACTGGTTAATGTGTTATTAGGCATGTTATTTCTTGGAGAACGTTTACGAAAATTACAATGGTTAGCCTTATTTTGTGCAGCAACCGGCGTCTTGTTGCAGCTCATCTCCTTCGGATCCATTCCAACGATTTCATTAGCCTTAGCCCTCACCTTTGCTTTTTACGGTTTGCTTCGCAAAAAAGTGAATGTGGATGCACAAACAGGATTATTAATTGAAACCGCTATTTTGGCTCCTGTGGCACTTTTTTATTTAATGCAAAATATTGATGGCTCACTGACCCATTTTATCGACAGTCACCTCTCTCGCCAATTTATCCTCATGAGTGCAGGCATAGTCACAACCGTTCCTTTACTCTGCTTTGCCGCCGCTGCTGTAAGGATCCCCTTATCTTTACTTGGCTTTTTTCAATACATTGGTCCTAGTATCATGTTTATTATGGCCATTAGTTTGTTTAATGAATCCTTTAATCTTGAAGATGCCACAACATTTGGCTTTATTTGGACAGGATTAATTTTATTTACCATAGATATTTTTTATAAACGAAAAAGCGCTTAACAATTGCAAATAGTAAAACAGGCCGCTATTGCGGTAATGCCGATCATTTAACGATTTATTGATCGGTTGACTGATCGTTTAAATGCGTCAAAATCCGAGTCCTATCTCT
>NZ_CANLZC010000059.1 GCF_947495455.1 uncultured Shewanella sp. | reverse complement strand
TAGAGATAGGACTCGGATTTTGACGCATTTAAACGATCAGTCAACCGATCAATAAATCGTTAAATGATCGGCATTACCCATTCTAAAGTGTTTATTCATTACAAAAGTATGAAATGCCTCTAACCCGTTGAGGTAAAATAATAAAATACTAATACTTTTGTACTAGCCCTGACCAAGACTAAAAGAAGAGACAAAATGAGATTTCACTCATAAAAAGTTTGATTAGGTTACAAAATAACAATGACTGATCTTAATATTATTGAGGGTAAATACACCATCGCTTTATAAGCATAAGTTTTATCGCCAGTCACTCATTGCAACAAAAAGTTATATCTAAAGCCTAATAATAGGCTTTAGATACAAAAAGAGGCTTTATAAAAATAGTCTCGGTTAACAGGCAAACTTAAGAGAAACACTCCTCCTGTTGTCATGGTTTATTCAAATAAAGTTTTACTAGCTCAGATCTGAGCTAACCATCCCCGCTTTTTGAAGGGTTTGTTAGGTTAGATTTGAGCTAGCATAACACTTACCTTATTTCACTATTTCACTATTTCACTTAAGGACATTCCGTCCAAGCTTCACCGTCTTGGCTACAAGTTAAAATGTATGTACCATCATCTTGATAGCTCATTTTCTCCCAGCCATTCTGATCTTTTGTGATTACAACACGATTGCCATGCATATCATCGGTTGCACGCTTCCACCAACGAGAATGGCGCTCTTCATCAACCTTCGCATCAAATTGATACGCTAGCCCTTCAAAATACTCAATAAATAGATCCACATCAAGCTGCTCACTCTTTCCTTTCAGCTCAACCCAATCGGCAAGCGCAGTAAACTCGACATCACCTTTACTGGTATCGAAGCGAGATTCATAAAAAATGCCCATATCAACATAGCTGGTTTCAAAGTAGCGATTATCCCCACCTGAGTAAACCTGATTATCACAAGCTTGAACCGTCGCAACTTCATCACTGTAACTTTCATTACTTAAAGCAAATTCCACTTCCAGGTGTTCATCATTCATATGCCGTATAATCACCGCTTCAGAATTTTCACAGCGATAAAGTGCATCATCACCACCATAGCTGAAAATATCTTTCTTCTGTGCTAATTCACCATACTCGCCCCAAGGTGTATTGCTCACTTCACGTAAATAAATATCACGGATTTTGGTTTGTAAATCATCGGACACTTTCACGAGCTCAGATTGATAACCATTTGGGTTCCAAATAGTAATATCTCGATACCACGCCTTTGGGTAGGCGTTATTATTATCAATTTCACTGCCTTGATAAAACTCAACACGAATAAAATCCGCCTCAGGGAAGCGCTCTTTTGCCGTGGTTTGATAAGCTAGACTCGCTTTTAATCCTTTGACAATATTGATTGCAAGCTGCTTTCTGTCATCGTCGCCTGCCGCAATAAAATCACTGAAAATATTCTCAATAGAAATATTATATCTATCTACAATATTTCTTAGCGCTTCATCAAGCTCTGTCTCTACGATTGCACGTAAAGCATCATTATCTTTAAGTGTTTCACATGATCCAAATTCAGCGCCACGGCGTCGAAGCTCATCATTGAGCATTTGAAATAATACCGTTGTGAGTGGCGTAACATGAAATGCCTCATCGCCCTCCACTTGATTAAAACCAGCTGGTAGCATCATTTGATAGGCTTCAGTCACTTCACCATTATCTTCATCAAAAGCGCCTACAGGCACGTCCACATAAAGATTACTGTACTGAGCACAATCTTGGTTTTCTGCTGCAAGCGCTAAACGATACTCACCCGCCGCTTGTGACACTGTGCTAGGCTCACCTTCAGTGTATTTACCGTCACCATTTAAATCTAACCATACCGTCGCGCCCGATACATAACCATCGATGACTTTACCACTCATGGTGAATGTCGGTTCTGGTGTTGGTTCTGGTGTCGGCTCTGGTGCAGGGGTGGCAACTGGGGCTGGTGTACTGGCTTCAGGGGTACTATCACTACTTGAACTGCCACAGCCTGTGATTAATAAAGAAGCAATAATACAACTTAAATACAATTTATTGGTTTTCACTTTTATCCATTCCTTTGTTAAATACGGTAATGCATTATCGTCATCAACCTTGATGATTTTTACCGCCTAGATATGACCTCATAAAAAATGCACTATTTAAGTCGAGTCGTTTCAAACTGCACTGCTTTTACCTGATTAGCTATCGCATAAAAACCGAATCAAACTCAATAATCATTCATTGAAGTCAAGAATATAACCTATTAAAATTTAAGCATAATAAGTCAATTCGGCCACAATATACACAATTACAAAAAGATCATCAATAGTTAACAAAATACCAACCTAAGCATATACATAAACGAATAAAGCACAGTTCCATCAAGACTGATTTATTTTCATACCTTAGGGCCTGTTTATCTTTGGTGATTATTTCTGCAGCAGTTTGTGGGTTCTTTATACAAGGCAGAGTTTGTGTGGTGTAGTTATTCTACATAAACAAGCGATAACGCCGTAGAAAGGAGCCACAAACGCTGTCCGTAGGATCCGGCTAAACGTGTTTTACTCTTTGTTGGGAGAAATTTGCTTAGATCACTAGGCATCATTCCTCCCGTCGCGATTAAAACACGTTTATCTCGGACATAATTTAACCACCAAAGATAAACAGGCCCTAGGCACTAACTAAAAAAACAACACTTTATATCTTTCAGCATGATGATCGATCAATATCCCAGCAATTAAACCCTATTTAACATAATTTTGACGTCAAGCGCTTGTTTTTCATTTTTGTTACAATTAAGTTAAATAGTAATGTTTTTAAATACCCAATATGACCAATAACTTATATAACGACTGGCTGTATAATTCTTAGGTATTAAATAAAAAAACAGGATTGACTTCATATAACTTGCTTTACACACTCTAGAGGGATTTTATGCGTAATAAACGCCAATGGATGAAAAAAATCACTTTCATCGCGCCAATGTTATTTTCACCACTCAGCTTTGCCGACTATTGCTTAGAGGACTTGTTAGCCTTCACCAATTCACCACAAACCAGTGTTGAAGTGCTAAAAGAAAGTGGCATTTATTCCACTGCCGCCCATAGCATAGTTCGAACACGAAATGGCGTGGATGGGCAAGCGGAGACTGAAGATGATAAACACTTTGTTTCACTCGAAGAGTTAGATGATATTAAATACGTTGGGCCAACAACACTGAATGTACTCACAAGCTTGTTTCCACATGCCTGTGAAACAGCAAATGATAATATTGAGGTGATCTTTTCACCCGCTCCCTATGACACTTCTCACTTAACTAAAGTGGTAGAATCCATTAATCAAGCCACTGTCTCAATCGATATTGCTATGTATAGTTTCAGAGACAATCGCATATTGGCAGCCCTAGCAGATGCAGTACAAAGAGGTGTGTTAATTCGAGTCATTTCCAATAATGCACTAAAAGACAGAAAATCACCCTCTGGCACTATCTCAGAAAAACTCGAACAAGCACTCATAGATGTAAGATACGTAAATAAAATCATGCATCACAAATTTGCAATTATTGACAGTAGCCTTGATAGTGCTCAGCTTATTTCCGGTAGCGCAAACTGGTCTTATTCTGCTGCAACCCGCTATGATGAAAACACGGTTTTCGTCAAAAACAATGCTGAATTCATCAGCGCATTTCAAGATGAATTTAACTTACTTTGGCATCATTCTCGCGATTTCACCTGCGATACTTGTACTGTCCAGTCAATCATCGACACTCAATATCAAAAAAGTGAACCTCATTCACTCAATACCCGTTTTACATCCAATAATTTTAAAACCTCAACCACGCGCTATGGTGAAACCTTTTCTAAAGTCTCTGGTCGAAATACCGTTTCAGATACTATGGTGGAATACATCAATAATGCCGAATCGAGTATCAAAATAGCCAGTGGGCACTTACGCTCATGGCCAATCACTCAAGCCTTACTGAATAAACAAGCAGAAGGCAATGTGGATATTGAAGTCTATTTAGATATTCAAGAATATATTAGCCTTTATACCCATGAGCAAGAACAGGCTGAACGTCAAGCCTGTTTAGATGAAGCCAGCACCCCTTCTCAAGAACAAGCTTGTTATGATAAAGGCAGCCATTATAGTTATATGCTGAGCGAACAAGGCATTGATGTACGCTTTAAAAGCTATAGCTATCGTTGGCATTATTCTTATGCGAAACAAATGCATCATAAATATACCCTCATCGATGACGATACATTAATCACGGGCAGTTACAACTTCTCTGATAATGCAGAGCATAACAGCATGGAAAACATTATGATCATAGAACGAAATAAGAATCCCAATGCAATAGAGGGTTTTATCAGTAATTTCGAGTCAATATGGCAAACTGGCCATGATGATAACCGCTATGAGCAGCTACTTGAGCAAATCAATGATGATGCAGTGCGCAGTTTTCCTATTGTCTTTGATCCTATGGCCATCACTTGGGAACAAGTCACTCACCTAAAAGCGCGTATTCAAGCAAACTGCCCTGCCATTAACTCAGCAGAGTACCGAGAAAACCCAGAAAATCATTACGTGTGTGAAAAGCCCCATTAAATACTAAATTCAACTTCATACAATAACCTCAATAAAAAAAGCTTGAAATGAATATTTCAAGCTTTTTTTATTTAAATCATCAAACGGGTCCATAGCAAGTCATAAAACATCAACTATATTTTATATACTCGTGATACTCACAAGTAGGTCATATTCTCAAGTGGATAAACACAAAAACCACTTTTATATACGCTGTCTACTTTTCTTTCTTTTAATTACCGTCGATAGAGGTAAGCAATGCGTATAAAAACATTGATCTATAATAGCTTTACTGCACTGGTAGCATTACTGTTATTAGCCTGCTCAGACAATAATTACAAAACAACAACATTTTCAAATGTCATGGTTTTTGGGGATAGTCAAAGTGACATGAACAATTTTCCGCAAAGTGTCTACTTCAATGATGACACGAATTCCAGTTCACTGTATCAAATTCCAAGCAACCTTTATAATTCTATTTCAGAGCCAATAACCAGCGATCTTTTCTCTCCCATCTCACCTGGTACCCTCACCTTTCCTCAAAACAATGAAAATTACAATGTCATTAGCCTATCAAACGACACACAAAGTGTTTGCACAGCTTCAAGTAACGATGATATTCATGATGCCGATTGCTATCAACGTGAGGCAAGTTCAGTAGGTTGGTTACAGTATTTCACCTATAACGGGTTAAGTGCGCCTTATCATGTCTTTGACAATATCGAGCTGTCCTCTTGGGTGGCTTATACTACAGAAGGAAGTGACGTAAATAAAGTCTCCATCAACTATGCTTGGTATGGGGCATTATCTATACCGACAGGCTGTTACAGTGATGGTGGTATCACATTACCAGATAGTGATTGTAGTGATGAAGATGAAATATATGCTCTGCAAGCGGCTTATCGCAGTTCACAGATCTTATCTGAGGGCGTGCCACCTATATCAGCCGCTGAGAGTTATGCATTGAAAGACACAGTCGCCGTTCCCACCCTTTATCAACAAGTCACAAAACTCTTTCTACCTAATCATAGCGCAGATAATAGCCTTGTTGGCAGAGATACCTTATATGTCTTTTACGGCGGAGCTAACGATCTAGCTGAGGTTTTTTTTGAATGGGTTGAAGGAGATATAGACTTTGATACTTTCATTGAATCCGTGTGGACAACCATCCCTGAATATATGATAGGCGCACAAGACTCAGCCGTACAAACCATGCTGAGTGAACTTAGCTCACAAGGACAAGATAAAGGTAACATCATTATGTTCCCTCAATATAATTTGGGCATCACGCCCTATTTCAACTACTTTCTACTCTCACAAGGAGTCACTCTAAGCACTGATGAGCTCAAAGCGTTTGCTGAAGCTTTAGGGGAGCTGGTTAAAGTTTATAACGAACGCGTAAAGTTGCTGACCTATCAAACCGCCTATGAATATGCTTCTTTGTATTCTGAATCGAATCCTCATTGGTATTTCTATTATTTAGAGGGCTTTTACGACAATATGGAAACATTGGCCTTTAGTGACAATTATGATGGAACATTTGGCTACACTTGTGGTGATGATAGCACTATCGCCACTACAACGGCACTTGGCTATGCGACTGATTGCTTAAACACAAACAGCGATCCTTACCTATTTTGGAACACAAAACACCTCGCTTCTTCTGGCCAACAAATTATCGCTCAGTCAGCACTGGACTGGCTAAAAGCAGGCAATACTATTTTGGATACTGGCGTAATACAAGAGTATACCCTTGAAGAACTTAAAGAAATAGCACAAGAAATTGCAACATTACTTTCAAACTTCACCAGTACTTAAATACTGACTTAACCAATGCTCAAATTAGTTTAAAGTATGTCAACGCAAAAAAGCAAACAGCCAATGTACAATGCATCATTGGCTGTCATAAAACGGCAAAACACTTTTTCAAAAAAGCGTCAATGCGTTTAAAGTCTGGCTTATCTCTGCACCGCCTTAAATCTAGGATTAGTCTTACAAATAACGTATAACCTTCCTTTACGTTTCACGATCTGGCAATCAGGATGACGGCTTTTGGCACTTTTAAGGGATTTGACGACTTTCATTCTATTTTTTCCTTGTGCCAGCTTACCAAAACGACGATTGAAGTTTGCCACTCGGCCTTCTAATGCGGCAACTTGCTGCTTACCTGTATAAAAAGGATGAGAGTGTGAAGAGACTTCAAGCGTATAATAAGGATAAGTTTTTCCATCTTCCCATTCAATGGTTCTACTGGTTTTCAAAGTAGAACCAACCAAAAAATATTTATCAATGCTGGTATCATGAAAGACGACAGTGCGGTAATCAGGATGAATATTGGGCTTCATAGCATTCACTCGTCTTTATACACTTATTGAAAATGAGACATTTTCCACAAATCAATGAAAACTCCCACCGTTTTTGGATCACTCACCACTGGACTGACTAAAGGCAGGCAAAACTATTTTAGATACTAGTGCCTTACAAAAATATAGCATTAATACATTAAAACGATAGCAAAAGAAAATTACGCCATATTAACCGAATTCGGGTTAGAAACAGAACAAATTGATATTTCGAGTGATTAATACTTTTAAAGAAATTATCTTGAATTGGGCATATTGACAATGTTTAAATAGGTATATTGAAGTCACAGGGGATAAATAAAGGCTCGAACATTATAAGTAACGAACCTTTTAATTCATATATCCTGATCTTACTAAAACAGGTCGATACTGTTATTCGCAGTAACCTATTTCGCATGCAGCGGGTTCTGATTTTGAATTTTGTCTTAAACCCAGCGCATTTTTATCAGGATCATTAAAAAATGCGAGTTTAACACCTTGGCCTACATCTTTAATTTCACTGACAACAACATTTTTTGCTTCTAAATCGACTTTGGCATCCTCTATATTATCGACAACAAAAGTCATTACTGCTTGCCCTGATCCTATTCCTCTTCCAGGCTTAGCCAAACTCAAGCCTAAAGCGAACCTTTTCATGTTTTTGATATTAAGCTGATTCCAATAAGGACCTTCAAAACGAGGATCTATCTCAAGATCCAATTTTTCAGTATACCATTGGATACTTTTAGCCATACTCGAGACATCTATTTTGGCAACAAAACCAATTTCACTTTTATTTAACATAACATACTTCCTTTTAACTATGAAACTGTAAAATTAAGTCTTCATATTAACTATTGCATTAAATTGTGCTGTGTTTTGGCACCTCCAATTGCCTTTTTAAATCAAAATAAATAATACTAAAGTTTAGTTTACAAGTGATCGAATCGCGAGTTTTCGCTTTAATGAAATCAGCATATCGAGCATGATCGATTTTGATTCAACTTATAACCTACTTGTTGTTTTTTAATGACTTTATTTTATAGTAAGCGGCATTATACCTAAAAAATACTATTGCTCTTGATATGGGAAATGTCCATAACACTTATTTACTCCCTACTATGCTCAAGTTATACCAAAATCGATTATCGAACTACACTTATCGACCTAGTTACCATTAGAGGCATTTGTTTTTTGTAATTGGAAACAAAAAAACCGCATTAAATCAATGCGGCTTTATATTTTATACATCAGCTATTTAGATTTAATTTAATAGACCTTGATGTAGCTCTTGTACTGACGTGACATTGTTTCTATCATCGGCTGAATGCGCCATACAAGTCGCAAACGCAGCGTTTAATGTCGTGGTATAGTTCACTTTATGACGCAAGGCTCCACGACGTAACTGACGAGAATCTTCAATCGCCTGACGTCCTTCGGTCGTATTGACAATATAAGTGTATTCACCATTTTTAATTCGATCGAGAATATGCGGACGCCCTTCGTGAACCTTATTCACTAAACGTGGATTAATGCCCGCTTCACCTAAAATCACCGCCGTACCGTGTGTTGCATCAATCTCATACCCTAATTCAATCAGCTTAGAGGCTAAATCCGCTACACGTTTCTTATCGCTGTTACGCACAGACAATAAGGCTCGACCCGATTTTGGCACTTCACAGGTCGCCCCCAATTGCGCCTTAGCATAAGCTTCGGCAAAGGTATTGCCCACTCCCATCACTTCACCCGTTGAGCGCATTTCAGGCCCTAACATAGGATCCACACCAGGGAATTTATTGAAAGGCAGCACCACTTCTTTGACCGAATAATAAGAAGGAATAATCTCTTGGGTAAAGCCCTGTGAGGCTAAACTTTGACCCGCCATGACTCTTGCAGCAATCTTAGCTAGCGGCTTACCAATGGCTTTAGACACAAAAGGAACCGTTCGAGCAGCACGAGGGTTAACTTCAATCATGTAGACTTGATTATTTTTAACGGCAAACTGCACGTTCATGAGTCCTACAACCCCTAGCTCCATCGCTAGCTGTTTCACTTGAGTACGCATGGTATTCTGAATATCATGGCTCAAAGTATAAGGGGGTAATGAACAACCAGAATCCCCAGAGTGCACACCCGCTTGCTCGATATGCTCCATGATAGCGCCGACCACGACATTTTCACCATCACAAACGGCATCAATATCCACCTCAATGGCATTATCTAGGAATGAATCAAGTAATACTGGTGACGCGTTAGATACACTGACTGCCTCATTGAAATAGCGAAGCAAATCTTGTTTATCATAGACAATTTCCATTGCACGGCCACCCAAGACATAAGAAGGACGAACCACTAACGGATAACCAATACGTTCAGCTGAAATAACCGCTCCCTCAACCGTTGTAACTGTATCGTTTTCAGGCTGCTTCATGCCTAAGCGTTCAATGGCTTGTTGAAAACGCTCACGATCTTCAGCTCTATCAATCGCATCAGGACTGGTACCTATAATAGGTACGCCAGCAGCTTCTAAATCACGAGCCAATTTCAGCGGGGTTTGCCCCCCATATTGCACGATAACGCCTTTTGGCTTCTCGATACGCACAATTTCCAGCACATCTTCAAAGGTGACAGGTTCGAAATACAATCTATCTGACGTGTCATAATCCGTTGAAACCGTTTCAGGGTTACAATTGACCATGATAGTTTCATAGCCATCTTCACGCAGTGCCAATGCCGCATGTACACAGCAATAGTCAAACTCAATACCTTGACCAATTCGATTAGGTCCACCACCTAAAATCATGATTTTGTCACGGCTCGATGCATTGGCTTCGCATTCTTCTTCATAAGTCGAATACAAATACGCCGTATCAGTGGCAAATTCAGCGGCGCAAGTATCCACTCGCTTATAAACGGGTAAAATGCCATGACGATGACGCAACTTTCTAACTTCGATTTCACTGACACCCGCCAGTGAGGCTAAACGACCATCGGCAAAACCTTTACGCTTTAATTTGCGAAGTAGGTCTTCATTCAATCCTGACAAACCCACATCAGCCACTAAAGATTCAAGCTTAATCAGCTCATCAAGCTGTACTAAGAACCAAGGATCGATATTGGTCAGCTTAAAAATACCTTCAACTGATAAACCCGCACGAAATGCATCAGCAATATACCAAATACGCTCTGCACCGGGTTCTTTTAATTCATGACGAATACGCGATAAAGCTTGGCCATCCTCTAAATCCACTTCAGGATCTAACCCTTGCTTACCTACTTCTAATCCGCGTAGAGCTTTTTGCAACGACTCTTGGAAAGTACGGCCAATGGCCATGACTTCACCCACTGATTTCATCTGCGTCGTCAGACGATCATTTGCACCATCAAACTTTTCAAAATTAAAACGTGGCACTTTTGTAACCACATAATCAATAGCAGGCTCAAAAGAGGCTGGAGTCGCCCCTCCCGTAATGTCATTACTCAGCTCATCAAGGGTAAAGCCCACGGCTAATTTAGCCGCAATTTTAGCGATAGGAAAACCTGTAGCCTTTGATGCAAGTGCTGATGAACGAGACACACGTGGATTCATTTCAATGATCACCATGCGACCATTTTTGGGATTAATACCAAATTGAACGTTAGAACCACCAGTTTCCACACCAATTTCACGTAACACAGCCAAAGAGGCATTACGCATAAGTTGGTATTCTTTATCGGTTAGAGTCTGAGCTGGCGCAACGGTAATCGAATCTCCCGTATGCACTCCCATAGGATCAAAATTCTCAATGGCACAAACTATGATGCAATTATCATTACGATCACGTACCACTTCCATTTCATACTCTTTCCAACCAATGAGGGATTCATCAATCAATAGCTCATTAGTCGGTGATAACTCTAATCCTTGAGAGCAGATTTCTTTAAACTCTTCAATATTGTAAGCAATACCGCCGCCGCTTCCCCCCATGGTAAATGAAGGACGAATAATACAAGGGAAGCCGACTTGCTCTAATACTTGATACGCTTCATCTAGAGTATGTGCAATGCCTGCACGGGGACATTCTAGTCCAATGGATTTCATCGCCTCATCGAAACGACTTCTATCTTCCGCTTTATCGATGGCATCAGCCGTTGCACCTATCATGTCCACATCGAACTCTTTTAACACCCCTTGGCTTTCGAGTTCAAGGGCGCAGTTCAATGCCGTTTGGCCACCCATAGTTGGAAGGATCGCATCAGGACGTTCTTTTTCGATAATATTACGAACCACTTCCCAATGGATCGGTTCGATATACGTCGCATCAGCCATTTCTGGATCTGTCATAATAGTCGCGGGGTTAGAGTTAACTAAAATAACTCGATAACCTTCTTCTTTCAGTGCCTTACAGGCTTGAGCACCGGAATAGTCAAACTCACAGGCTTGTCCAATGACAATTGGACCTGCACCTAGGATGAGAATACTTTTTATATCTGTACGTTTTGGCATTGCTTTAATCTTCTCCTAGATCCCACTGATTATTTGGTATGACTACGGTAAGCTTCAATTAACTCGATAAAGTGATTGAATAATGGCGCTGCATCATGAGGCCCAGGACTCGCCTCAGGATGCCCTTGAAAACTAAATGCAGGTTTATCGGTCAGGTGAATACCTTGTAATGAACCATCAAATAACGACTTGTGCGTGACTTTAATATTACTGGGTAAACTGGCTTCATCGGCGGCAAAACCATGGTTTTGGCTGGTGATCATCACATTGCCTTGCTCAATATTACTCACTGGGTGATTGGCACCATGGTGACCAAACTTCATTTTTAATGTTTTAGCACCAGAAGCCAGTGCGAGTAATTGGTGGCCCAAGCAAATACCAAAGACAGGTATATCGGTTTTTAATATTTCCTGAATGGCCTCAATGGCATAATCACAAGGCTCAGGATCCCCAGGTCCATTAGATAAGAAAATGCCATCAGGCGCCATGGCTAGCACTTCTGCGGCACTGGTGGTTGCAGGGACAACAGTCACATCACAACCTCTATCTACCAGCATACGTAAAATGTTGCGTTTCACGCCATAATCAAAGGCAACGACTTTATATTTAAGCTCGTCACTGGGCGTATCTTGAGGTAAGCCTTCCACTAAACGCCAGCTGCCTTTACGCCATTGATATTCATGCTCAGTGGTCACTTCTTTGGCTAAATCCATGCCTTTCAAACCTGGAAATGCTTTAGCTGCGGCTAACGCTTTTGCTTGCATTTTCGCTAACTCTTCTCCTTGCTCACTCACCACAATACAACCCGCTTGCGCCCCTTTTTCACGCAAAATGCGCGTCAGCTTACGCGTATCAATATCGGCTATACCGACAATATTATTGGCTTTAAGGTAATCACTCAAAGACTGCGTATCACGAAAGTTACTGGCAACTAAAGGTAAATCACGAATAATTAAACCACAAGCATGAACTGAATTCGATTCTTTATCTTCATCATTAGTGCCAGTATTACCAATATGTGGATAAGTTAATGTTACGATTTGGCGAGCATAAGAAGGATCTGTTAGTATTTCTTGATAGCCAGTCATTGAGGTATTAAATACCACTTCACCAACCGTCATTCCAGTTGCACCGATTGCAGTGCCAGAGAATACAGTCCCATCTTCGAGTACGAGTAAGGCAGACTTAGTCAACACGACCTCCATAAGAGTCAAGCCATTGAAAAACAATGTTTTATTGATGCTATTTTTTAGCTAAATTGACATAAAAAAGCTAAAATCTGGCAAATTCGAATAATTTTATATGCAAAAATAACGCTTGTCTATGCAAATAAAATCTTTTTTCAAAAAAAAACCGCTCAATTGGCGGTTTTCAAATAATTACGATTTAAGCCCTAAAACTTGCTGCATATCATAAAGGCCTGGAGCTTGATCATAGAGCCAAAATGCGGCTCGCATAGAACCATTGGCATAGGTCATACGGCTGGATGACTTATGGGTAATTTCAATACGTTCACCAATGTCAGCAAAAAGAGCAGTATGCTCACCTATGATATCGCCAGCACGAATGGTTGAAAAACCAATCGTCTCAGGATCTCTTTCGCCTGTGATACCTTCTCTGCCATAAACGGCACACTTATCTAAATCACGATTCAGCGTTTGAGCAATGACTTCACCCATTTTAAGTGCAGTCCCTGATGGCGCATCTTTTTTATGTCTGTGATGACTTTCAATAATTTCAATATCACTGTAGTCTCCCATCACTTGTGCGGCCTGCTCTAATAACTTCCACATCAAATTCACGCCCACAGACATATTGGGTGCAAGAACCACAGGGACTTTTTCTGCATAAGCTGCTATTTGCTCTTTTTGAGCGCGATTAAAGCCTGTGGTACCAATCACAATAGCCTTACCATGACGAGCGCACCAATCAGTATGCACGACACTGGCTTCTGGAGAAGTAAAATCGATGAGTACATCAAAATCATCACGGGCTTTATCCAGTGAATCAGTAATAGAGACATTCATCGCCCCCACACCTGCAAGCTCTCCTGCATCCACTCCCATTAAGGTTGATCCAGAACGCTCAATCGCTGCACCTAAAATAATATTATCATGCTGCTTAGCAGACTCAATGAGGGTTCTACCCATGCGCCCACTGCCACCGGTAATGGCAATTCTAACTTGTTCAATCATGCCCGCCCCTCAAAAAAATCATTCTTCATGTAGACCCAATCTATACTCAAAAAAAAGCCTAAGATTAACTTAGGCTCTTTAAATTAAAGAATATCGAGTAATTCAACTTCAAACACTAACGTGGAGTATGGTGGGATTGAAGCCCCTGCACCACGCTCGCCATAGGCTAAATGTTGTGGAACATATAATTTCCACTTAGAACCGACTGGCATTAATTGTAATGCTTCTGTCCAACCTGCAATCACACCCGATACTGGAAATTCTGCTGGCTGATCACGAACAACCGAGCTATCGAAAACATCACCATTAATAAAAGTACCATGATAATGTGTACGAACAGTTGAATCTGCGCTTGGCTTGTCGCCATTACCTTCAGTAATGATTTCATAGTGAAGGCCAGATTCAGTCGTGAATACACCTTCACGTGCAGCCACTTCTGTTAGGAAGGCTTCGCCTTCAGCTGACGCTGCGGCAGCCGCTTCTTCTTGAATTTTCTGAAGACGCTGGCTAATTTCAGTGAAAGCCACTTGCATGTCTTCCATAGCAACAACACTTTCTTTACCCGCAAATGCGTCGGCAAGACCAGATTGAACGGCAGAAATATCAATACCTTCAAATGAATTCGATGCCAATTGCTCACCCATTTGACGGCCTACGCCATAACTTGCTTGCTGTTCAACTGTACTGAACGTATCAGACATACTATTCCTACTCTTTAAATTGATTCAATGAACTCAGCGCGGGACTTTAACATATTCAGTGTCAAATTACTTCCCCAAATGCAGACTTATTCTGGCTTTTTTACCCCATTAAAAACTGAGTGATTAGGTTATTTCTGGCAATAAAAAGCCTCACAATTGCGAGGCTTTTTCATAGTAGATAAAGAGGTTAACTGTTTAAGTCTTGAAAGAACTTTTTAACCCCATCAAAAAAGCCTTCCGCTTTGGGACTGTGTTTCTTTGCTTGACCCGTTAACGAAGCTTCAAACTCTCTGAGTAAATCTTTTTGTTTTTCATTCAGCTTCACAGGTGTTTCCATCACCACCTTACAAAGTAAGTCACCTACAGCATGACTGCGAACGGATTTCACCCCTTTACCTCGCATGCGGAACATACGTCCAGTTTGCGTTTCGCTCGGGATCTTAAGGTTCACTTTACCATCTAAAGTCGGTACTTCGATTTCGCCACCTAGCGCTGCTGTGCTATATGAAATCGGTACTTCACAATATAAATTGTTACCGTCACGGGTAAAGATTGCATGTTCACGCACGCTCACTTGCACATAAAGATCGCCCGCTGGTGCGCCAAACTCCCCAGCTTCTCCTTCACCAGTTAAACGGACGCGATCGCCGTTATCCACACCAGCAGGAATTTTAACAGAGAGTGTTTTACTCTTCTCAACACGGCCTTCACCATGACAATGCTGACAAGGATCTTTAATAATTTTTCCACGACCATGACACGTTGGACACGCTTGCTGAACAGCAAAGAAGCCTTGGCGCATTTGCACTTGACCATTACCATGACACGTCCCACATGTTGTCGCCGATGTGCCTTTTTTGGCACCCGTGCCATTACAAGGCTCACACGCTGCCAAAGCAGGAATACGTAATTCCTTGGTTAAACCTTTAACCGCTTCTTCTAAAGAAAGCTCTAAGTTATAGCGAAGGTCAGATCCACGGGCGGCTTGGCGTTGACCGCCACCACGGCGACCACCGCCAAAAATATCACCAAATACATCACCAAATACGTCACTAAAATCAGCACCACCATGACCGCCACCGCGATTCGGGTCAACGCCTGCATGACCAAATTGATCATAAGCGGCTTTCTTATCGCTATCGGTTAGGATCTCATAAGCTTCTTTTGCTTCTTTAAAGCTGGCTTCGGCGGCTTTATCACCAGGATTTCTATCTGGATGATACTTCATCGCTAAACGCTTATAGGCTTTTTTTATTTCGCGCTCACTCGCGCTTTTGCTAACGCCTAATACTTCGTAATAATCACGCTTTGACATAATTTACATTGCTCAAATAAAAGTTGGACAAACGGGCGTTAGAGTTGCCTCTTAACGCCCGCTACACAATAAATCAGGAAAACCTAATTATTTCTTGTCGTCTTTTACTTCTTCAAATTCAGCATCAACAACATCGTCGCTCGCAGCATCTTTAGGCTCTTGCTTTGCTTCACCAGCATTGGCAGCACCAGCTGCTGCACCTTGCTCAGCTTGTGCTTTTGCTTGTGCAATTTCCATTAATTTAGCTGACGCTTCCATTAATGCAGCCGTCGCTTTATCAATGGCTTCTTTATCGTTACCTTTAGCAGCTTCTTCAACCGCTTTCATTGCCGCTTCGATTTTTTCTTTATCGTCACTTGGCAGCTGATCGCCTGCTTCTTCAATTTGCTTCTTAGTTGAATGCACCATGCCATCAGCTTGGTTACGTGCTTGAACTAATTCTTCAAATTTCGCATCTTCATCAGCATGAGCTTCAGCATCACGTACCATAGCTTCCACTTCTTCATCACTTAAACCAGAAGAGGCTTTAATGGTAATGTTTTGTGCTTTACCGGTTTTCTTATCGGTTGCCGATACATGCAAGATACCATCAGCATCGATATCAAATGCCACTTCGATTTGTGGCATACCACGTGGTGCAGGCTCAATACCTTCAAGGTTGAATTGGCCTAATGATTTGTTGCTGCTCGCTTGCTTACGCTCACCTTGCAGAACATGAATCGTTACCGCCGCTTGGTTATCATCTGCTGTTGAGAAGGTTTGCTGCGCTTTCGTTGGAATCGTTGTATTCTTCTCGATAAGCTTAGTCATCACGCTACCCATAGTCTCAATACCAAGAGACAGAGGCGTCACGTCAAGAAGCAATACATCTTTCACATCACCAGAAAGTACACCCGCTTGTACTGCAGCGCCCATAGCAACGGCTTCATCTGGGTTCACATCTTTACGAGGCTCTTTACCAAAGAAGTCTGTCACTGCTGCCTGTACTTTAGGCATACGTGTTTGACCACCGACTAAAATCACTTCATTAATGTCTGAAACAGATAAATCAGCATCAGCCATCGCCACTTTTAATGGCTCTAAAGAACGAGTAATCAAATCTTCAACTAAAGATTCTAATTTAGCACGAGTGATCTTAACCACTAAATGCTTAGGACCGGTTGCATCAGCTGTGATGTAAGGTAAGTTGACTTCAGTTTGTGTCGTGCTAGACAGTTCAATTTTTGCTTTCTCTGCCGCTTCTTTAAGACGCTGCATAGCCAGTGGATCGTTACGAAGATCTAAGCCTTGTTCTTTTTTGAACTCATCCGCTAAATAGTTAATTAGACGGTTATCGAAATCTTCACCACCTAGATGCGTATCACCATTAGTTGCTAATACTTCAAATGTTTGCTCGCCTTCAACGCTATCAATTTCAATGATAGAGATATCGAAAGTACCACCACCTAAATCGTATACCGCAACGATGTTGTCACCTTGCTTCTTGTCGATACCGTAAGCAAGGGCAGCCGCTGTAGGCTCGTTGATAATACGTTTAACTTCAAGACCTGCAATACGACCAGCATCTTTGGTTGCTTGACGTTGTGAATCGTTAAAATAAGCAGGAACAGTGATAACCGCTTCAGTGACGTCTTCACCTAAGAAATCTTCAGCTGTTTTCTTCATCTTTTTCAAGATTTCAGCAGAAATTTGTGGTGGCGCCATTTTGTTGCCTTGTGCTTCGACCCATGCATCACCATTATCGGCACCGATAATTTTAAACGGCATGATATCAACGTCACGTTGTACTTCGTCATCTTGAAAACGACGACCGATAAGACGCTTGATGGCAAATACAGTATTATTAGGATTTGTTACCGCTTGACGTTTAGCAGGTTGACCCACTAATGTCTCATCTTCGGTATAAGCAATGATAGAAGGAGTTGTGCGATCGCCTTCGGCATTCTCCAAAACGCGAGCGTTCTCGCCATCTAATACTGCTACACAAGAGTTAGTTGTGCCTAAATCGATACCAATAATTTTACCCATGGAGTCCTCCGGAAATCGTACTTAATCTAAATGCTTTATCTGTTAATAGAAATGGGGATAGACATCATTCATTTCAAGTCTTTTAAATCAGCCCAAATCTGCTCTTACTTCCCTATATTGGGACAAGGAATGCAAATACAAGGGATAAAAATAAAAAAAACGAAAAAATTAAGTGACGGCAAGCCTTTTACGGGAAATAAAGTGCTGTAGAAATAACACAATAAGAAAAAATACTCGAAAATAAGAGAAAACGAATAAATCTTTTTAAAATTTTTAAATGCGATAAATGAGTGCAACAAAATGAGTACAATAAACAAGCACAACAAATAAGCACAATAAACAAGTACAATAAAAAACAATCAAGGAAAGTGCGACACTAATGCCGCACTTCAAAGAGTCTATTAATCTCGAGCGGTATAATCCCCCCAAGCAAGCCATTTATAGGTGGTTAACGCCTCAAGCCCCATCGGACCTCTTGCATGCAGTTTTTGAGTACTTACCGCCACTTCAGCGCCTAAGCCAAATTGGCTACCATCGGTGAAACGTGTACTGGCATTAACATAAACAGCTGAGGCATCGACTTCATTCATGAAGTGATTTGCCGTATGAATATTATCGGTTAGAATCGCTTCTGAGTGCCCACTGGAAAACAGTCTGATATGCTCAATGGCACTTTGGGTACTATCAACGACTTTAATTCCTAAGGTGAGTGATAACCATTCTGTTGCATAAGTCTCATTCGATGCAGGACTCACCTCAATACCACTTTGGCCCATATAAGCTTGAGTTTTATCACAACCATAAAAACCGACACCTTGCGCCGTTAAATGCTGACAAATAAGCGGAATAAAGTGCTCAGCAACCGACTCATGCACTAAAAGCGTGTCCAGTGCATTGCAAACCGTAGGACGCTGTACCTTAGCATTCGTTATCACATTAATTGCTTTTTCAAGATCAGCACTATGATGTACATATAAGTGACAAATGCCAATGCCGCCTAAAATAACAGGAATACTGGCTTGCTCCGCACATAATCGCTGTAAGTGCTGCCCGCCGCGAGGTACTATCATATCCACATATTTATCGAGTGTTAGCAAGCCTGTGACTAAAGTGCGATCAGGGCTCGCAATCAGCTGCACAGCCGCTTCAGGCAAACCTTGTACCATTAATGCTTCTTGTATCGCTTCATTTAACGCCAAGTTGGACTGTAAGGTTTCTTTACCACCTCGTAAAATTACTGCATTACCGGTTTTCAGTGCCAATACTGCAATATCGACAGTGACATTAGGGCGAGCCTCATAGATCACACCGATGACCCCTAAAGGCACTCGGCGGCGAGATAAACGTAAGCCATTATCGAGTAAACGACTCTCTATTTCCGTCCCTACAGGGTCCTCAAGGGAAATCACATTATCAATATCACTGATAATATTGCTAAGACGTTGTTCATTGAGTACTAAACGATCTATCATGGCATCAGATAAACCATTGTTGCGTGCCGCTAACACATCTTTCTCATTGGCCGCTAAAATGGATTCTTTATGATGACTTAGGCTTGTGCCAATGGCTTGTAACAGCGCCTGTTTTTGTGTTCCGGTTAAATTAGCTAACGCATAACTCGCCTGCTTAGCCCGCTCCCCGAGGGAGATCAGATATTGCTCATTGTCAATTTGGCTCATAGCACCACCATATCATTGCGATGGATCACTGCATCGCCATAGTCATGTCCCAGTATCGATTCGAACTCATTCGAATGTTTACCCATTATTTTTTTTACATCGTCACTGCTATAACGCACCATGCCTTTCGCGTATATTTTACCCTGACTGTCAACAACCGCTAAAGTATCACCACGTTGAAACACACCCACAACCTCTTTCACCCCTTTAGACAATAGACTGCGTCCTTTGAGGGTAACCGCCGTCACTGCACCGTCATCAAGCACTAATTGACCTTTCGTATTTGGCCCGGCTAAAATCCATTGCTTACGACTTTCTAATGGATTTTTAAGGGCGCTAAAACGCGTGCCCACATCCCTTTTACAAACGGCTTTTTCGATAACATTGGCGTGATGACCAGACGCAATAATGACTTCAACACCAGCACGGCGAGCAATATCGGCCGCTTCCAGTTTTGTTGCCATTCCTCCCGTGCCTAATCCCGATACCGCTCCACCCGCTAATTTTCGCAAATTATCATCAATATTCGCGACCTCAGAAATTAATTTTGCATTGGGGTTATTACGAGGGTCGGCATCAAACAATCCAGGTTGATCCGTCAACAACACCAATAAACTGGCATCACACAATAACGCGGCTCGTGCTGATAAATTATCGTTATCACCCACTTTGATTTCTGCGGTGGCGACGGCATCATTTTCATTAATGATGGGGACAATACCTTGCTCAAGTAAGGCATTGAGCGAATCTCTGGCATTCAAATAGCGCTCACGGTCTTGCAGATCCGCTCGAGTTAATAATAACTGTCCAACATGCAACCCATAGAGGCTAAATAGCTCAGACCAAGCAAGAATAAGCTGACTTTGTCCTACAGCGGCTAAGAGTTGTTTATTCGCCATGCTATCGATAAGCGTTGGAAATTGCAGATGTTCACGCCCAGCAGCAATGGCACCAGATGTACATAGCACCACTTCAACGCCTTGCTTCATTAACTGACTCATTTGCCTGACAAGCTCAACCATATGCGCTTTATCGAGGCGATCGCTACCCGAAGTTAAGACACTTGTTCCTAACTTAATAACGACACGCTGATAACTTATCTCACTTAAATTCATCTTTAAATATGCACTCTTTATAACCAGTAATATTTATACCCAATCTCACTCTTAAATGGTAGTCAAGGGGATTAAAGAGGGTTTAAAAAACCACAAAGCATGCATTTTATCTTTCACTTTATATCTTAATCCCAATGGACGCTTTGCTTTGTAAATATAAAGAGAGTTTACTGTAATGAAAAAGTGAGTTAATTGTTTAAAGATTCATTTTGAATAAAATAAAGCCTTCGTTAAACGAAGGCTTTATGATGTGAGTGAAAGGGATTATTTACCATGATGACCATCTGTCTTCCATTCTAGGGTCAATAATTCATTCCCCGTTAACGTAAATGCTTGACCAAATCCTTTTACATACAAGCCTTTATTAGGCGTTAGTTTAAATAGATTAAAATCTTTCAATCCCGCTAAACCATCAATCATCTCACCAAAACGTTCACTGAGTGCCGTAATACCTTTATGAAAACCCTCTGTGTCTCTTTCAATCAGTTCCACTTGAGTATCAAAGGTTAAACGGCGACGAGCAAAAATAGTTTTGGCTTTCGCTTCATCTTCCAGCATCATTGCCGATACATTTGGCATCGCTTTTAAATTCACTCCATGCCTAGCTAACTCACTGACTAAAATATAAAAACCATCATCAGCCAATGCAAAAGGCGCATAACTTGCGTTAGGCACATGCTCACTATTCAAGGTAGCCAATTGCAATGTTTTACATTCTTGTTTAAATGCTTCTATTTCCGGCAAAAGCTTATCACTGAGTCTTTGCTGTTTATTCTGTGTCATCTCTACTTTTCCCACTTACACGCTAAAAGTGATTACTTTCATACTGGATTAATTAGCTGTTTAACTTGCTCAACCTGCTCGGGTAACAAGGCACCTTTTTCATCGCGTCCTAAATACACTTTAAAAACGATTTCTTCACAGCGTCCAAAAAAATTAATGGAGTAGCTTTCTTTACCTCTAAACGCCTTGCTGATAATCACGATATGAGTGATATCATCAAGCTTCAAATGACCATGAAAACCATTATTTTTAGGGATCAAGTTATAATAACCCCGAGCATATTTTCCCTTTGGAAAGGGCCCTTTAAATTCAAAAATATTCCCTGAAACCGTAATAATTGTCGTCACATTCCCCCACTGAGGTAAACAGTTAAAGAGTCCATCCATTTCAGTTAATGGAATACTGTGCCATTCATCCTTGGGTAACGCCTTAACCACCGCCAGCTCTGACACCTTTAATGCATCTGCCACTTGAGAGGGCATCACATTGGGATTATCAATCAAATATTGTTGAATTTTGTCATTGGAAATGTGTTGCATTTGTCGTCTCCAGGGCCATATGATTAAAACTGATAACGTGCCGCTAATTTAATATTACGCCCAGGTTCGTACAAGGTTTGCCACGCTTGACGATATTGTTTATCGGTGACATTATCAACGGATAGGTCAAATCTAAACCCAGATAATGTTCCCATGGCAGGCTCCCACGACGCATACAAATCCCATAATGTATAGTTTGAATAAACTTCATCGGTATCTGTGGGTAAGTTATCTTGCGCATTAACATGGGTAAAGCGTGTTCCGACTTTCACCTCACCTTGCATCAAACCTTGTGACAAATCAGCAGTCACTTTATTGGCAGGCACGCTAGATAGATACTCATTAGTATCGGTATCTTTACCTTGAGTTTGGCCGTAATTGACACTCAAACGCGTCTGTTCATATCGATAGTTTCCACCTAATTCAAAACCCGTTAACCTTGCATCACTCACATTTTGATAAGATGTCGTTGTCGTCGTGAAAACTTGTTCGATATAGTCACTCACATCATTACGAAATACGTTTAATGTCAGCGCCAATTCATCATTCCCCAACAACTGACTGAAATTCATATCAGCCTGTAATTCCTTGTTCTTAGCCGTTTCTGGCTTCAAATCGGGATTGATTTCAAATGTGTTACAAAAACCTGTGTAATAACAAAAGTGTGTACCAGTAGAGTACATCTCTTCCATGCTTGGAGCGCGGAATGCTTGATCGTATCGTGCACTTAAACTTAACCAATTTGTGGTCTGCCACTTCAAGCCTAATGTAGGTGATACAGCACTGTCGCTGGCCGATGTGCCTAAGCTATCACTCTTATTTTCATAATGATCAAAACGCAAAGCAGTTGTTAATCCCAAACTCTGGGTTAAATCCACATTGGCTTGAGTAAAGGCACCTAAGACTTGAGAGCTAGCATTCAAATTGTTAACCCGCTCACCTTCTTGCCCACTATCATCTCTAACTGTGTCTATCGTGTCATAATAAGCATCGATACCATATAATAATGACCAAGAATCAAACCGACTTTGATTATTGACGCTAAAACCAACAGATTGATAATCAGTGCTGTCTTGTTGATTGTAGGTAATTCTATCTTCATCATACTGAGTATCATTCCAATAAACTTGTGTCTTTAAGTTAACCAGCTCTGAATCCGTAGATTGATAGTCATAACCTAAGGTCACATTTTTATCCGTTGTCTTTCGTCTCACTAATGGTGATGAAGTCCCTTCGCTAGTACTGGGATTACTGGGCACCAGTTCATCAATTTGACTCAAGCGCGTACTTAATTCTAATCGCTGATTATCTGCAGCCTGCCAGCCCAATTTAATGATCCCGCTATTACCATCTGCGGCGCTGTTTTCTAATGTTTCACCATCACCGATTTTGATATTGTTATTATCAAAACTACTGGCATTAATCAGCCAATCAACATCGTCTTGCTTACCATAGACAGCACCGCTAGTACTGAGGCGATCACCATTGGTTTCATAGCCTTGCTTTAGGTAACCACCAAAACTCGCACCTTCTTCTAATAAGTCATCCGCTGATTTTGTTCTTTGAGCCACAACCCCGCCTACGGCGCCACTTCCCCATATGCTACTGGCAGGTCCACGGATCACTTCAATAGACTGCAATAATTCAGGATCCATGAAGTAAGTTCCTCTATGACCTGAATTGGCATTTTGCCTCACACCATCGATAGTTTGTAGGACTTGTTGACCACTCAAGCCGCGTATTTCTACGCCTTGAGAAGTCGCTCTAGGACCATTAGTGGTATCGATATTAGCTTCATACTTTAGGGCACTGGCAACAGAGTTAGGTTGTAATTCTTGTAGTTTTTCTTCATTAACCACAGCGACACTTTGGCTTGTATCGGATGCTTTTTCATTAATACGGGTTGCGGAAACTAGCACCTCATCAAACTCGGTATAAGCTTGCTTTTCATCGGCAAAAGCGAAAGGAGTTTGTGAGACTACCATGAGAACAGCCAACTGCTTAGTGAACATCTTTGTAAACCTTAATGATTTATTAAAATAGTCGCAAAGGTAGCAGGAATGCACCTTTACTCTTCATTAACGGCACTCTACCCGACAAAAAACAAAAACACAACTGATAATCATTCTTATTTGCATTAAGTTTTAAGTCAGTGTAAATTATATAAGATAAATTGAATGTATTATTTCCACAGAGGTCATGTGTCAATGTTAACATTTCCCCTTATTCCTGTTTTCGTCATCAATAAATGTGCACTATGACGGATCGACGCTACGCTTTTTTTGCCAGCATTAGCTTACTGTTATTTGGCTGTGTATTAAGCCAAAAACATACGCCATTACCCTTGGCTTTTATTCCCGCATCTGGCCTGTCAAATAGCACTTCTGTGAGCTTCTCACTGACCCAAGCCGCTGCAGCTTCACACGCATTGGTCAGTCCAAATGAAACCACTAATGGCCAAACAAGCAATAATGAGACGCCCAAATCACCAACAAACACATTCAGCGCCAACACAGCGAATGCCAAGAGCCTAGCTAATAGCAAAGTCACTACGACTGCTTCATCTGCTGTATCTTACAGCACAAACAAACCTAGCCTAACGCCACAAACAAAGCCCGCAAATACACAACAAGCTTCGCAAAAAACACTCAAGTCTGACGTACCCACACAACAGAGCCCTACACAAGTCGCATCACAGCAGAAAAAAACGACTCAGCACACCACATCAATCCACACACAAGATGTCCAAATACTCGAAAAGACGGCATTGTCAGACAGTCACTCGGTAGAAAGCCTACAAGCACAGATCAAAAAAACACAAGAAAAACCCAATCCTATTTTACCCAGTATGGAAGTCAGTCAGCCTAAGTTTGCGGTGCCACCCACCCAACCTCACTACCCAAAACTGGCAAGGAAAAAAGGGTTTGAAGGTATTACCACATTAGAAGTGTTATTTGATCAAGCGGGTAAACAGTTGTCGTTAAAGTTAATTTCCAGTTCTGGCTTCAATTTATTAGATAAAGCTGCACTGGAAGCCGTTAAAAAATGGCGATTTTCCGCTCCAAATGAACAAACAGCCTACACCTATAAAGTGCGGGTACCCATTAAATTTTCGCTCAATTAATCAGAATATTAAGTAGGGATCATTGCAATGAATGACAGCTTGTTTGAGTCACTCAATCACGCCTTAGGCCACTTAACTTGGCCTCTGGGACTTTGTGCTTTTATCACCTTAATGATCATTTTAGAAAGGATGGCATTCGTTCTCTATGATCTGCTAAAGCGTAAAAAAGCAATAAAGTCACTCAGCCTTAACGTTAATCCGCCCACTGAAAGCTATATTTTGCAAAGCATGAAAGCACTGGAACAAAGCCAAGACTTGGAAGCAAAAGGCGCATTGTTATTATTAACTTATCGAAATGAAGACCAAACCACACGGGAAAACATCATCAGCCTATGGCTCAGCCAACAGCTAACCGTGAGAAAATCGGGATTAAAATTATTACAATTAATCGCCGCTGTGGCACCATTAATGGGATTACTGGGTACCGTGCTAGGCCTCATTGGCATGTTTGAAGCACTTGCGCAAAGTCAGGGCCCCATTACACCATCACAACTCTCTTCTGGGCTTGGCTTAGCTATGAACACGACCGCTGCAGGCCTGATAATCGCACTTCCGGCTATCATATTTGCTCAACTTTTTAATCTCTGGGCCGAGCAAAGATGCAATAAAGCCGCTTACACTCTAAACCAACTCAATTTATGGTTAAATGGTGTGACTAACATCACGCATATTGACATCTTCACGCCAATGACTTCCTCAACGGGATCAAAGGAAACAGCAGAGTCATTAGCTAAAAATGACATAAAGAAGAGTATCTCAATATGATAAATCCTCACAATAACCTGTCATCGTCTATGCACAACGAATCACTCTCTATTGACATGACCCCACTCATTGACATTATTTTTATTGTGTTGGTTTTTTTATTACTTACGGCAAATGTACCACTGCAAAGCTTACAGCTTGATGTTCCGACGACGCCTAATGCTCATTTAACCCCCATTACAGTGGAGAAGAAGATGACTATTAATGTGATGCCATCAAGTCCCCAATGGGCCATTAATGGGCAAGGTTATGAACATTGGTCAGAATTTGAAGCCGCTTTCAATACCGCCTTCAACACGCAACCTGATATCAAGATTATCATTGCAGCCGATAAATCAGCCTCTATTGAACCACTCATGCGCACCTTAAGTTTATTGCAACAACATGAGATAAAAAACACTCAAGTATTAATGGAACACAGTCAATAATGCCTGCATTTATTTTCACCGCTTCAATAACAATGCAGGTAAATCATCAAAGGCATTCATCTTTATTAATGAACATCACATAGACATAACCTTTATTAATGAACATCACGTAGACATAACCTTTATTAATGAACATCACGTAGACATAACCTTTATTAATGAACACCACATAGGCATAACCTTTATTATGTTTAATATTACGTTATTTAAAATCACCTCTTCTTTATTACTGTCTCTCAGTGCTGCTTTGTTACTCACAAGCAGCTTAACAATATCAGCCCATGCAGCCGAACAGCTTCAACCCAGTCAGCAAGCAGACATTCCAGCTCAAAACATTAGACTGATTAGCGCTGGCGCAGGGATCACAGAGCTGGTTCTCTCTTTGAAAGGAGAAAATAATTTAATTGCAGTCGATGCCAGTAGTCAGCTTCCTAAAAGCTTAAGCCACATCAAACAAGTCGGATATCATCGCATGTTATCTGCAGAAGGTTTACTCTCCCTTCAACCCGATGTTGTATTAGGCAGTGATGTCATGGGACCTGCAAACACCTTAACTTTACTACGCTCAGCCGGTGTCAAAGTGATTAGCCTTCCCACCGCAACCAACAAAAATGAATTATTCGATAATATCGATGCCATTAGTACATTGCTGACCAAAACGAGTCACGCAAAAGAGTTAAAAAATCATCTTTCAGCACAACTTGACACAATAACTCAAAACCGCAATCAAATAAGCAAGGCTCGTCCCATCAAAGTGTTATTTATGCTCTTACAACCAGGAAGACCCGCAAAAGTCGGAGGGATGAATACAGCAGCAGATATTATTATACAGCTGACGGGAGCCCAAAACAGTGCGACATTCTCAGGTTATAAAACCGTCTCACAAGAAGGCATTTTATCAATGCAACCCGACATCATACTCATATCATCACGCAATGAGTCTACTGAGAAACAAGATATCAACTCACTCCCCTTGTTAGCCAACATGCCATTAGTTGCCAACCTAGCCGCTTACCAAAATAAACACGTTTTTATGATCCCACCTAAAGCGCTCATTGGTGGGCTAGGGTTAAGTGCCATTGATGAAGCAGAAATATTAAGCAACAAATTTATCTCACTGATAAATCAAGAATTACTAGAAAATAGCCAAGAGCCCGAAAAATGAAAACATCTCATTATCTTTTCCCTGTCTTGCTTGGATTGCTCTTATTATCATGTTTAGTGTCCATTGCGACAGGCCCTATTCAAATCAGTTTTCATCACAGTTTTAGCGCCATCATCACCTGGGCAACCCAATGGCAATGGCAAACTCTCGATGCCCATGAACAGCTCATCATTAATAATGTGCGCTTGCCACGTACCTTACTGGCTTTATGTGTCGGCGCCATTTTGGCTCAATGTGGTGCCGTTATGCAGGGATTATTTCGTAACCCATTAGCCGATCCCGGCATTATAGGTGTCTCTTCGGGAGCAGCATTAGGCGCCGCATTATGTATCATTCTCTTTCCTTTAAGCGGAGAGATGGGCATTGCGAGCAGTGCTTTTATCACAGGCCTTATCACTACCTTAGCCGTTTATCGCCTTGCTCAAGCGAATAATGGCACCTCAGTGATCCTATTATTGCTATCAGGTGTTGCCATTGCCGCTTTAACAGGCGCCGCAATCGGATTACTGGTTTATTTTGCAGATGACATGGCTCTTAGAGATTTAACCTTATGGCAAATGGGCTCCATTGCCGGTGCTCAATGGCACTATGTTATTTTAGCCGCTCTCACTTTAGCGCTAATAAGCTGGCAATTTTATCGCTCATCCAATGCGCTCAACGCCTTACTTTTAGGAGAGTCTGAAGCTAGGCATTTAGGTATCAAGATTAATCAGCTTAAATTAAAAATCATTTTATTGTGTGCCTTTGGCGTTGGGATCTGTGTTGCTGCAACGGGCATTATTGGATTTATCGGACTGATTGTTCCTCACTTAATTCGTATGATAATTGGCCCAGATCATAGAACGCTATTACCTTCCAGTGCTCTACTCGGCGCCATTATGCTCATGTTAGCCGACACAGGCGCCCGTTATATATTAGCTCCTCAAGAACTTCCGGTAGGGTTAATTACGGCTTTACTCGGCGCCCCTTTCTTTATGATCCTCCTGATCAAACAAAAAAATAAACTCTAAATGAGAAGTGATTACAACATGTTAAGCATCAGCAAGCTCACACTCAAGGTTAATCAAAAAACTATCTTAAATAACATTAATTTCAATGCATCAGCGGGAAAAGTTATCGGCATTATTGGCCCCAATGGCGCAGGAAAATCCAGCTTATTAAAGGCCATCAGTCAGGATCTTGTGATAAATAAAGGCAAAATCCATTTCTATCATCAAGAGTTAATTCAATGGCCGAAACAGAAACTGGCCACTTTACTAGGCGTTCTTCCTCAAGAGTCCAGCTTAAGCTTTCCTTTTAAAGTGTTGGATGTGGTAGAGATGGGGCTTTATCCACTCAGCATTAGCCGCCAACAAGGCCAAATTGTCATAGATGATTTATTGGAAAAACTGGCCATTTCTCATTTAAAAAACAGGCCTTACCCCAGTCTCTCTGGTGGAGAAAAACAGCGCGTCCATCTTGCGAGAGTACTCACCCAATTAAGCCAAGCCCAAAAACCCCCTCTGTTATTATTAGACGAACCCACTTCGGCATTGGATCTGGCACAACAACATAAAGTACTAGGCTTAGTTCAATCCCTTGCTAAGCAAAGCCAATATACTGTGATCACAGTATTACACGATCTTAACTTGGCTTCTCGCTATGCCGATGAGCTCCTTATCATGAAACAAGGGGAAATAGTTCAAAAAGGCTCACCCGAGCAGTGCCTTACTCGCCAAAACATTAATGACATTTGGCATTACAACCCCAGCATATTAACAAGCGGACCTCACACTAACCCCATTATTATTTAATAGGCGCCTTAAAATACCGGGGAAATTTAACTCAATAGCTAGAGCCTGTTGATCTTTGGTGATGATTTCTGCAGCAGTTTGTGGGTTCTTTATACAAGGCAGAGCTTGTGTGGTGTAGTTATTCTACATAAACAAGCGATAACACCGTAGAAAGGAGCCACAAACGCTGTGCGTAGGATTCACTAAACGTGTTTTACTCTTTGTTGGGAGCCTCTTCGTTAAAGAAAGAGGGCTTAGATCACTAGGCGTCATCCCTCCCGTCGCGATTAAAACACGTTTATCTGAACATAATTTAACCAACAAAGTTCAACAGGCCCCAATGCTCCCCCCTAAAAATAACACATAACCTAGTCCGCACATTTGATACATTTGTATTTAAATTGCTACAAGTTGGATCTTGATCACAAAAAATTAACACAAATGACTATTTGATACTGTCAAAACAGGATAAAATTGCTCAAAAAATAAGTCAGGAAAGGATGATGTCTCTTGAGCAACTCAATCCCACAGAAATAGCAATAGCCAAAAATGACGGTGAACAATATCTCAACAGCGGGTTAGTGAATCATCAACGACATATAACAGGCGCTTATCAACCAAAAACGGTCAATGAATTAACCCATATCGTTAAAAAGTGTCATCAAGACAACCAAGCGTTTTATGTGATCAGTACAGGCAAGAACTGGGGATACGGCCGCTCAACACCCGTTTATGATGATAACCTTGTCATAGATTTAAGCCAGATGAATGACATTCATCATTACGATGCAGAGTTAGGCGTTGTCGAAATCGCACCTGGCGTCACACAAGGTCAACTGGCTCAATTTCTATCCAATACACCATGGATGCTTGATTGCACAGGGGCAGGACCTGCCACCAGCATAATGGGAAATGTACTTGAAAGAGGGTTTGGTCACGGTGCACAAGGCTATCGCAGCAGGCACTTCACGATTACTGAATATATTCAGGCAAATGGTGAAATAAAGTCGTTGGATACCTCACCGCGCTATCTAGGACGAAACAGTCACGCCGCCGGACTCACCGAACTCTTTACCCAAAATAATCTGGCTGTAGTGACCAAAATTCGTTTTGAGTTATCAAAACGTCAACACACTAGTCTTCGTTGTGTTGTTAGGCTCAAAAAAAGCACTGATATTGGTCAATATATGGATATTATTCGTCGCCTTAAAGCGGAAAATACCTTAGACAGCCTTGCACATATAGGCAATCACTATCGCATGTTGTCAATGTTAAGCCAATACGACTTTTCAAACTGGGATCCTAAAAAAGGGGTCTGTGAAAATGAGAGAGCACGACTCGAAAAACAACACAATATAAAGCCATGGACCGCCGCTTTTATTATTTCGGGCGCACCAACAGTCGCTAAAGCGAAAGCAAAACGCATTAAACAGGCTCTCAGCAGCATTGCACGAGTCAATATCATTAGCATGCCCAGACTGAAGAAAATCAATACTTTTTTACAAGACATCGGGCCGTTATTTAAATTTTCATCACGCTTTAACCAGTTTCAGCAACAAATTGCTCAATTCACACACGGCATGGAGATGTTTGAAGGCAATCCATCCTCCATGGCATTAGCCGGTTGTTATTGGCGTAACCGTTCAACACTAATTGATGTTAATCACGATCCCATTGAAAACCAGTGTGGCTTTTATTGGGTCGCACCAGCCCTGCCTTTACTAGGGAGTGAAATCAATGCCTGTATGGAAAAAAGCGAACAGCTTTTTAACCGTTTTGGTTTTGAGTTTGGCGCCACTTTGACTTCTGTCACTCCTCATATGTGCCAAGCCATCATCAGTCTTTATTACGATACGAGCAACAAAGAGGAACAACTCAGAGCCAAACAACTCATCACTCTATTACGTCAATGTTATAGAGACAATCACTGGCAGTGCTATCGACGTGCCATTGATGAAATGCCCTTTGTGCTTGTTCATGAAGCAGATCAGGATGCACTTGAATTAAAACAGACTATCAAACAGATCCTCGATCCTAAAAATATCCTTAACCCCGGCCGCTATCAGGCACAATCATATGCAGGGAATAATTATGATTAATACTCACCTTATTTCTCAAGAAAAAGAATTTGAAATGTTTGCAAAACATTATATGGAAGCCTCGGGCAATCATACTTCAGTTGAACATTTTAAGCGTATATCAACAGTCAGAGTCTTTACAAATAAGCAAGGCGACATGATAGGGGGCTATACGCTTAATACCAGATTACCCATACGTTATTTTGAAGATGTGCCCCAAACTGCTTCAACACCCAGTTTCGTCGATCAAGCTAATGATGTCATTGAAACAGGTGGGTTATGGGTCAAAAATGAGGTCAATCCATTTTATCGTGGCCTGATTTTTCTGTACTCGGTTTGGGATATGCAAAAAAGCAATAAACGCTATATTATCAGCGGCGCCAAACACCCTAAAGTGGCTAAGATACAATCGATTGCTTTTCCCAATAAATTATACGAAGGCCCAATAAAAAATGCCGATTACGCCTGTATTTTTTATGCAAAACGTCACTATTTACCCGTACAAGCGCTATTAATCATGAATAAATACTGGCTAATCGATCCCATTAAAAACTTAATGCGCCCAAAAGCGAAACCGAGCACTTAATACCTGTGATACTTCAAACTTCACATGTTCAGAGTGCGTAAAAAAAGTCTAATTCAATGCGCACTCTGTTCAGCGACAAGGATAAAGAAAACATATTGCCTTTTAAATTATCGCAACACTGGCTTGGGCATGACTTAACGCTTGATTACGATTTATTTTCAGGCTGGTAATGATTTTTTATGAAGGAAGTTTGATCTTACTAAACAACACACTAAAGCAATAACATAACCATGCAATCAAATCTTCAGCCCATAGTAAGAATTAGAAGAATGAAACATATGAAGCAAGTTGGATCTGACTAAACAGCAAGCTCACCTATACCCTTACAGTCAAATCTTCAACCCGTAGAAGAATGGAACATATGAAGCAAGTTGGATATGACTAAGCGACACACCAATCTATACCCTTGCAGTCAAATCTTCAACCCGTAGAGGGATGGGGCAAATGCATTTTATTTTGTAAATGGCATTTTACGGCAGGCCATTCACTGGCAATAATGGAATACACAACAGTATCACGCAGTGAGCCATCAGGCATGATGCTATGACTTCGTAATATTCCATCTTGTTTAGCCCCTAAACGTTCAATGGCTTTTCGAGAATCTTGATTAAAATAATGGGTTCTAAACTCCACAGCTATCGCATGGTAATTTTCAAATATATTATTTAACAATAACCATTTGCACTCAGTATTAACGGGGGAGCGTCGAACTGAGTTTGCATACCAAGTAAAACCTATCATCACTCTTCGATTGGTTTCATCAACATTATAGTATCGCGTCGTCCCTACCACTTGGTGATTAAATTTAGATCGAACGACATAAGCCAAATCCCCTTTCTGCCTATTACTCATTGCTTTTTTCACATAGTCTTCTATTTCTTCAGGTTTAGGGACTGTGGTATACCATAACTTCCATGCTTCACCATCCTCAGAAGCCTTAATAAGCGCATCTTTATGCTCCAAGGTTAAAGGCTCTAAAATGACGACCTCCCCTTGTAAAACATCTTCCTTAATCCACATAAATAAATTCACTTGCACTAAATGAGTAATATAAGATTAGCTTATTTAAACAATGTAAGTTTAAACAATTTAAGAGAATAAAGGGAGGCAGTAGTGCCTCACCCCTCTTATAGAACTGTATGTACGGGCCTCGTATACACTTGTCTTTCCTTGTATACTGTTAACTTCCTTCAGCCCCTACCTTTGGCCAGCTTTGCTGAGCAAACAAAAAAGCCAACTCATAGAAGTTGGCTTTACACTGCGTTATTTATCACCAATATAAAACTGGTTTAAATCATAGATTAAAGTGCTTTTAACCAATCGGTATTAAAAGACGTTGATCCGGATGTAAGAGTCACATATTTCTCTGTCGATTTAGCAGACCAACTCAAAATGGTATTGTCCGTAAATTTAATGTATTCCAGACCCACTACCTCGGTAACGGTAAAGGTAAAATCACCGCTGACAGCATTTAAATTACCATACCACACGCCTTCAGCTGAATACTGTAATCCATAACGAGAAATATCAGGTACAGAGGCAAATTTTGCCGTTTCAAACACATTTTGTGATACCCAATCACTTAATGAAGTGTACTTACTTAACTCATAACTCCAGTTAGCATCATAACCGTCAGTGGTTGTTACTGCTTTCCAATCTGACAAATCTGTACTTTGTGATTGGCTCTCAGAATAAGATAACGACCCACCCAGAGAGGCACTATCTGAGACTTTCGCTTCAGCGCTATAGCTCACACCCGACGTGGTACTGATACTGCTCGTGCCATTAGCATTTTCTGGCGTACGTTTAAATAACGTCATACCCGCATTCGTATCTTGCGACACATCAATTTCAGGCTTGACATATTTTAAATAATAACCACGCTTTGAGCCGCTGCTGTTGTATTTCATGGTGGGGTTTGCACTACCATAAGGGCTGACAAACATTGTAGTGCCTGAATCAGTCCTGTAAGCGGCATAAGAATAACCATGGATCACATTAAACACGAGTGAGTCATCATCATAGCTGTAAACATTGTTAGTCACTATGGCAGAATAACATAGTTGCTCATCTTTCGACTCGCTTGGGCACTCATAACCAACATCACCACCGGAAGTAGAAGTCGATGTACTATAGAGCTTATAAGAAGGTGTTAAATACTCATCAATTTTATCGTTAACTTCCTCTAACATCTGTGTTTGTTCATTCGATAACTCAGATGATACCGCACTGGACATCATTAACTGAGCAGCCGATGCCGTTTCATCGCTGACATTTGATTCAGAACTGGCCGTAGTACTTGTACTCGCAATATCGCTGCTACCGTCAATACGGTAAGTACTGATCTCATCACTGCCGCTGGATTGAGGGTTCACGATCACTACATCAGCATCAAAACTTAAGGGCAATTCACTGACCGTATTTGCGCCCATATTCTCCAATACAATTAATTTATTCAGCTTTTTCGCCTGAGATAAATAAGCATTGACTTCATCATTATCATTTACACCACTTAGATCGACATAAATAATATCGGCATTAGTCACTTGCTCATTAATATTATCAGTATCATTTTCATCTGCCGCATCACTATTGATAATACTGCCATAATGCGACTCTAGGCTTTGCGTCAGTTGACTCTGGCTCGCTGTTACATTTAACACGGTTTTACTTTGCTCAGTATCTGCGGCATAAGCATTAACGGTTAACAAACTGATTAAGACACTTAATACACTTTTTTTACTGATTATATTCATCATCTCTCCCGAACGAGCCATTATTATATTGTTTTATAAAATAACATCTTGATATTAAATATTTTCTCTTATTAAAAAACCATAAATAAAAAGTAAATGCGATCCATTTATCGATTGTTTCTCACCCACTAAATAAAGATGCTCTCCAAGTTAACTTTTTTTAATTAAGAAGATATTTCGGCCACTAATTAACAATAAGTTTAAGAAAACAACAAGCTGAAGAATCGAAAAACATAATCAATTAACTAAATTTAGTTAATTGAAATAAATAATAAAAACCACCAATGTAATGATGTGTAAATCAACAAGAAGTTAGACTTTAGTCCATATTAAATTGTTTTTATTTAAGGTTGATTTTTAATAGAATGGTTTATTAAAGAAAATGAAATTAACAAAAAACAATCATTACCCACAACTTAACTAATAGGGTGAAAAACCCTCTTGAAAAATGAAAGTATGAGTCTAACGGTAACCAGACATTTTGATGTATTCCCTGCTTTCCAGCAAATCAGATATTCACAGAAAATGACTTTTTTTGCTCACATAAAGCATAGTAAAAAAGGATTAATAGAAAATGAAATTCTACTCATAAGATCAGAACAATATCATACTCGAGCCTCATTCAATTTTTTATGAAATCACTTACTATGCGTATAGCTTAAAGAGGTTGAAACAAGTGTTGATAATCTTTTCCATAAAAAGTGCAAAGTTAATCAAATGGTTTTTTTCGTCCTTTCTTCAAGTTGACTGTGAGAATAATTGAACGGAATAACGAATACATCGAAGCCTGATGAATCCCCAGTTTTTTTACTCACAGGTGATTCCCAGGAAGTTGATTTTATTTGGGAACTTTCATGGCATT
>NZ_CANLZC010000058.1 GCF_947495455.1 uncultured Shewanella sp. | reverse complement strand
CCCAATTTCATTTAATTTACTGATATTAAATGAATTTAATAATATTGTTGACACTCATTATCCCGAGTTCAGGTTAAATATGAACAACAGCCTGTGACTTGGGAGTTTTATTTTTATAGACCAAAAGAGGCGTGGATAGTGAGTCAGGCGTTATTTACTGATCAATTCCAAGTACTTGATTTAAAGGGTAAGAAATAGTGAAATTGTGAAGAGCAATGCACAGTGAGCGCTTGGGCTCACTGTGTTTATGTTTATCTTCATATTACGCTTGTTTGAGTGGCGTTAGGATAATCTTGGTTAAGCCAGCCCATGAAAGCTTTGGCTAGAATGCCATAAAGGATAAACATGGGAAAGCCCACTATGACACACAGGGCTTTAATGGTGTCAATACCGCCGCCGACAAGAAAAACCGATAAGCTGATCAGACCTATGCCACATGCCCATAAGAGTTTAACCTTAGTATCGGGATCGCCATTAAGATCTAGCTCTGTCGTGGTGGCCATAGCAACGGCGACGCTGGCTGAAGACATAGTCGTGAGCATTAAACTGAACTCCACCAATAGAAAAATAAACAAGGTGAGGGGTTGCAAGGGAAGGGATTTAATCACCTGAATAACGGTAAAATTAATATCGCCTTGTTGCATCCAAGCTTGTAAGTTTAAATTGCCGAGTAAGTCTCCTCCTACCGCATAACCACCAAAAGTGCTGATAATGACGCCGCAGCCTAAAGAACCCATACTAATGGTATATAAAATCACTTCCTTAATCGTGCGCCCTTTTGATATACGAGTAATAAAGAGGCCCATCATGAGAATAAATGCGCTATACCAAGCCCAATAGTACATAGTCCAGCCTTGGGGGAAACCGCTTTGTTGGACGGGATCATTCCAAAAAGACATGCGAAAATAACTGTCTAACATGACACCTAAACTATCGACAAAATTGGCGAGAATAAATTGCCCATTACCGACCATGATAATAAACAAGACAAACAAAAAGGTCAGTATCAAGCTCCAGTCTGAGACTTTGGCAATCCCTTTTTTAAAGCCTGTTCGCATGATAATGAATAACACTATAATAAAAGAAAAAATGACTCCGGCCTGCACGGTTAAGCCATTTTTAATATGTAGAAACTCGGCAATACCTTGTGCCAGTAAACCTGTGCTTAAAGCCAATGAGCTGGCAAAGGTTGCCAATGTGGCCAAAATGGCAGACAGATCGATGAGATAACCTGTTTTCCCTTTCGCTCTTTTTTCTCCGATAACATCACTGCATAAGCTACTAAGTTTAAGTTTTCTTTGTTGGCGATTATAAAACATATAAGAGAAGGGAAGGGCGGGTAGGCAATATATTGCCCATCCCGTGGGGCCCCAGTGAAATATGGAATAAGTGGTTAACCAGGCATCGGCGGTAAAGCTACCTTTTTCTGCAAATAAGGGAGGGGATTGCATATAATAAATGGGTTCGCCAATTCCCCAAAAAATCAGTGATGCGCCAACTCCAGCAGAAAAAATCATACCTGCATAGGTTTTATTGGAAAAACTGGGTGAAGTATTGCCCAGTTGTATTTGGCCAAAACGTGAAAAAGCCAGCCAAAGTAAAAAGGCTAAACAAGCAAATCCTGCCAGCTCTATCGCCCAACCTAAATAGTGTGTCAGCCAGTTCATCGTCGCATTCGTGACAAGCTGTGACTCAGTTGGAGAGATGATTGACAGGATAAGAATGAGTAATGTCATCAAGATTGCCGGAAAGGCTAAGGATTTATTGAGCTGGTTCAAAGGGTATCCTTAAATTGCTTAATGGTCGCAATATGCTCCGGTGTAACTCCGCAGCAGCCACCGATAATGGATGCCCCTGCCGATAGCCATTGTTTAACGAAGGCTAAATAGTCATTCGGCGTGAGATCCCGCATGGGTTGCTGTGCTTCATTAGCGACATGTGTAGTATTAATGGGCTGAAAGGCATTGGCATAAGCGCCAATGTTTATCGTTTGCTTGTCTGCAGCCTGTAATAGTGCTTGCGTTCGCTCAATGGCGTTGAGGATCACCTCAGGTATGCAGCAGTTAAATAATATGGCGTCAGCATGATAATCGATCGCCACTTGTATGGCGTTTTCAAGGGGCTCTCCTGAGCGAAGCTGTGGCTTGATATTGGCATCATCCGATAACGAAAAAGCCAGCCATTTTGGTTTGTTGCTTTTTGCTAGTGCCTGCATGACGAGCTGTAGCTCTTCAATGGAACTGATGGTTTCTATTAGCCAAAAATCGGCAAAGGGTGCTTGATTGTCAATGAGGGGCGTTAAAATGCGATTGGCTTTTTGTGCATCAAAGAGATCGGGGCGGTAGCTACCAAATAAGGGGGGAATGCAAGCGGCAACTTGTGTGCCTGTATATTTATTGGCACTACTTCTAGCGAGTGTAGCGGCTTGTTGAATTAATTTGGCACCTTGTTGTTCAAAAAGGGAATCGCCTAAATGAAAAGGCACACAAGCATAACTATTAATGGTGATGATCTCACTGCCCGCTTGAATAAAACTATCGTGCACTTGAGTGACATAAGTATGGTCTTCTATGAGGGCTTGAGCACTCCATTGAGGCTGTTGAAAAGGAGCGCCTATCCTTTTGAGTTCACGACCCATGCCGCCATCGAGAATATTAAATGTTTTGTTATACATCCTATCGCCTTTATGAATGATGAGCTTTCTAAGGGGCTAGGGTTATGGACTAACGATGAGATTGCAATTGAAATTTAATAAAGATGAATGTGAGAAAATTTCATTATTGATGATGCTGATGATAAATTAAATTAAGATATTGATTTTTAATGATTAAAATTTTAAAGCTATGGCTATGACTTTAACGCATAATTATACTCTACCTCTATTTTTGCTCACTATACTTATTATAATAATTTACTCATTGTTAACTTATGAAAAGTCATTATTCACTAGGCCATAGACATGAAGAGCAACAGTAAAGTAAGAATTGATTTAAATCCTGATGAAGTGAGTAAAGTTGTTGCGTTTTTAAATGCTCTGACTGATCCTTGTGTGAAAAGTCGAGCTTGCTTCTCTCCTTGGATTGTCGATGAAAATGATGTGGTAGATTTTCCTGATGATGCCCCTTTAATTGGCGAGGATAAATTCGGTCGCCAACTATAACGGCTAATAATGGCCATGGAGATAAAATAGAGATCTTCGTTGTTTCTTGTAAGAGATCTCTGACTTTAACTGTAATCATGGTCTGTTTGTTTATCAATAATGGCTAATTAAATAACAAGTAGGGTAGTTTCGATTAAAAATATCTTTTAATATTGCAGAATAAATGAAGGGGTTTATTTATATGCTAACCTATCAATTTAATCCTTTCCATTGTTTTTTTATTACTCATATTCTCTTATGTTAATGGAAGTTAAGAATGGATTTTGAGTTTATTATGTTAAATTAAAAACGGGGTGAATTTATTTTAATAAATATTTCAGTTTTTCTAATTACTCGTTTTTGTAGGGTTTATTTTACATTTTTATGTAATGAATAATATTTTTTATTTTTATACTTAGGGCTTGATTAATACTTTTGTCTAGTATTTTTGTTTATTGATTATGGGCCCATCATGTCGGTTTTTCACTCTGAGTAGTCATGCATTAACGTGGTGATAGATAATGTAAAAGATCTCGGTTTTTACTTAATGTATTGATTTTATTTAACTTTTTTATTTTTTTGTTTTTTTCTATATTGCTTTATCTGTTAAAAATTTATTCTTATCAAGGTGTTCCCTTTGAATTGGTTTTTTATATGCGCCTTGTGAGAGGTTTTATATTGGGTTTATTCTATTTTCATTCTTGTATTGCTCGATTTTGAGTAGGCATCAGGGTCTGTTGATTTTTAAAATCATTAAAGTAAGATACCCACACTAAAAGCGGGTTGAAGCTAGGCAATAATTAATTTTTTATCTTTTATTAGTAAAGGCTATTTAATAGCACTTGCTAACGGTGATGATTACGGTATGAAATATTTGTATCATTATGTAATTAAATGTTTTTTGTTGGCTGCCATGCCCAGATTTAAATTTTCGATACTATCTATGATATGGAGATTGTAATGGCTAAAGATGGAACCGTCGCGCCTAAAGAGCGCATTAATATTAAATATGTTCCTGCAACTGGGGACGCACAAGCGGAAATGGAACTTCCGTTAAAATTATTAGTTGTAGGCGATTTTAAGGGTCATGCTGAATCCACTCAGCTTGAAGATAGAGAAGCCGTTTCAGTCAACAAAACTAACTTCTCTTCTGTGATGAAAGAGAGCAAATTATCTGTTTCAGGTAGTGTGGCAAATAAGTTAGTCGATGAAGAGGGGAGTGAGCTACCTTTTGAATTATCTTTTAATTCATTGGACGACTTCAAACCCGATAACGTGGCAAAACAAGTGCCAGAAATCAAGAAACTGGTTGAGCTTCGCGAAGCACTTGTGGCATTAAAAGGTCCACTGGGTAACATTCCTTCCTTCCGTGTTCGCTTGCAAGAGTTATTTTCTGAGGAAGCTTCACGTGAGCAATTATTACGTGAACTTCAAGACGCTCAAGATTAAATGAGTCACTCACTTTAAAAGGTGACGAGTTGGATTTAGCTAATGTTGACATACAAAATTTATTAGAGGGATATCACTACATGGAAGGTCAAGTTCAAACAACTGACAATGCGGCTTTAGAAGGCGGCAATTTACTCGATGAGATCATGGCGCATACGCGTATGGATCCTGTTGATGAAGGTTATGATGTTGCCAAGAAAGGGGTGGCGGCATTTATTTCAAATATTTTAGGATCGGATAAAACATCTGAGCCTGTGAATAAGGCATTGGTTGATAAAATGCTGGTTGAGTTAGACCAGAAGATCAGTGCACAAATGGATGAAGTATTACATCATGAAGATGTACAACAGATTGAATCTGCTTGGAGAGGTTTAAAACTCCTAGTTGATCGTACTGATTTTCGTGAAAATATTAAAATCGACTTATTACATGCCACTAAAGATGAGTTATTAGACGATTTTGAATTTGCGCCTGAGACGACGCAATCAGGATTATATAAACATGTTTATTCATCAGGTTATGGGCAATTTGGTGGTGAGCCAATAGGGGCCATCGTTGGTAACTATGCGTTTACACCTTCTTCTCAAGACATGAAATTACTGCAATATGTATCGGCAGTCGGGGCCATGGCTCATGCGCCTTTCTTGTCGTCAGTTGCTCCTGATTTCTTTGGTATTAAGTCCTTTGAAGAACTGCCTAATCTCAAAGATTTACAATCTACCTTTGAAGGGCCTAAATACACTAAATGGCGTGGGTTACGTGAATCTGAAGATGCAAGATACTTAGGATTAACGGCGCCTCGTTTCTTATTACGTGTGCCTTACGATCCTATTGATAATCCTATTGAGAGCTTTAACTATCGTGAGAACGTCAGTGAAAGCCATGAAGATTATTTATGGGGAAATACGGCTTTTGCCTTAGCGACACGCTTAACAGAAAGTTTTGCCAATTATCGTTGGTGCCCTAACATTATTGGTCCTCAAAGTGGTGGTGCAGTGGATGATTTACCTGTGCATGTCTTTGAGACTATGGGCGCATTGCAGTCAAAAATTCCAACAGAAGTCTTGATCACTGATCGTAAAGAATATGAATTAGCCGAAGAAGGTTTCATCAGCTTAACTATGCGTAAAGGCAGTGATAATGCGGCATTTTTCTCAGCGAATTCGATTCAAAAGCCAAAAGTCTTCCCTGCGACCAAAGAAGGTAAAGAAGCGGAAACTAACTATAAGTTAGGTACGCAGATCCCTTATATGATGATCATCAATCGTTTAGCACACTACATTAAAGTGCTACAACGTGAGCAGATCGGTGCATGGAAAGAGCGTCAAGATCTTGAAAGAGAGTTGAATGGCTGGATTAAGCAATATGTGGCCGACCAAGAAAATCCACCAGCAGATGTCCGTAGCCGTAAGCCTTTACGTGCCGCTAATATTTCGGTCTCCAATGTTGAGGGCGATCCAGGTTGGTATCAAGTGAGTTTATCGGTTAGACCTCATTTCAAATATATGGGTGCTAACTTCGAACTATCACTGGTTGGTAAGTTGGATCAGGAGTAATAACACGTGTTTGACACTGAAGAAAAAAGATTAGGAGGCAGGAGTTTCTTTGAGCGCTTAATCCCTGATGCGCCGATAGTGTCGGTGGATCATTCTTCAGTGGATGAGACCATGGATTCTGTTAAACGTAGCATTACTCGAGTGCTTAATGCGCGTATAGGCGAATCACAAAGCTGCCCAGAGTATGGATTACTGGATTTGAATAATACTTCTTTGAGTAGCTTTGATTTAGGATTACAGATCCGCTTGTCAATCAAACAGTGTATAGAAAGGTTTGAACCTCGTATTAAGAATGTTGAAGTCTCTGTTTCGAATAATGAAAGTAATCCAATGAATCTCACTTTCAATATTCTTGGTACCTTGGCGGTAGCCAATATGGATGAAAAAATTCAAATAGAGCTTTTTCTGGATAATAACCGAAAATATAGAGTGATTTAGTCGTGTCACAAAATAAATACTTCAGGGATGAACTTGCCTTTTTAAAAGAGCAAGGCAAAGAATTTTCGGATGTGCATCCTCAATTGGCCCGTTATTTACACGGCAAGAGTACTGATCCCGATGTGGAAAGGCTATTGGAAGGCTTTGCCTTTTTAACTGGGCGCTTACGTGAAAAAATTGATGATGATTTTCCAGAGCTGACCCATTCAATGATCAATATGCTGTGGCCCAATTATTTGCGCCCGGTTCCCAGCACGACCATAGTGGCTTTTTTTCCTAATGAGGGAATGGATGAGAAGCAGTTTATTGCAAGTGATTGTGAAATGAAGAGTCATGCAGTTGCCGACACCATTTGCCAGTTTAGAACTTGCCGAAATGTGGATATTTATCCTTTTACGGTGGATGATATTATTTCATCTCACTCTCGAGAGTCTTCAACCATTGATGTGGCCTTGCACTCCTCAGCTAAAACCAGTTTGCAGCAAATTGGATTGAATGATCTTCGCTTTTATTTAGGTAACGACGACTACAGCGCGAAAACCTTGTATTTATGGCTGAACAACTGTTTGCAAAGTATTGAGCTTATTGCAGACGGCCAAGCTTATACTCTGATGCGCAACTCCCTTAAAGCGGTGGGGTTCGATTCCAATGATGCCATCTTGCCATACCCTAAAAACGTTTATGAAGGCTATCGTATTTTACAGGAGTATTTTACTTTTCCTGAAGCTTTTCATTTTGTTGATGTCACAAACATAGATAAAGCGATTCCTGCTCATGTGTCAGGGGATTTTACGTTACGCTTTAAATTTTCAAAAACCTTGCCTACCGATGTGCGTATCAATAAAGACAGTATGCAGCTTTATTGCGTACCTGCCATTAATTTATTTGAACATGATGCCGATCCCATTGAACTTAATGGCCGCCGAACCGAATACCCCATTATTCCGTCCAGTCGCAAAGGCGAACATTATGAAATCTTTAGTGTAGATCATGTGCAAGGTTGGATTGATTCCGAGGCGGGAAGAATTCGTGGACAAAATCGAGTCTATACCCCCTTTGAAAGCTTTCAACATGAAATTGAGCGCACTCGTCATCGCTTAGCCTTATATTATCGTATTAAAGTGCGCAACAGTGTTCGCAATGATGGCTTTGATCATTTGATGTCTTTTGTGCGGGGTGATGAGACCAAAATGGTGAATATGACCGAAGCGGTGTCATTGCGTTTAACTTGTACTAACAGGCAGTTGCCTAGAGAATTAGGCAAAGGGGATATTTGTATTGCCACAGATAAAACTCCCAGTTTTGTGACTTTTAAAAATATTACTGAGCCTTCACCATCACTGCGCCCGCCCCTTGATGGTGGCTTGTTATGGACTTTAATTTCAAATTTATCATTGAATTACCTTTCCCTTTTATCAAAAGATGCGCTCAGTTCGGTTATTCGCGCTTATGATTTTAAAGCTCTGGTGGATAGGCAGGCAGAAATGATTGCCAAAAAACGCTTAGCGGGCATTTTAAAGATCACTTCAGGTCCAACGGAGCGTATTGTCAAAGGCTTACCCGTTAGAGGATTGCAGTCTGAAGTGACGCTTAAAGAGTCTGCATTTGCCAGTGAAGGGGATCTGTTTTTATTTGGCACTGTGCTAAGCCGTTTCTTCTCTTTGTATGCCAGCATTAATTCGTTTCATGAATTAGTAGTGGTGAATGCCGATAATCAGGAAAAATATACATGGAATATACAGATCGGGCAGCAACCGTTAATTTAGCGCCACCCGAATGGCAGGCAAGGATGCCTGAAAACGTTCGCTCCTATAACTTTTTCCAATTGGTGGAACTGATACATCGTCTCGAAGGCAACGATGCGGATAGCCGTGACTGGGAAAATCAGGGCCAGTTATTTTTTACCGCCGATCCTAGTTTAGGTTTTGCCAGTAGTGACGTCTCAAGTTTAACGAGACGCAGTGATAATCGCTTACAGTTGAACACGACTTTTTTAGGATTAAACGGAGCGCAGTCGCCTTTACCTAATTATCTTCTCGATCAAATCGCCGATCCTGAAGATGAGGGTATGAAACGTAACTTTTTGGACTTTTTTAATCACAGGCTCATTTCTTTATTTTATAAAAGCTGGCGCAAATATCGTTATTACGTTCGATTTCAGGATAATGCGAGCGATAGCTTTTCTAAGCAAGTGTTTTCACTGGTGGGCTTATCCAACGAAGATTTGCGCGGCGAGACATCCATTAACTGGTGCAAAATGCTGGCTTATGCGGGCATGTTAGCGGGACGAAGTCGCTCACCCCAAACGGTATCTGGCATTATTGCTCACTGCTTTGATTTAAAAAATGTATCTATTCGTGAATGGGAAAAAAGAAAAGTCCGAGTGCCCAAGACGCAGCAGTTTCTGCTTGGCAAAGCCAATGCCGCTTTAGGGGAAGATACTGTGATTGGCGAGAAAGTCACGGATGTCTCGGGCAAGTTTGTTATTTGTATCGATGATCTGTCTTTTGAAACCTTTCAAGACTTTTTACCTTCAGGTAAAGAATTTAAACCTTTGTGTAAGGTGATGGAAGTCGTGCTCAGAGAGCAAATGGCTTACGACTTAGAATTGACCTTAGCGAGAGAAGCAACGCCTATGTTAACCCTGGGTGATGAGAAAGGTGGGCAACTGGGTTGGTCATCTTTTTTAAGTAAAACTCAGCAAAAAAAGAAAGTGCTGATCCAGATCAGGCAATAGATAAGGAGCAAATCATTGCATAAATCAATTACATTTCAAGTTGTGAATACCCAGTTATTGGAATCTGGATTGGCGACAACACATAAATTTGACGAAGCGGGTGGCGTCATAGGTTCGGCGAGCAGTGCCGATTGGGTGCTCAACGACAGTGAATACAATATTAAGCCACAGCATTGTCAGTTGCTTAAAGTGGATGGTGAGTTTTGCTTAATGGAACTGGCCGGTCCCGTGTATATCAATGGAGCGACACTACCTATAGGCTTTGAAAAAAAGGTCAAGTTAAAAGATAACGATACTTTGATTTTGGGCCAGTATCATGTTCGCGTTAATTTTGACTTAGCAGCGGGCAAACAGCATCAAGGTAGCCAAGCATTAGAAGATTTATTTCCTCAAACAGAAAACGATGTGGATTTATTAAGTGATGAATTGTTTGAACCTATCGTTGCGGCACCTGCGGCCGTGATAAAAGATGATCCATTAGAAGCCTTAGATGCGCTTCAAACAAGCAAGATAGAGACGTTGAATTTACTACAAGATGATCTTCCCGTCACTCAAGCTGAGACACCAGAAGATGACTATCTATTGGGTAAAGATCAACAGTGGCAAGGGCAAGATTTTATTGTTCAGGCGGATTCTGAATTTGATACCGATTCTGCGATAGCGCTTAAACAAAAACACAGTATGGATAAATTTATTATGGATGAGAAAACACTGGATTTACTTGAATCTGAGCTGAGCACTGATGCAGGAACGAATTGGAATGATGAGCTAGGTACAGGCATGAATCACTTAGCCGTGGGGCCATTGTTCAGAGGCCTAGGCGTGCAGGTGGGGAATAAGAATGATTCCAATCAAATGCAAGGGGTGGCAATGGAGATGGGGAGCGCTCTGCAAGCCACCATTAAAGGCTTACTCTCATTACATCAAAGTGTGAATAACAGTCGCTATGCGCATATTAATAAGAACTTGCAGCCAATAGAAGATAATCCATTGAGACTCGGTTTAGGGTATGAAGATACCATGAAAACTCTGTTTGATAATCAATCTTGTGCAGTGCATTTATCTTCTCAAGCCGCGATTGCAGAAAGCTTAAAAACCATTGAATTGCATAATGAAGCGGTACAAACGGCCATTACAGAATCCCTTGGGCATATTTTAGAGGCCTTTTCACCACAAGGGTTAATGAAGCGTTTTAAAAAGTATCGCCGCGCCAGTGATGTTCAAACTCAGTCTACAGAGCATTGGGCGTGGAATATGTATGAAAGTTATTATCAAGAGCTTACTTCGAATCGCCAACAAGGATTTGAAAAGCTATTTTGGGAAATTTTCGATCAGGCTTACGATAAAAAATTACGTGAACTACAGCGGTTAGCCTAATGAGCTATGTACGTTTAGGACTCATTTTAAGCGTGCTAATTCAGTTGGGAGCATGTAGTTCGGCATGGGAAGCCACACAAAAAGCCGGTCAGGTGATCTGGGATCCTGATACGCCAGTGGGCGCGCCGAAAAACTTACCGACTCAAGTGACTTATAGCATGGTAGGGGATCACGTGCTTAACCCTAATGTGAGTGGCGATTCGACACCTGTGGTGTATCAAGTTTTTTTACTTGAAGATGATTCGTTATTTATGGCGGCAGACTTTGATACTTTGATCGAAGATCATAAAAAAGCATTAGGGTCTAATTATATTAAGCACAGTGATTACATCATTTTTCCGGATCAATTTAAATTTATTGAACCTTTAAAGCTGAAACCTGACACCCAGTATATTGGCGTGATGGCGCAATATAGCGATCCCAACATGGCGCAGTGGAAAAAAGTCGTCAAGGTAAAGCCCATTGGCCGAGAATATCACTTACTCATGTTCTTTACGGAACATGAGCTCAAATTAGAAATAGTAGAATAATTATGTCATCGAGAAACCGAGTGATTTGGAATGAAGGTTTATTTATTAAACCTCAACATTTTCAACAGCAACAACGTTATTTTGAATACATTGTTGAGACAAAATCGTCTCAATCGACAGGTTACTTATACGGTATTACTCAGCTTAGCTTAAATCCTGAGTATTTAAGTTTTGGCCGCATTGCCATTGAAAATGCGGTAGGCGTGATGCCAGATGGCACAGTGTTTAATATGCCTCAAGAAGATGTATTGCCTGATGCATTAGAAGTGACAGACAGTGCCTTAGCCAACCAAATTGTGTACTTGGCATTGCCCATTAAAGGGGACTCAGTGACTGAAATTTCTCATGCCGATAAAATGGATGCCAGTCGATATGAGTCTCGCCGTTATGAAGTGCGTGATGTGCATACCGAGCAAGGGGACTTGACCACGATAGATGTGAGTCCATTGCGCATGCGTCTGATGCTTGAAAAAGACGATCGCAGTGCCTATACCTCATTGGCTATTGCGCGAATTTTAGAAAAGCGTCCTGACGGCAGTGTCATGCTCGATGACAGTTTTATTCCTTGCCATTTAAATGTGACTGGCGTGCCGAGACTACACCGTTTCATCGGCGAAATGGCGGGCTTGATGAAAGAGCGAGCCAAAAATATTGCTCAGCGCATAGGTATGCCAAGCCAAGGTGGAGTGGCTGATGTGTCTGACTTTATGTTGCTGCAATCACTGAATCGCATGCACCCTATTTTGCAGCACATGGCCACTCAAAAGCGTATTCATCCCGAGCGTTTATATGAAAATTTGATCAGTATTTGTGGTGAGCTATTTACTTTTACCGATGAGAGTCGAACGGCGCCAGAGTTTAAGGCCTATAACCACAAACTGCCTCTGGAATCTTTTGCGCCTATTATGACATTGCTTCGTCAGTCCTTGAGTATTGTCCTTGAACCTAAAGCGGTATCATTGCAATTGCATCAGCGTAAGTACGGCTTGCAAATCGCGCCAGTACAAGATCCTGATCTCGTCAAAGAAGCGACATTTATTTTGGCCGTGAAAGCTAAAATGCCGTTGGATGATTTACGCAAATTATTTATTCAACAAACCAAAGTGGCCTCGGTTGAGAAAATACGCGAGCTGATTTCATTGCAATTACCGGGCGTCCCTTTAACACCGCTACCTGTGGCGCCGCGTCAATTACCTTATCATGCAGGCTTTACCTATTTCCAATTAGATCGTGCAAGTCCTGAGTGGCGCATGCTTAATAATTCATCGGGTTTTGCTTTCCATGTTGCCGGTGATTTTTCAGAGCTCGAATTACAATTTTGGGCCATAAGAAGCTAATGGAGGAGCGAATGATAAAGGGTGATAAAGATAATATCGACGCTGAGCAGCAATATTGGTTGCATGTGTTGGCTATAAAAGGAGCGAGTAGCAATGGATGACAAACCAAAAAAGCAACAGGTTGATGCTAGCTTAGACGGAAGTTTATTTGATCATGCTAAACAGATGGATAGCGACCAACAATATTGGTTTAAGTTACGTGGCGAGAGTATTAATTTACTGATCGATGCCGCCACGCCTCTGTTAGGCATGGCACTGAGGGTAAAAAAGCTCACCGCACATGAAGGTGTGCCTGCTCTTTACCAGCAGACGTTAGAAGACATTATTGCCATTGAAACGGAATTGGTTGCAGCAGGCTATGAGCATGCCATAGTGCTGGCTTATCGTTATTTATTATGCTGCTTTATTGATGAAGCCGTCATGAGTACCGAATGGGGCTCCCAAAGTGTTTGGGCTGAACATTCTTTACTGACGCGTTTTCATAATGAGACTTGGGGTGGTGAAAAAGTATTCACTATTTTACAAAGACTTGAGAGTGAACCGCACAAATATAAAGATTTATTAGAATTTATCTTTTTATGTTTCTCTTTGGGCTTTGAGGGTCGCTATAAGGTGATGGCGAATGGCCGTGAAGAGTTCGATAAAATTTATACTGAGCTCTATGAAACCATTCGCCGTTTAACAGATGAAGAGCCTGAGCAGCTCACAAGTGCCACCGAACATGTGGTCAATACTAAGTATAAAATTGGTCATCAATTACCTTTATGGACCATTTTTGCTGGTTTCTTCTGTTTGCTCAGTGTCATTTTTACTTTTTATTCAGTGTCATTAAATCAGAAATCATCTGGTGTACTGAATCAATTATTTCAGATTTTAAAATAGGGAAATTTTATGATCCGTATCGAATTATCGACTCTGATCGGTAAGCTTAATCAACAGAGTAAGCTGGGATTAGAGCAAGCCGCTTCTTTATGCATTAGTCGTCAAAACAGCGAAGTGACCATAGCGCACTTGTTGTTTGTTCTGCTTGATAACCCCTTGTGCGATATGCGTGTGCTGCTAAAGCAAGCCAATATCGATCATGAGTTAGTCAAGCAATACTTAGGGGACTCTTTGCCTCGTGAACAAGATTTAGAGACTCGTCCTGGGTTCTCACCTTTGCTGGTGGAGTTATTGCAAGATGCTTGGTTATTATCCAGTACCGATCTGCAAGAATTAACATTGCGATCAGGTGCTATTTTTGCCGCCGCACTGATGCGACCTGAACGTTATTTACCCTTTAATTTGGTTTCACTGTTTGAGGGGATTAATCGTGAAGACTTGCGTAAGCATTTTGTCGCGCTCACCGAAAACTCTGCTGAGTCTGCCAGTGTGGCTAAAGAGGAGAGTAAAGCTGCTTTAGTAAATAATACTGACAGTGCATTGGTGAAATTTACCACTGACTTTACCGAATTGGCCAGGCAAGATGAGTTAGATCCTGTGCTGTGCCGCGATGATGAAATCGCCTTGATGATTGATATTTTATGTCGTCGTCGTAAGAACAACCCGATTGTGGTGGGTGATGCGGGTGTGGGTAAAAGCGCCGTAGTTGAAGGCTTAGCCAGACGTATTATCGAGGGCAAGGTACCCGATAGATTAAAAGATGTCAGTTTGTTATCTCTAGATTTAGGCTTGTTGCAGGCGGGCGCATCGGTTAAAGGGGAATTTGAAAAACGCCTAAAAGCGTTAATCGATGAAGTGAAAGCCTCACCTAAACATATTATTTTATTTATCGATGAGGCGCACACTTTGATTGGCGCCGGTAATCAAGAAGGCGGCGGTGATGCGGCTAACTTGCTTAAACCTGCATTGGCGCGTGGTGAATTGTGCACTGTCGGTGCGACGACTTGGAAAGAGTATAAAAAGTATTTTGAAAAAGATCCTGCTCTGACACGTCGCTTTCAATTGGTGAAGCTGGATGAGCCCAGTGTCGATCAAGCGGTGGATATTCTTCGTGGTCTACATCATGTGTACGAAAAATCCCATCAAGTGTTAATCAATGACTCGGCTTTAGAAGCCGCTGCACGTTTATCGGCGCGTTATGTGGCCAATCGTCAGCTGCCGGATAAAGCCATTGATGTATTAGATACCGCCTGTGCGCGTATTGCCATTAATTTAAGCTCGCCGCCAAAAGGCATGGCTGAACTTGAAAGCTTAGGCTATCAGCATGAAAAAGAAATCAGCTTATTAGAACGCCAGCAACATCTAGGTCAAACCATAGATGAAGCCAGGTTGAGTGAGCTTAAGGCGGCAGCGGAGCAACAAGCCCATGATTATGAGCAATTGGAAGCTAGCTGGAAGCAACAACAAGGGTTAGTTTCAGAGATGTTGTCCCTTCGTGAGCAATTGCTAAATGAGAATAACAGTGAAAACTTTGATGATATTCGCGCTCAAGTACAAGCATTAAATTTGACCATTGAAGAGCTCACTCAAGATGGGAAACTGGTTTACCCTGAGGTGGATGCCGAGCAAGTGGCGGCGGTGATTGCTGACTGGACAGGGGTGCCAGTGTCGCAAATGAATACCGACGAATTGCATAAAATTACCCATTTACCTGCCATTTTAGGAGAGGCGTTAAAAGGTCAGGATGTTGCCATAGAGCGTATTCATCGCAATATGTTGACGGCACGCGCCGATCTGCGCCGAGCGGGCCGCCCTAAAGGCGCATTTTTGCTGGTGGGCCCAAGTGGTGTGGGTAAAACGGAAACGGTAGTGCAAATAGCGGAGCAGCTTTATGGTGGTAAGCAATTTCTCACCACCATTAACATGTCTGAGTACCAAGAGAAACATACAGTATCGCGTTTAATCGGATCGCCGCCGGGCTATGTGGGCTTTGGTGAAGGTGGAGTATTAACCGAAGCTATTCGTAAGATGCCTTATTCTATTGTTCTGCTTGATGAAGTCGAAAAAGCACACCCAGATGTGTTGAATCTTTTCTACCAAGCTTTTGATAAAGGTGAGCTTGCCGATGGCGAAGGGCGACTGATTGATTGCCAGAATATTATCTTCTTTTTGACCTCTAACTTAGGGTATCAAAGCATTGTCGATAATGCGGACACCCCTGAGAATATTGATGATGCCCTATACCCAGAACTGGCCGAATTTTTCAAACCTGCCTTATTAGCGCGTATGGAGATAGTGCCCTATTTACCTTTAGGTGAAGCCGTGTTGAAAGACATTATCGGTTACAAGCTTGATAAGTTAAAGAGCCTCTTGGTTGAGCGTTATAAGGCCGAGGTGAGCATAGCGCCTAGCTTAGTGGACGAGATTTACAGACGTTCGACTCGCGCTGAAAATGGGGCGCGTATGTTAGAAGCCATTATTGATGGTCAAATGTTACCGCCTGTGTCACTGGCATTATTGAATAAGCTGGCCAATAAAGAAGACGTTGAGCAGATCCATTTGGACTTCATTGATGGCGAATTTGTGGGCGAGGTTATCTAGTGCAATCCCAGCAATGGTTACAGCGAGCATCAGCATTATTGGCGTGCCGTCAAGTGACGCCGTTAATTAATGAGTTTTTGAATGGCTTAAGTGTTGAACTGCCGTCTGACTTGTCTTTTTTACTGTTACCCACAGTGGATGGACGTGAGTTGACTGTAGTGGCCAATGAGCCTGATTATTTTCAATCCATTGCCAGCGGTGTTAAGTGGGAAGTGGATGATTTTGAACATCCTTTCTCTCATGTGCTGCAATCGCAAAAAACCATGGTGCTGGATCATGAGACCTTGCTGTATTGGCAAGGTCACAGTGGGTTTATGGCCTTAACCCTGAATATGAAAAAAGATCAGCACTTGGCTATTTATCCATTAAACAACGATAAAGGTGCCGTTGTTGGCATTTTGGTGCTGGCTTTGCCAGCGGCCATGGCGGCAGATTTAGTGGAACGTTCAGATTGGCAAAACTTTGTGGCTGTGTTCACGCGTCATTGGCAGTTGCTTGAATCGATTCGTCATCAAGATAGGCAGCAGAGTTTACTCTCTGACTCTATTGTCTCTATTCGTAAAGAAAAGTTTGATAAAGAGCAGGCCGAGGCTTTAAGCCATGACTTGGTCGGTAGCAGTGAATTGATGCAGACCTTGCGCAAAGAGATTATACGTGTTGGGCAATCTGATTTAGCTGTGATGATCCAAGGGCAAACGGGCACAGGGAAAGAGTTAGTGGCTCGTGGTGTTCATGACTATTCTAAGCGAAAACATGCTCCTTTTATTGCTATTAACTGCGCTGCTATTCCAGATAACTTATTAGAATCTGAGTTGTTTGGTTATGAGAAAGGGGCCTTCTCGGGCGCTGAAACGGCGAAAAAAGGCTTAATCGCTTGCGCGGATGGCGGCAGCTTGTTTCTCGATGAAATAGGCGATATGCCCTTGCTATTGCAAACTAAGCTGCTGAGAGTGCTGGAAAGTCGTCAATTTAGAGCGTTGGGAGCCGCGAAAGAAAGCCAATCTGATTTTAGGTTGATTGTGGCGTCTCATGTGGATTTAAAGCAAAAATCTCGCACAGGTGCATTTAGGCAGGACTTGTTTTATCGCTTATGCCAGTTTCCTATTCGCATTCCGGCGTTAAAAGACAGAGTGAGCGATGTGCCCGAATTAGTTAAACATTTTATTCATCGTTTTAATACTCATCAAGAAAGACACATTCCAGGAGTGCGTTTCTCCGCTATCGATAAACTGGTCAAGCATGATTATCCCGGTAATGTTCGAGAGCTGAAAAACATAGTGGAATATGCTTGTGCCTTGACGTTAGATGGCCAAGAAATCGATTTGAGCGCCTTGCCAACATTGGATATTGAGCCTGAAACCCCCTTTGATGCGAGCACTAATCAGGGAGAAAAGCCATTTCCAGCCAGCTTATTGAGTGATATTACACACAAGTTTGATCAAATCGATGATCTTAAAGAAGCGGTGTTGCAATTTGAGCGGGCAGTGATAGAGGCTAGGTTGTCGTCTTTTTCTGGGGATCGTGGCCGCGCGGCGACCAGCTTAGGTTTGCCTAAAAGAACCTTGGCACATAAATGTATAAAATTGGAGATAAGTTAATGATGGCACAGATCAAAGGAATGTTACTGGCCTTGTTGTTTTGTCCGGTATTACTGGTGCATGCTGAGGGCACTTTACTTGAAGATGCCCTTGAGTGTCGACAGATCCCTAGCAAGTTAGAACGTCTATTGTGTTTTGATACCGTATTTGTCACCCCAACGGTGAGTGAGTCAACACAAACTCAAGTGACAGAGGATCCTCATACTAAGCAATGGAAGCGCGCGTTTGAAAACGAAGCGAACCGAAAAAATCAACGAGGCTTTTTACTGAGTGACGCCTTTACTACGCCTGATGATGATCCCAATATTTGGGCAACGGCCCAGGCCATAGGCGCTATTCCGCCAAGACCCATTATGATGCTCAGTTGTATTGATAATATCAGCCGTGTTGAGCTGATTTTTGCCGATCCCATTAATATTCGCACTGCGGCGATTAGCATTAAAACGCCAAAAGGTGAGTCGACTCAGAATTGGATGGTCGACGACTCTGGCTACATTTTGCGCACAGGCCGAGGATTGCAGGCGATTGTGGCAATGAAGGCCATGTTGTTGGGTAAAGAATTTGTGTTGGGATCGGAGCACAAATGGATTGATGGGCTGCAATTTGATACTCACCAAATGGAACAGTCCTTAAAGGCATTGCGCCGTGAATGCAGTTGGTAGATCAAGGGAGAATGATCATGTTCAAAGCGTGTGTGTGGTCAAGGCTTGTCCTTATTAATGAAGAGAACCTTTTGGCGCTGAACAATAGGGGTGCAGTGGCTTGGAGGAGCAGAAATGTCTAAAGAATATTTAACAAAAATTACTCAGCCTATCAGCCAAGATAACCCTGTGGGCGAGCGTTTATTTGACGATCCTTTATTTGACTTTATTGAATCACAAATGATTAAAGTGGGCTCTTTGTCTCACAGTGACATTCAGTGGCGTGAAGTCGAAACGGGAATTGTGACCTTATTGGAAACTAAGTCCAAAGATCTTAAGTTAGTGACTTATTTGCTTCAATGCTTACAGCATCAAGCGAGCATTGAACGCTTTACCTTATCTTTGCTTATTTTACATGGTTTTATGCAAAGTTTTTGGGAAAGCTGTTTTCCCGCACCCGGTGCTCGCGGCGTATTGCCAAGGCGCCGTTTCTTTACTCAGATCATGCAACGTTTGGTCAAAGCGGTAGAAAATCTAGACACTGAATTTTGCGATCACGACGAAAAGCAAGGGATGACTGAAGCCTTAGCCGCCTTAATGGCCATTGCCAAGCAGTTCGAATTGCCTCTTGATGAGTTAACCCGTTTAGAGTCAGCCTTAAAACGGCGTTTAAGCGGAGAGTCTAAACCTAAACCCGCCGCTCAATCGACTGAGCAGTCTGACGTCACATCGACTCAAAATGCGTATCATGCCAGTGCTGGAGGGAGCGCGCCAACGCCACCAAGTTTAAATATCGACTCCAGTAATGATAAGGCCACAAAACAAACTTTACAAAAAGTAGCTGATTTTTTGAGTGAATTTGAATTAGGTATTGAGCTGAGCTTGCGCCTGAGACGATTTTCTGTGTGGTTTTCTATTATCAGCCCACCTGAGCGAACCGCCAGTGGTGAGACACGTTTAATGCCCGTTGCGGTAGATAGAGTCAATGAATATAAAACCTTGCTGAGCAAAGGAGCCGATATGGCGCTGCTGCGGCGAGTGGAGCAAAGTTTAACTTTGGCGCCTTTTTGGTTTGATGGCCACTATTTAAGTGCGCAAATTTGCCAGTCTTTGGGCCATGCCGATTGGGCCAATGCGATTCGAGAAGAAACCTATTCTTTTTTAAATCGCGTGCCGGGGTTAATGGATATGTCCTTTAAAGGCGCGGTGCCATTTGTCAGCAGCGAGACTCGCCAATGGTTAGACAGTGCCAGTGGTGCCAGTAAAGGTGGCGGCGAAGTGATGAGTAGCTGGGATCAAAAGCGTAAAGAGACCTTAGAGCTTGCCGAGCAAGGCGGCTTGTCAGTGGCGTTAGCCATGTTAAATGATGGCATGAGCAGTACTAAAGAGCCAAGAGAGCAATTTTATTTGAGATTGATCAGTGCAGAATTAATGGATAGCCACCAATTATCGGCCATGGCTAAAGTTGAATATCATCAGTTGCATACGCAGGCGATGGAGACCAGTTTAACAGATTGGGAACCAACCTTGGTGTCACATCTACAAAAAGTCACCTCGGTGAACTAAGGACAGGGAATGAGTAATATATTGTCTATAATGAAAGGTTTTTTAACGAAAATCTTACCTGAATTAAAATCCGCTTTGCCGATTTTGTTGGCAGTGATTTTTGTCTTGGTCAATGTGGCCATTTGGTGGGCAGGTCCTTGGCTTGAAATTGAAGAGCAAAAGCCTTTTGCTTCTGTGGCGGCTCGCGCCATATTCAGTACCATTTTTTCACTGTCTTGCTTTACCTTATGGGGAGTATTGCAATGGCGTAAAGTGAAAGCCTATGCGGCGCAAGAAATCAAAGAACAGCAGCTGATTGAAGATCCCATTCAGGGCATAGTCGAGCGCCAAGAAGTCGAGCTTAACCAGGTCATGGCGCATCTCAAGCAAAGTTTAAATAAGCGTAATTATCTTTATACTTTGCCTTGGTTTTTGGTGTTAGGGCTAGAAAATGCGGGTAAAACCAGCCTGATTAATCGCTCTGGTCAACAATTTATGTTTTCAACGACTCGCCGCAGTGCGGGACGTAAAAGTAAAAATCCTTTTTCTTTTGATTGGTGGGTCGGCCGTGATGCCGTGCTTATCGATCCTGACGGCGAGCTATTAACCCAAAGGCAAACCCAAGTCGAAGGCAGTGGAGAGATGGAGCGCCGTTTATGGCTTCATTTTGTGCAGTGGCTAGAGAAAACCCGTAACCGTCGCCCATTAAACGGCGTGGTATTAGCCATAGATGTGGCCGACATGGTCAGTGGCACTGTGTCTGACAGAAAGGCTTATGGTCAGCTTATTCGTACTCGATTACGGGAGCTAATGGAAACTCTATCGACCCGCTTACCTGTGTATATCTCGTTGACTAAGCTAGATTTACTTCAAGGTTTTGAGCCTTTTTTCCGCCATTATACCCAGAGTCAAAGAGATGAAATTCTCGGCTTTACCTTTTCGTTAAATTCGGTGGATAATCTCGACAGTTGGTTAGAGGAGTTTGATGCCGACTTTGCTGTGTTTATTGAGCGCATCAATGCCTGTTTACCTCGCGCTTTGCTGCAATGCCGTGATGTGGAAGAGCGGGCTGAAATTTATAGTTTCTCCCGTCAAATTGCCGGTGCCCATGGTGTATTACGTAACTTTTTTAACGAGGCTTTAGCTTCAGATCAATTTTCGACTTCTGCATTAGTGCGTGGTGTGTACTTTACCTCTGTGTATCAAGAAGGGGTGCCAACCAATGCTTATGTCGATAGCGCATCGCGTAAATATGGTTTAACTGAAACTATTAACAGTGCACAAAAAAGTGAAAACTCCACCGCCTTTTTTACTCAGCCTTTGTTTAAACGCATTATTTATCCTGAGGCGGGTTTAGCTTCTGATAATTTTAAAGTGGCTAAGCAAAAGCGTCGTTTGATGGCCTTATCTTTTGTGGCTTGTTCTATCGCCTCGGTATTGCTGGTGGGCAGTTGGCATCGTTATTATTTGCAAAATAACAAGCAAGCGGATGCCGTACTCAGTAAAGTAAATAGCTTTAACGAACAATATCATCAATTTAGTTTTGATGAAGTGGCTAAAAGCATAGTGCCGCCTTTAAATACCATTCGCTCGGCAACCTTAGAGTTTGGCTTTTTCCATGAAAAGCCGCGCTATGTGTCAGATCTGGGATTATATCAAGGCCATGTCATTGGCCCTAAAGTGGAAGAAACCTATCTGAACTTATTGGCTTATCGTTATATTCCCGCCCTGTTAAAGCAAGTGGCCACGGACATGCTTAATGCCTCAAAAGCCAGCGATGAAAAGCTGTCTTTATTGCGAGTCTTTAGAATGATGGTGGATCAAAGTGGTCGTCAAAATAAGTTTGTGACCGATTATTTTGCTTCGCGCTGGCAGCAAGCCTATGAAGGGGATCGCGAGTTACAGGCTCAGCTCATGGCGCATCTTGACTATGCCCTTGAACATACTAATTTAGAGGCCATGCGCCAAGCGGGTAATGAGGAGGCCATTGATGCTATTAGTCCCTATGATGGTTTGATCGCTCGCACTCAGCAAGAACTGAGTCACCTGCCCATAGAGCAAAGGGTGTATCGTAACTTAAAGCAAACGGCATCCTCTGAGCTTGGCGGACCGCTAGATCTAAAACTCTCCACTGGGCCTGCCTTTGAACTTGTGTTTAGCGATCGCGATATCACAGGTAATGCTGAGTCATTAAATGTTCCTAGATTGCTGACGAAACAAGGCTTTAAAGGGTATTTTATTCCTAAGTCTGATTCTGTCTCTGAGTTGGCGTTAATCGATAGTTGGGTGCTTGGGCAATCACAATCCAGTGATTTCAGCGCGGAAGATAAAAAAGTGCTGCGTAATAAAATTCGCGATCAATATATCAGTGATTACAACAGTACTTGGCGAAGTGCTCTGAATCAATTTGATATCAAAGCCTTTGAAGATATTAATCACGGCGTATTTGTGCTGGATACGATCAGTTCGGGAAGTAAGCCTATTAGCCGTATATTAAATACCTTGTCCAATAATACTGAGCTTTTTCCCACCTTACCCGATGATGACAATGCCAAGGTGGCGCTAATGGCTACACCTGAATATAAAATTGCGGCCTTGATTGATGCTAATTTCGCTAAGCTCAATCAATTAGAAAAGGTGGATGGCACTCAGCCTAATTATATGGCTGAAGTGATGGACTCAGTGACTCAGCTTCATGGTTATTTGAAAGCAATTCAAGATGCGCCAGATGTGGGTAAAGCGGCGCTACAGGCGGCACAAGAAAGGTTAACACTCAATGATGCCGATCCTATTTTTGCATTGAAACGTATTGCCAGTAACTTACCTAAGCCCATGGACAGTATTATGGTGAAACTGGCCAATGAAAGTTGGAAGGTGGTTCTGCAAAGTGCCATCAAACATCTTGAAGTCCGCTGGCATAATGATATTTACCTTGAATATCAGCAAAAACTGGCGTCCCGTTATCCCTTTAATACCGAGACGACTAAGCAAGTGTCCTTAGCGGATTTTGAACACTTCTTTGGCCCTGAGGGCACCATTAATGTGTTTTATGAACAGCAAATGAAAATGTTTATAGAAGAGAACATCAATACCTTAAAGCAATTTGCACAAACAGAAGACGGCAATGATGGGGCCAAATCAGGTCTTATTCGCCAAGAAGTGATGGACTCCCTTAAGCAGGCGAAGCAAATTCAACAGGCTTTCTTTAATCGTCAAGGTAATTTGGATGTGCAATTTACCATGGAAGCGCTGCAAATGAGCCCCAATAAGCGCCGTAGTGTGATTAATATTGATGGCCAATATGTCGAATATTCCCATGGTCCACAACGCAGTGTGGAGCTGGTTTGGCCTAATACGTTGAGAAAGTCGGCTGAGAGTAAATTGACCTTAGTGCCGAGCGCCGCCAATCAATCGCCTCGCAGTTTAGCTTACGATGGCCCTTGGGCATTTTTCCGCCTCTTGGATACCGCAAGAATGACAGGTTCCAGTAGCACGAGTATTGATTATCAATTTTCTATCGATCAAGGGGATGTGACTTATCGCTTGCATACGCGAGATACAGCCAACCCATTTACCAGTCGTTTGCTGAGTGATTACAGCATTCCTGAAACCCTATATTGATGGACTCATTCGCTAAATGCTTCCCTTTTACCTTGATGTTTCAGTAGGTTTTATGGGGAGCATTTGGCCATTTTCAAAGGTGGTATTATATTGTGACAGAGCAAATTCTCACCGGAGTTAACCGTTTTAAGGTGACGCAAAAACCGGCCTTGCTCAGAGATGACAGTCGTTATCAAGCGATGCGTACGGAAATCAATCGGCGTTATAGTCCGTTAAGTGGTCGTGTTGATTGGGATAAAATCAAAAGTTTGGCTGAAAGTATTGCAACAGATGCAGGTGCAGACTTACTGACTTCAGCCTATTATTGTGTGGCCGTGTGTAAAACCGATGGCGTGTCGGGGTTAGCCACAGGTTTAGAGTTGATGTTAGCTGTGCTGGCCCATGCCAGCAAAGAGTCTAGCCCGTCACTGGAGAAAACCACTGAGATCATCAATTGGATGGTGACAAGAGTGACGCCGGATTTGAAAGAGTTGCTGGGCACTATGGATAATGTTCGTGACTTGTATCGCTGTGAATATGCTTGTCAGCAGTTATTTGAGTTAGTGCAATCTTATCAGCACAGTGAATCATCAAATTTAACCCCGAATTTGGATACGCTAGGTTTTTTGATTTTTGAAAAGCTCGATGCGGTGAATCAAGTGCATAACGTGGTGCCCACGCTGAACAACCTCAAGAGCAAGAGTAAGGACTCACAACGTAAGTTGTTATTTTGGCGAGGACTGTCTTTTTCTTGTTTAGGCGTCTTGAGTTTTTCTATCATCTTTTTGCTGGGCACTTTATATAAAGCGCCACAGAATGTGGTGGATTTTTTAGTGGCGCAAACCACAGCCACTAAAGTGATAGCCGCCCCTAATCCGCCAAAGATAAGGTCTATTGATACACAAATCGATGCGCTATTTTCGGCTGTGCCGCCAACTGATAAAGATATGCTGATTTATCCTCAGCAAGTCGAGTTTCTCATTGATTTAGATAAATATTATCAGCGCTTTTCCAAAGCCCGTACTCGTATGGCCAATATTCGTCAGCAAATTAATGGACTCTCCAGTAATAACGCCAAAATTACTCAGTTAAAACAGATGTCCACTGAATTAGATCAATATGCCAGTAGTTTATCCCCTGTGTTAGGAAGGGCTTACTATATCGATGAGATCTTAAATACGGCGCAGCTAGATCGCGCTGAGCAAGAATTGAACTTATTGGACGCTCAATTAAAATCGTTACTTATTAAGCGTATGTTGTTAAAACAAGAGTGGGCTAAGCAAGCACTGGCTCACAGCCTTGAGCCTATGAAGGGCACTGAGCAAAGCCTTTAGCGGGAAGAAGGACAGCCTTGAGCTGCTTTTTAAACAAATGAGCCTTTAGCTTGCTGAGCAATAAGTTGCCCGCACTAAGCAATAACTTGCCTGTTTTGAGCAAGTTATTGCTCAAGCTGTGAGAATATAAAAATATTATATCTTAAAAACAATGGGTTAAAAATTGGCATGTAGCTTGCATTTATCTTATGTGGTTAGTGACCTTATTATGGAAAATAATAATGGTAAATTATTACTAACACATTGATAACACTTGTCAATATTGAAGAGTGTTTTAGGGACTCAAGTCAGTAGTAACTGACAAACATAGTTAAGGAATCAAGCTGTGCCAACACCATGTTATATCTCTATCTTAGGCCAAACTCAGGGACTCATCACTGCAGGAGCATTTACTGCCGATTCAGTGGGTGATATTTTTGTTGAAGGCCATGAAAATGAAATGCTAGTACAAGAATTTAGCCATGTTGTGAATGTACCGACAGATCCGCAATCGGGTCAGCCTTCAGGGCAGCGAGTACATCGTCCTTTTACTTTCACTGTCGCGTTGAATAAAGCCGTACCTTTAATGTACAACGCTTTGTCTACAGGGGAAAAGTTAACCAATGTGGTGCTTAAGTGGTACCGTACTTCTATTGAAGGTAAACAAGAGCAATTTTTTGTAACTTCATTAGAAGGCGCGACCATAGTCAATATTGAGTGTCAAATGCCTCATTGCCAAGATCCTAAGCAATCTAATTTCACTCAACTGGTTAAAGTGTCGCTTGCTTATCGTAAGATTAATTGGGATCACCTCACTGCTGGCACCACAGGGGCTGATGATTGGCGCAAACCCAATGAGTCACTGCTGGATGCAGTAAAGGGCGCTGCCAGCTAACAGCCCTGAGCGGCTGTTAAATGAGTTTTGAGCGGCTCTTACTTTAATGGATAAAGAGCAGTTTTGAGCGGTTCTTGCTTTAATGGATAAAGAGCAGCCCTGAGCGGTTTTACTAAATAAAGAGCAGCCTTGAGCGGTTTTATCTTGTTACTAAGAGTGAAAGCAGCCTTGAGCGGCTCTTTAAATGAGTTCTGAGCGGCTCTTGCTTTTACTGAGAAAGCAGCACGTCATCACAGCGCCCATATTCTGCTCTGTGGTGACGTCTTTATTTTAATCTTATGACTGTTTCGCTATGTGCCTTGTCTGTTAAGGGCCTATGTGCCTTGCCTGTTAAAGGCGCTATGTGCCTTGTTTGTTAAGGGCCTATGTGCCTTGTTTGTTAAGGGCCTATGTGCCTTGTCTGTTAAGGGCGTTATGTGCCTTGTCTGTTAAGGGGCTTGTCTGTTAAGGGCTTATAGCAAAGCAATAAAGTGAGCCAAGTGAACACGTTAGTTAACGTGCCCTAAAAGGTATAGTTATATAAAAAACAAAAAGGAATTTATCATGTCGTCACAAACAGGGAGCACAGCCAGTGAGCTATTGAGTGGCTCAGGCTTACGTTACCATTTTAGCGCAGAAGGGCTGGATGAAAGGTGTTTTGATGTAGCGGATTTTCGTTTTAGCGAGCGCTTATCCAGCCCTTTTGAAGTGCAAATCAGTTTAGTTAGCCGCCAAAGTGATATTAACCCTAGTGATGTGGTGGACTTAAGCGGTTTAATGCAATGGTCGGTTAATGGGGCGGTGCAGCGCCAAGTCCATGGTATCGTGAGCCGTTTTACTAAAGGCAATACAGGTCATCATCACACTCAGTATTACCTCACCTTAGTGCCTGCTTTTTCTCGTTTATCCCTGCGGCATAACAGCCGTATTTTCCAAACCCAAAGTGCCCTTGCCATCATTCAAACCTTGTTAAGTGAAATGGGCATAACCGATTTCGCCTTTAACTGTGAGCCAAGCTTAAGCGAGCGAGTGCGAGAATATTGCGTTCAGTATCGTGAAACGGATTTGGACTTTATTCATCGATTAGCCGCCGAAGAAGGCTTGTTTTATCATTTTGAGCATACGGCCACCAGCCACACCCTTGTTTTTAGTGACAGTCCGTTAAAGCTGACGAAACTTAGCGAGCCTTTTCCTTATAACGCCATTAATGGCGGCGTGTCTGATGTGCCTTTTGTGCGCCAGTTTGCTTTTACCCATAGGGTGCGCCCGAATGCTGTTACCCTCAAAGACAGCAGTTTTAAACAGCCCGAGTACAGTTTTTTGCAGCAAGTGCTGGCCAGCGATTGCGACTATCAGCAAACGGAAGAGGGGCAAAGCCGCTATGAGCATTTTGACTTTCCTGGGCGTTATAAGAGTGATGATACTGGCATGCCATATTCTCAGGCCAGATTAGAATATTTACGCCGCGATGCCAAACAAGGCCAAGCTAAGAGCAATATCATGGCGGCCAGCAGTGGTTATAAATTTGACTTAGTGGAGCATTTAGAGGAGGCATGTAATCGTGACTGGCTGCTAACGCGGGTGACTCATCATGGCGTGCAAGGCGCGGCGAGTGAAGAAGCCAACACCACTACGCCCACCACTTACCATAATGAGTTTGAGGTTATTCCGGCAAACAGTCCATGGCAAGCTAAGCCTAATCCTAAACCGCTGATCAATGGTGAGCAAATTGCCACTGTGGTGGGGCCCGAGGGGGAAGAGATATATTGTGATGAATTTGGCCGAGTGAAAGTGCAATTCCCCTGGGACAGATACAGCAATGGTGATGACTTATCCAGTGGCTGGGTGAGAGTCAGCCAAGGTTGGGCGGGCGGCCAATACGGCATGATGTCGGTGCCGCGCATAGGCAACCAAGTGATAGTCTCTTTTTTTGAAGGGGATCCGGATCAGCCCATTATTACCGGTCGCAGCCATGATGCGGTCAATACCCCTGCCTATAGCTTGCCTGAGCATCAAGCCCGCACTGTACTGAAAACCAAAACCCACAAAGGTGAAGGCAGTAATGAGCTGTACTTTGATGATGAAGCAGGCGAAGAGCGTATTTATTTTCATGCTCAAAAAGACATGAACATCAAAGTCACTGACACTCAGCGTAACGTCATCAATAACGCGCAACATTTAAGTGTCGCTAACGATCGTGTTGCCCTAGTGCAAAGTCATGATCATGCCACCATTAAAGGGGAGAGCCGCACTTTGATCGCAAAAAACCAGTCGGTGCAGATCAAAGGCAGCCAACACCAAAAAATCGGCAAAAAATACCTGCTGGAAGCAGGCAAAGAAGTGCACCTTAAGTCCGGCGGTAAAATGGTTATCGACGCGGGGGCGGAAGTGACCCTAAAAGTGGGCGGCAATTTTGTCAAAATCGATCCCGCAGGCGTGCATCTTGTCGGCTCGGCGATTAACTTAAACTCAGGCGGTAGCGCGGGCAGCGGCAGCGGCTATGGCGGTAAAGCGCCCATACTGCCCAAAGAAGTGCTTGATGCCGTAGTGGCGGAAGAGGTGGCGCCTGCGATTGTTGAGCAAAGCTTAGTCAGTGCAGTCGCAGCCGAGCTGCCTATGATCACTCTGTGTCAACGTCAAAGTGATGGTACTTGCCCAAGGGAAGATTGTCCTTGTTTGGGGGCACAAGCATGACACCTGTGGATTTCAATACAATTGGTTTTCATTCCAATGAAAAATGTTGGGCCGTCATAGATGCGGCAAATAACTACTTGCCTTGGCTTTATCAAAACGACCCTGCGCCGAATTATGAGTATTTATTTGATGACACTGAATTGATTGAGGCCATGCAAGTGGGGCCTATCGTATTGGCGTTAAAAAATGATGCGGATTTACTCTGGCTCAATGAAAAAGCGCAAAGCGATGACAAAATGAGTCTTATGATCATTTCATCCTCATTAACCACAGAGCAAGTCTTAGCTAAGTTGCGTGAGTATGTGATAGTGACCTTTGGCGAGAATAAAAAAGGCATCTTTAGATATTTCGATAAGCGAGTGGCCAGTTATTTCTTTCAAAATGAAACTCTCACTCATTTGTTCCCTGGTTTCTCGGCCCTTTACTGGTATGGCAATACCTATGTTCAGCAGCAAAAAGAGGGTCATCGCTGGTGGGGTGTTTTTCACCAGCATGAGGATGCTTCTGTGCTTTCCTCTAACGATAGTGTGCTTAATAAAAGTGTGCTCGAAAGCGATCAAAGCGTTAGGCTCAATCAAGTTCAAATGCAGCGCTTAAATCAAATGCAGCAAGAAAAACAACAAGTCTTGCAGCAAGTAACAGCACCTGAGTCGTTAATTCCATCCGTATTCAGTCAATGATAAAGGGAACTCATCATGGCCAGTGAATTAGAAACATGTAAGCAAAAAGAATTTCTCGTTGAAATTTTAGGAATAAAAGAATCGACCACGCAAAAAGTGGTGATCACAGGGCAAAAACCTGCAGATGAAGTCATTGACACTAAAAATAACAGCCAGCTACATGTGTGGCAGGCCAATGGAATGCGAGATAAGGCCACATTATTAGTTGAAACTGAGCAAGGGCCAATCGAGCTGCCTTTATTTGATAGCTTTTGGACTTCCGATCGCTGCCAAGGTAGCCATGATTATGTGGTTGCGCCCATAGTGCCTCTCGTGAAACTTGAGGATAATCGAACAGGGGTTATCCATGCCAGAGACGGCTTTTTGTATATTTTCATGGGGCAAAAAATTTGGCGTGAAATTCTGATAAGCTTTGAGGATGATTGCGCTCCCGTTTACAAAGACACCTTATTAACTAAGTTGCGATCGGAAGATGAAAACGCCGACATTCCATCAGAATATGACAGGCCTGCCATAGGTCAGCCCATGGAGGCGATTTTTCTTCCCATTAAAAACTATCGTGCTTGGGGCGGCTTGCTGGATAGCGAAAAACCACAAGTGTTTTACAGTGAGGTGCAACTCAGCGCCGAGCGCCTTAACGCATTAGAGTTGAATAAAAAACAATTAAGCGATCATTGTGAGCGTATTGCCTTTAATTTGCCCAGTGATCACGCGGGTTTTGGCCGTTTTTATAAATTAGATAAGGTTGCGCCACAGCGGGCTCGCAGCAAACAGTCTATCGGTGAGATGATGTACGCCGATCCCGTCGCCTATTTGCAAGACTTAAGCGGTGATTATGCCAAAGGCATTGGCGAACTCGCCGTTGAGGAATTAACCCAATTAGAAACAAATGGCCCCTTTGGTCACTTCCATCTCGACAGTTTAAAGTATCAAAAAACACCAGAGCCGGGGGAGATCAGTTTAGGCCGTTATGATATGGCCCCAAGGCTGAGAGCCTTGCATTTAAGCAAACATAGACCTGTGCCTGATGATGCTGTTATTCCTAATGACGATGAGCTATGGCAAAATCATGGCAGCGAAACGGATATTTTTGAGCAAAGCCGAAGCAATCATTATGTGGGCTTGATTTTAAGCGATCCTTTGTTTGATTTGCGCCATCAAATTGAGCAGACGGCCCAAGGTTTTGCTTATTTAACTGAGCTGCAAGAGTATATTGGCCGTCATGAGCATTTTAATTTAGCCAACTTTGTCCATCACGTCATTCTAGCCAAGCATGAACCTCAACTGGCTAAAATGTATAACGATTATGGCGATAGTGTGCCTGTGGGAGATGATGCGCCGTTAACCCGCATCATATTACCCGAGCTTAGGCAACTAGCCCGTGATGCCATCGAGCAAGCTCAGTATATGAGCAACAAATTAGTGAATCGTAATTATGGTCATGCGGCCTTGCTGGATTTATTTACTCTCAATAATGAAGACTATTTAGCGGGCCATCTACTCATTAGCCGCTTTGCCGACAGCTTGCTCTATAGCGCCGAAGGCAAAGACAGCTTCGTAAAAAAAGCCAACAAGCCTAAATACACAAGGCAAATCGTCTCGTTTTTAAATGCGTTAACTAATGGCCATGCACTCAAGCCCATTCTGTATCCTGTAGAAGGTAGCGTGCCCACAGATGCCAGCTTTGATTATCAAGCCGTGTTGCAACAAGGCCCCACGGAAAATTTAGGCGATGGCCATTACCGCCTTTATGAGTTACTTACCTTAGCCCAAGGGGATCAACTGAGCGACAAACCGCTGCAAACCTTAGATGTGATCTTTGCCGCCAGTATCGATCACAACCTCACCGAGCTCGCCGCCAAAGAGCAAGACGGCATGACCAGCGTGTTATCTGGCGCTAAGCGCTTTTTTAACGATGTCGGCGCCTATTTAGGCGGCTTAGCCGTAGCAGGCCAAGCTTACATGACTATGCTTAGCGGCAGTAACAGTATCGCTCGCAGCGATACTAAAGTCTTTGCTCGCACGTTAGAATTGCAAAAGGTATTGAGTGCCAATGCCTTTGCCGACATTCACTTTATCTCTGGCGACATTCCAGACGGTCACGTATTAGTCGGCGCCAGCTTTCAGCAGCAAGATTTTGGTGTGACGAGTAATCAAAAAGGCGTGAAGAAGCTCAATAACGTCAAAGTGGATGGCATAGGAGAAAGCGCCGACAAGTTAGCGGCGGCCAATCAAAAACATACCTTGATAAGTAAAAGCAATCTTGCCGCCAATGCTCACCCGTCAAGGCAGCCGCTGATCATCTTTACCGCCCCAGCGGACTCTGATGTAGCAAGAGTGTCTCAACATAAAACAATCAAAGACATGCAAGTGGCGGGTAAGCTGGAATCTGGCCTGCAAAAAATCATGCCCGGCTTGTTGTTGCTGGAACTTTGGAATTTGCAAGGGGCGATAGAGGTCTTTTCGAATAGTGATGGCAAAAGAGATGGTCGTGATACTGCTTCTTTAATTGGTGCAGGTTTAGATACCTTATTAACCTTTGAACAAGTACTGGCCTTAATTAATGAAAAAAATAGACTTTCTCGAATATTGGCCCCTAGGGTGATCTCGACTGGGAAAGAATGGTTATTAGCCAATACTAAAGCGGGCAGCTTATTGAATCGTATTGCGATAAAGTTAGTCGGACGTGTGTCGGCTGCTTATGTATTAGGTGGAATATCGGGGGCGATTACCGTTGGCGTCTATGTGGCCGACATGCTGCACGAGTGGAACCGCGGTAATAAAGACACGGCTATTGCCAATGGAGTGGCGGCTCTGTGCGCAGCAGGTTCTACCGGTGCTTTGATTGCAGGCGCTTTTGGCATAGGTCTTGCTATGCCCGTCTTTTGGGTGCTGTTTGTCATTGGCGGCATTGCCGCAGGCCTCGCCGTCTGGCTTAGCAAAGATGATGTAGAGATGTTACTCATCAATGGCCCGCTAGGGTTAGAGCCTAATAAGAGCCTTTATGGGCATTTACATCAGCCTAATGAGGCCTATTATCGTCTGGTGAGTTACTTAAATCAGCCACAATTGGAACTGACTCAGCTGTCGGATCATGACCTTAGCCAGTTGCAGCCGCTATTGCAGGAGCAAGGTATAAGCGCCCGCCAAGTGGATCAGCCTAATCGCCGCATCAGCGTCAAGGCCCACTTTCCTAACTGGTTTAAGCCCAATGATTATCGTCTGCAAGTGCGTCTGATTAAAGAGACTAAATTACCTTTAGGGCATAAGTCTCAATATATTCCTGCGATGAGAGAGGAAGTGGCTAATTTCACTCCTGTCTATCAGGAAACGGCGCTAGGCCTAGATATTCTGCTGCATAAGCCAGTAGGTGGCCTTGAAAAGCAGCGTATCAACGGGATGAAGAAAGATGCCATTATCAATTATCAATTACAGCTCAAGCTGCAATTGATTGCACAAAAGGGCCAGTCTGATGCTTGGGTTTTCCCCGCCCCTACAGTGGAAGATACTAGCATGTATAGCCACGCCGATCACACCCCCGACTTTAGCAATGATGAACAAGCCTTTTGGCTCTATCAAGAGTGGGCTTAATGCCCACTAGCTCGCTAAAGTGGTGACTCAATAGAATTTAGAATATCAATTAATAAGAGACAGTTATGACTAAAGCCACAAGCGTACCCGCTGGTTCTAATGCTAACGGTAAAGGCAATGTTAACACTAATGAGGCTTACCATGAGAAACAGCTCTCAGCAAGAGAATATTATGCCAATACCGCCTACTCAAGCGAGATGTGGAAGCAACAGCCCCACAATAAAAAGCACTTTTTTTCGGGCATGTTTGAGCTGGCGGTAAATGACATTCGTAATGTGATCCCTAAGGATTATATTGATGATACTTATGAAATCCTGCATGCAGAAATGGATCCCGACGAAGCCCATATTCCCTTTAGTTTCGATCATGAAAAAATTTGCACAGTTAAAGGCACGAGAGAATTTTTTGCCATCATTTGTACTCTAGGTGGCTATATCACTCTGATAGGGGGGGGGGTTTTTATTATTGGAGGGTTATTATTGATGTTATTAGTGATGAATAATCCAGAAAGGCTAGAGAATATGCAAGAATTTATTTGTTATTTTGGTTTGCTTCCTGCCTTTATTGGTGGCTTAATGATTGGCATAACCAAATTACCTAGGTCTATAGGCTTGGTCATTTTTGGCAGTGGCGTACGTGATTTTGAATTTAATCGCCGCACAGGCATGCTGACTCGCTGGAAGTATATTCCCCTAACGGGCATTAAGCGTCGCACTATCTCTAAGCCCTTCAGCGAATTTGTCCCTTACGTCTACCAGCTGAGAACGGGGGCGGGCACAGGTGCGGGCTGGAATATGATCATGATGCACAAGGACTCTCGCCGCTTAAGTTTTGGCACATCAGGATTATTAAACCCTATCTCTCACGGCGATGCCATGGCCTTTTGGGATTTCATTCAATGTTACATGGATATCAGCCGCCCTCTGCCTGATACTCCTATCTTAGAGATCCACAGACAAAAAGATCCTGTCACTCGCGAGCATGATAAAGAAACTGGCCGCCCCGAGCGCTACTGGCGTGATATGACCCACGATGAAATCCAAGTCAAAGCCATGGAAATGCGGCAGCGCATCGAACGCCTCGCCAAAGGCGAAGAATAAAAGTGGGGTCAGAGTAACCTTTTGAGGGCTTGGATATTTATCAAGCTAACAAGCTGGTGCCGACTCTCTATTTCAGAAGCGTACTTAGGAATACCTGAGCGACTCTGAATGGCACTAGGTGTTAATCAGCTTTGAGAATGATTGCGCTTCAATTTACTTACAAAGACGTACAAAGACACGCTATTAACTAAGTTACGGGCGGAAGATGAAAACGCCGATATTCCATCAGAATATGACAGGCCTGCCATAGGTCAGCCCATGGAAGCCATATATCTTCCCATTAAAAATTATCGCGCTTGGGGCGGCTTGCACGATAGCGAAAAACCCCAAGTGTTTTACAGTGAGGTACAACTCAGCGCCGAGCGCCTTAACGCATTAGAGTCGGATAAAAAACAATTAAGCGATCATTGTGAGCGTATTGCCTTTAATTTACCCAGCGATCATGCCAGCTTTGGCCGTTTCTATAAATTAGATAAAGTGGCGCCACAGCGAGCCCGCAGTAAGCAGTCTATTGGGGAGATGATGTACGCCGATCCCGTCGCCTATTTGCAAGACTTAAGCGGTGATTATGCCAAAGGCATTGCCGATCTCGCCGCTGAGGAATTAACCCAATTAGAAACAGACGGCCCCTTTGGACGATTCCATTTAGACAGCCTCAAATATCAAAAAACACCAGAGCCGGGGGAGATAAGTTTAGGCCGTTATGACATGGCCCCAAGGCTGAGAGCGCTTCATTTAAGCAAACATAGACCTGTGCCTGATGATGCTGTTATTCCTAATGACGATGAGCTATGGCAAAGTCATGGCAGCGAAACGGATATTTTTGAGCAAAGCCGAAGCAATCATTATGTGGGCTTGATTTTAAGCGATCCTTTGTTTGATTTGCGCCATCAAATTGAGCAGACGGCCCAAGGTTTTGCTTATTTAACTGAGCTGCAAGAGTATATAGGCCGCCATGAGCATTTTAATTTAGCCAACTTTGTCCATCATGTCATTCTAGCTAAACATGAACCAAAATTATCACAGCTCTATCGTGATTATGGTGATAAGGTGCCGTGGGCGATGAGGCGCCGTTAACCCGCATCATATTACCCGAGCTTAGGCAACTAGCCCGTGATGCCATCGAGCAAGCTCAGTATATGAGCAACAAACTGGTGAATCGTAATTATGGCCATGCGGCCTTGCTGGATTTATTTACTCTCAATAATGAGGATTATTTGGCGGGCCATCTACTCATTAGCCGCTTTGCCGACAGCTTGCTCTATAGCGCCGAAGGCAAAGACAGCTTCGTGAAAAAGGCTAATAAGCCTAAATACACAAGGCAAATATTCTCGTTTTTAAATGCGTTAAGTAATGGCCATGAGCTCACACCAATCTTATACCCTGCTGATGGAGAGGTACCAGCGGATGATATCTGGGATTATCAAGCCTGTTTGAATAGAGGCCCTAGCGAAAATAAGGGAGATGGTCATTGTCGAGTTTATGAATTATTAACACTAGCCCAAGGTGAGTTACTTAGCGACAAACCACTACAAACTATAGATGTGATTTTTGCTGCCAGTGTTGATGCTGAATTAGCTAAACAAAATGATGAGACTGGTAGTATATTGTCAGGCTCTAAGCGTTTTTTTAATGATCTTGATGCACATATGGGGGGGGGCGCCGTAGCGGGGCAAGCTTATATGGCTTCATTACGTTATAGTTCAGGTATTTTACAAACAAATGTTAAGGTGTATGCTCGTCCTTTCGAGTTGAAAAAAATTCTTAATGCTAGAGATTATAGTAAAATTCACTTACTTTCAGGGGAAATCCCCGACAATCATGTACTTATTGGGGCGCAAACAGCTGACTCTTCACATGGAATAATTCCCAATAACCCAATAAATAACAAGTCTAAAAGCCCAAAAATTAATGAATTAGGTAGCAGCAGTGACGATCTAGCAGCAGCTAATCATAAATATATTCTACAGAAAAAGAGCACTATCAATCCACGTACGCATCCTCCGCGTAAGTCATTAATTTTATTTACAGCGCCAGCGGACTCTGAAATTGCTCAAATATCGCAACACCAAAAAATAAAAGATATGGATACAGCTGGAAAGTTTGAAAAAGGCTTACTTAACCTGAACTCGGGATAAGAAATTGAACTAATAGCCCTCTTTGTGATCAGATCTTTCGACCAAGATTAATCAATC